>JBNJGC010000050.1:0-13470 GCA_051747405.1 Pseudomonadota bacterium
TCCCCATATGCCGGCGGCTGAACCGCACCAGCGATAGGGCGCTGGCTACAAGCCTGCCACAGCGGCTATATCAGGGCTCGGTATCTAGACGAGGGCCTGACTCCCAACAATCCTTGGTATCCGTCCACGCTGATCAGGCGGGGTGATGACCCCACCTGCTTGCAACGGTGGCCACCCACTCAAACCACCACATACTGGCCACAACAGCAGGAGTTTTGAGATTATTGCCACAGAGAGCACGGAGGCCGTCATGCCGGACCTGCTCCGGCATCCATGCTTGAGTTATCTCTGTGCTGTGTCTAGGAATGGATTCCGGGTCAAGCCCGGAATGACGGTCTGTTGTGGGAATGGGGCGGCCATGGGCGCCTAAGAAGATAGGATGCGCTGAGCTTGCGAAGCGCATCCTATTCGGTCAATGACTGGAGCGTGGTATCTCCGCGCCAGGCCGCCGGGATGAAATCTCACCGCAAAGGCGCAGAGTGCGCAAAGGCTTGCAAACGTGCCGGGACGCCCCATCTGCGTTATCCTCAAACCGTCACAATCAATAGCACTACCGCATAATAGAAACCTTCGCGTCCTTTGCGCCTCTGCGGTGAAAAATCTTGTCAGAGGTGGGGCGAGTAGTCGTTACACAAAAACAATAAAATAAAATTGATTATGCTATCTGCGAACCAGGCGGTCGCAGGTTCGACTCCTTCCAGGCGCGCCATCTACCAATTACTCTAGTCGGACAGCCATCACCTCCTCAATGGAGGTACGCTGCTGGCGTGCCAGCTCCAGAGCGTTGTGGGTGAGGGTCTTCATGCCGCCGTCCAGGGCGGCTTTTTTGATCTCCATGCTGTTGGCGCTCTGGCTGATGAGCGAGGCGAGCTCTGGGGTGATTACCAGTAGCTCACAGACGGCGGCTCGGTGGTGGTAGCCGGTGTTGTTGCAGTTGCTGCAGCCACGGCCACGGTAGAAGCGTTCGTCTTTGCCCAGCCCCAGGACTTGTTGGGCGTGCTCATCCACCGGCTCTTGGGCCAGGCAGTGGGGACAGTTGAGGCGTATCAGGCGTTGCGCCATGACACCCAGCAGGGTGGAGCTGAGCAGGTAGGGCTCCACGCCCATGTCGATAAGACGGGTAACGGTACTGGCGGCGTCGTTGGTGTGGAGGGTGCTAAGCATCAGGTGGCCGGTGAGGGCCGCTTTGTTGGCGATGCGGGCGGTCTCCAGGTCGCGGATCTCACCGACCATGACCACATCCGGGTCGTGGCGCAGGATGTGTCGCAGCGCCTCGGCGAAGGTGTAACCGAGTCCGGGGGCGATCTGGATCTGCTCGACCCCCTCCATGTCGTACTCGACCGGGTCTTCCACGGTGATGATGTGCGGCCCTCGCTCTTTGACCGCATTGAGTACGGCGTAGAGGGTGGTGGATTTGCCCGAACCCGTCGGGCCGGTGACCAGCAGCATGCCGTAGCTGCGCTGGATGAGGTGGCGCAGCTGCTCTGTCTCGGCCTCGCCCAGCCCCAGTTGGTCCATGGGTTTGAGGCCGACACGTTTGTCCAGGATGCGGATGACGACGCTCTCGCCGCTGACGGTGGGGATCACCGAGATACGCAGGTCGATGTTGCTGCCGTCGATGACGACCCGCGAGTGGCCGTCCTGAGGGAGGCGGCGTTCGGCGATGTCCATGCGTCCGGTGATCTTGATGCGGCTGACGATGGGGGGGAGTAGGGCGCGGTTGAGCGAGCGTGAGAACTGCAGTTTGCCGTCGATGCGGTAGAAGATGTTGACCCGTTCCCTACCGGGTTGGATGTGGATATCGGAGGCCTGGTGCTTGATCCCCTGAACGATGATGGCGTTGACCAGGCGCACAATGGGTTTCTTTTGCGCCTCCTTGGCGATGGTTTGGAGCTGTGAAGGGTCCTCCTTGGGCTGCGTGGTTTCGCTGATCAGCTCCACCTCTTCGGAGACCTCGTCGAGCATTTCGTCGCTGTGCTGCAGGTAGTATTTATCCAGCACCTTGCTGATTTCGGTGCTGGAGGTGATGACCACTTCGATGTTGTGGTTGGTGCGAAATCGCAGCAGCTCTATCGCTTCCCAGTTGAGCGGGTTCTCCATGGCGATGACGAGCCGGTTCTGGTGCTCGGCCAGGGGCAGTACGCTGTGTTGCAGTGCCACATCGGCCGGGACCAGGCGCAGCACTTTGGGCGGGATATCGTAGTCCTCGAGCTTGACGTAGGGAATGCCGAGCTTGCGCGAGAGCGCTGAGGTGATCTGCTCGCTGGTACAGTAGCCCATATCAAGGAGGATATCCCCGAGGTGTTTGCCCGGGTGATCTTGCTGCCACTGCAGGGCATATTCCAACTGCTCTTTGCTGAGTGCCTCCTCTTCCAGTAGGAGTTCGCCGATGTGGCTGTTGGCCAGCGGATGGCTGGTGGAGAGGATGCTGAGGAGCTGGTCCTGATTGTGAATGGTCGTCTCTTTCATCGGGTGCCGTTCTTGCTGGATGTCTATAGGTTCGGTGTACGCCATTTTGGTGCCCGCTGTAAAGCGAAAAAAGCCGCGCAGCATTCCGCTGGCGGCTTTTTTATCAAGATGGCCTAAAGGGGACCAAATCCGTTACCACTGACTGGGCGCGCTTGGTGGGCACTCCCCGTTCGGCGGCGACGGCCAGAACGGTGGGGCCAGGGTTGAGCACCCGTCGGGAGTGCTAGTCGTCCTCTTGCAGCGCCTCTTCGCACATCTGCTCATACTCCTTTTGGTAGAAGAACTTCTCCTCACCAAAGGCGGGCTTGAGCTGGTGTAGCCAGGTGGCTTCCGGGTCGTACTGGGCAAAGAAGGGGCGCTGGACCCACTCGGCGTTACGGCCCTGGATGAAGCGCAGGACAAAGACCTTCTCGCCATGGACCTCGGTGACACCCTGCACCTCCACCTTGCCGGGGCCGGCGCTCATGGAGGGGCCGCGAGCGGTGCGGGCCAGGCCGGATACCTGCTTCATGGCGTCGCGATAGATCTCCCAGGCGCGATAGAGCGGTACCTCGAAGTAGCGTTTGGCACCGGTATCGCGCTCGACGAACATATAGTAGGGATAGACGCCGATGTTGGATTGCATGCGCCACATTTTGGCCCAGACGTCGGCATCGTCGTTGATGTGGGCGATCAGCGGCGACTGGCTGCGGATGATGGCGCCGGTCTCGCGGATGCGGCGGATCGCCTCTTGTGCCGCCGGGGTGCTCAGCTCTTTCCAGTGGTTGAAGTGGGCCATGATCGCCACCTGCTTGCCCTGTCGGACCAGGTCACGCAGTAGCTGTAGCAGCGGCTCGGCATCGGCGTCGCTGAGAAAACGGTAGGGCCAGAAGGAGATCGCCTTGGTGCCGATGCGGATGTTGTGGATGTGATCAAACTCCGGCTCCAGTAGCGGGCGCAGGTAGCCTTCGAGGTGTTTGGTCTTCATCACCATCGGGTCGCCGCCGGTCATCAGCAGGTCGCTCACCTCGGTGTGCTGGCGGAGGTAGCGGTGGAGCTTGCCCGCCTCATTGGCGGAGAAGCGCAGCTCCTTGTCGCCGACAAACTGTGCCCAGCGGAAGCAGAAGGTGCAGTAGGAGTGGCAGGTCTGACCCTGGCTGGGGAAGAACAGCACGGTTTCTCGATACTTGTGCTGAATGCCGTCGAGGCGTTCGCCGTCGAGCATCGGTACGTTCATCTCACGCTGTCCGGCCGGGTGGGGGTTGAGCTCCTGACGGATCTCGTTGGCCAGCTCACGGATTTCGGCTTTGTCGTCACTGCGGCGCAGGAGTGCCGCCATGCGCTCGAATTGTTCGGGTTTGAGCATGCCCTTTTGCGGGAAGGTGAGCTGGAACATCGGGTCGTCGGGGATGTTGTCCCAGTCGATAAGCTCGTCGATGACGTACTTGTTGACCCGGAACGGCAGCACGTTCGCCACCACACGCATGGTAAAGCGCTGTTCCTCGCTTAACCGTTCGATCTGCGGGATCTGATCCAGCTGTCGTTCGGTGAATACCTGAAAACGTCGAGTTGCACTTTCCGTGTCGGTTACCCAACTGACGTCAATCTTTCTCTCTGCGGATGAGGATGTCGTCATTGGTCCTAGCTCTGTCTGGTTAAACGAACATGCATACACAAGGCTGCACTGCGGTGGCCAAGCTATTGAGTGTTGGCCGACATCTGTGCGGACACCCGGGCGCAAAGTCCCCTGCCCGCAGGGCAAGCGTGTATTTATACCAGAACCCGGGGGGTATGGCAAAAAACCATAAAAAACACAGAGTTATTGCGTCGGTTCAGCGACGGGAGGGGCTGCCGGTGGCGCTGCTGCGACCGGTAAAGCTGTTTTTGCCGCCGCTGGCGCCCTCTTTGACGCGGTAGACCACGCCCTTGGGGGTGCGGACCAGCTCAAAGGCGTCGGTGTAGCTGGTGGGCGACTCGGAGCCGCCGAGAAAGAGAAAGCCGCCGGGGTTGAGGGTCTTGGCGATGCGGTTGAGGATGTCGGTCTTCAACTGGCTGGAGAAGTAGATCAGGACGTTGCGGCAGAAGACGATATCGAACTTGCCCAGTGGCGAGAAGTTGTTCAGTAGGTTGAGCTCGCGGAAGCTGGCGCGGCTTTTGATCTCCGGGCGCACCTGCCATTTGTTGCCCACGGGGACGAAGTAGCGCTTGCGCCGCTCATCGGACATGCCGCGGGCGAGGGACATCTGGTCATAGAGCCCGGCCTTGGCGTCGTTGAGCATGGAGCTGGAGATGTCGGTGCCGATGATCTGTATGTTGCTGGGCAGGCTGCCGGGTTTACTCGCCAGGTACTCAGAGAGGGTGATGCTGATGGAGTAGGCCTCCTGGCCGGAGGAGCAGGCGGCGGACCAGATTCTCAGCTGTGACAGGCGGCGTTGGCTCAGCTCGGGCAGGATGGTCTGTTTCATGACCTCAAAGGGGTAGGTGTCGCGGAACCAGAGGGTTTCGTTGGTGGTCATGGCGTCGACGATCTGCTCGTGGAGCTTGGACTTGCGCTCGGTTTTCAGTCGGCGCATCAGGACGTTGAAGTCGTCGATGCCAAACTCCCGCATCAGGCGGTTGAGGCGGCTGGTGACCAGGTAGTGCTTGTTGTCCCCGAGGACGATGCCGGAGTGCTCCTCAAGGTAGCGGCGAAAGTCATCGTAGTCCTGGGGAGTGATTTGCAGTGCGGTCACAGAGAATGGCCCTGAGTGTCGAATGTGAGTCTGGGTGAATAGTATATGAGGTGTGATGTCTTTGTCATCAACGGCGCGATGTCAAAAACGGTAGGCGGCGATCATCGCCTTCATCTGATGGGCCAGCTCGGCCATCCTTTTGCCCGCTGCGGTGACCTTGTCCGAGCCGGTGACAGAGGCCTCGGTCAGGTGACGGATATTCTCCGCATTGTGGTTGACGTCCCGGGCGTGGCTCAACTGCTCTGCCGAGGCTGAGGCGATCTGTTCATTCATCCGGCTGATGTTGGCAACGGCCGAGGCGATCGCCTCAAGTGAGCTGTTGGCGTCCGCGGCTTGCTCCACACCCTGCTGCGCACGCTGGCGGCTTTGTTGCATCGCTTCGACCGCCTCGCGGGCGCCGTGTTGAAGCCGCTCGATCATCGTTTCGATCTCGGCGGTAGCCTGCTGGGAGCGGCTGGCGAGGGTGCGCACCTCATCCGCCACCACAGCAAACCCCCTGCCGGACTCGCCGGCACGGGCCGCTTCAATGGCGGCATTGAGGGCCAGTAGGTTGGTCTGCTCGGCGATACCACGTATCACCGTCAGTACGCCACCGATGGCGTCGGTATCCCTTCCCAGGGCGTCGAGGGCGCTGCCGGTGTGTTCCACCCCGTCGGCCAAGTGGCGGATGTTGTCGATGGTGGTCTGCACCACCGTGCGACCGTGCCGACCGTTCTCCTCCGCTTCGCTGGCTGCAGCGGCGGCATCGCCGGCGTGGGCGGTGATGGCCTGGATGGTTTGAGTCATCTCACCGATGGCCTCGACAACGTGCTCGGTTTCGTACTGCTGCTGCTGGACCTGGCTGCCCGCTTCGGCGGTGATGCTGGATAGCTCCTGTGAGGCGTCGTTGAGCTGGGTGGTGGCGCTGTTGACCTGCCGGATCATCTCGCGCAGGGTTTCGGCCATGCGGTTGAAGCTTTGGACTATCTCGCCGATGACATCATGGCTCTCGATCTGGCACTGAAAGGTGATGTCTTTGTTGCTGATAGCGTTGGCTACCACCGAGATACGCCGTAGTTTGCGTAATAAAATCCAGTTGACCAGGTAGTAGTTGACGATGCCGATGGTGGTGCCGGCCACCAGGCAACCGACGATGAACCAGACCTGCATCCCCGGCTTCCACTCAACGAAGAATTGTGCGTAGAGGGGAAAGATGACCCCCATCAACAGGCCGAAGCCAATGAAGGCGAGGGCAAGGTTGCGCAGGATGCTGGGCTTCATTGCCGTTCTCCTTGGGTAGTCGCCTCAGGAGGCTTGCTGCTCTTTCTCCAGGCTCTTGAGTCGGTTGAGCACCGATGTGGCCAGCTCGTCCGGGTTGAACTTGGGGATGAACTGGTCGGCGCCCACCTTCTCGATCAGGGCATTGTTGAACACACCGCTGAGGGAGGTGTGGAGGATCACATAGAGGTCCGCCAGGCGGGAGTCCTCGCGGATTTGGGTGGTGAGGGTGTAGCCGTCCATCTTGGGCATCTCCACGTCGGAGATCACCATACTGATCCGTTGCGATACCGGTGTCCCCTCGTCGGCCCAGGTTTTGAGGATCTCCAGCCCTTCGCTGCCGTTGCGGGCGAGGGTGGACTCCACCCCGAGCTGATCCAGGGTCCGTTTGATCTGGTTGCGCGCCACGGAGGAGTCGTCCACCACAAGGATGTGGCGCGGGATCTCGCTCTGCTGTTTGCCAGCGAGTACCTCCTCGGAGACCTGGTCGTGCATGCCGATCACCTCCGCAAGCACCTTCTCCACGTCGATGATCTCGACAATGTTGTTTTCCACATGGGTGACTGCGGTCATGTAGGTGCTGCCGGCGCCGCGGGGGGGCGGCAGGATTTCATCCCAGTTGAGGTTGACGATGCGGTCCACGCCACCGACGAGAAAGCCCTGGGTGGTTCGGTTGTACTCGGTGACGATGACGTAGCTGGTACTCAGGTCCTCAAGCGGCGGCTGGCCGATAGCGAGGCTCAGGTCGATAAGGCTGATGGTCTTGCCGCGCAGGTTAGCCACGCCGCGCACGGTCTTTACGGAGTGGGGCACCTGTGTCAGGGGCGGGCACTGGATCACCTCTTGTACCTTGAACACGTTGATGCCGTAGCGCTGTTTGCCGTTGAGCCGAAACAGGAGTAGCTCCAGGCGGTTGTGTCCCGCCAACTGTGTACGCTGGTTGACCCCATCAAGTAGACCGGCCATGTGGTTCTCCGTATTCGTTCTGTGCGGTTATAGGGTTTGGCTACTGTATCGACCCGCAGGGCGAACAGCTTGAGCCTAAAAAGTCGGCACAGGCATTGCTTGGTATTCTTACAAGATGCCGGTGCGACGGTTTTTTGTCGCCACAGGCCGAGCCGAGTTCGCTACCGCGTACCCTGGCACAAGGCTCAAATAGGGGCCTGCAAGCTCGAAGATACACTATCTTATGGAGTCCTACACGGAAACCGACCGCTATGTGCAGTAACCGAACACCACTCTGGCTGCCGCTACTACTCCTGCTCTCCCTGTCGGGTGTGGTCGAGGCGCGGTCGATACAGCCGCTCGATTCGATCAGGGAGGCGGCGCGTCAATTCCTTGAGCAGGAGGGGGAGCGCCTCAGTGGCGAGGTGGAGGTGGCCGTGGGGCGGATCGATTCGCGCCTGCGCCTGGCCCGCTGCGATCAACCGCTCTCGACGGAGTGGCCCAAAGGGGGGCGCCAGAGCGGCACGGTCAGTATTCGCGTCGCCTGCCGGGGGGAGGTTAACTGGTCGATCTATGTGCAGGGCACCATCGCGGTCTATGATCAAGTGGTGGTTGCCAGCCGTCCGCTTAGCCGGGGTAGTATGTTGCGTCCGGGCGATGTAGAGTTGCGCCGCGAGGATATGACGCGCCTCAATCGCGGCTACTTCTCCAGCGTCGATGAGGTGGTGGGGATGGAAGCTCGCCGCTCGTTGCGGGCCGGAATGGTGCTCAGCCCCAGTCAGATCGAACCCCCCATCGTGATCCGCCGCGGCGAGAAGGTCAGCATCCGGGCGCAGACCGGTGTGGTGGAGGTGGAGATGGAGGGCAAGGCGTTGGCGGACGGCGCCAGAGGCGAGCTGATCCCGGTAGAGAACCTTTCATCGGGGCAGAAGATCGAAGCGGAGGTGGTTGGGCCCGGGATCGTACAGGTACGGCTTTGATGGGCCGGCCTGAAAATTCGATTAAAGTTCTTGTCACGGGGGCCGATAAACCCTGTACGCAAGAGGAGAAAGCGGTATGTCTATCAACAATATCAATGGGTTAACCGGTCAAAACCCGGCCCGTGCCAATGAAGGCGGCGGCAAGGTCGGCACAGCCCGTGGCGATGAAGCCAAGGCCCAGGGCGCCAAGGCCGGTGCGGCCCCCGCCGGTGCGGACTCGGTGAGTCTGACCGATACAGCGGCGCGCCTGCGCAGCCTTGAGAGCACTCTGGCCGAGCAGCCGGAGGTGGACAGTGAGCGTGTGGCAACCATCCAGCGTGCCATTGAGGATGGCAGCTATGAGGTGAGCGCCGGGCGTATCGCTGACAAGCTGATGAGCTTTGAAGCGGCCTTTGCCAAGTAAGCCTTTACCGATGAGTGAATCCGCGCATCAGATGCTTACAACGCTGCTCCAGCAGGAGCACGAAGCGCTCAGCGCTCTGGTGGAGACGCTTGAGCGCGAGCATGCGCTGATTACACAGCGACAGGCCGCTGAGCTTGAGGCGCTGGCGAGCGTCAAAGAGTCGCAACTGAACGCGCTGAACGGCCTGGCCCGGCAACGCTCCGAACTGCTGCTGCGGGCGGGCGTCAGCGATGATAAAGCAGGTTTTATGAGCCTGCTCCAGGACGACACCAGTGGCGAGCTGGCCGAACTGTGGCAGACCATCGAGCGGCAGCTACACCAGTGCCAGGATCAGAACCAGATCAACGGCCAACTCCTCGAAGCCAACAAAAAGCAGGCGCAGGAGCTGTTGGCCCTGCTGCTGGGGCGCGAGAGTGGCCACAACACCCTCTACGACCAGCAGGGCAACACCAGCAGCAGCCTTGGCCAGGGTACCTCCGTCAAGGCCTGACTGCCCCCGTCCGTACCCGAACTTTCCCATCCCCCCTAAGTTGCGATAGCGGCTTCCCTCACCACAGCCACGCCGCTACACTGGGTACTGTGTTTCGCTCTACTTGCGGAGAAGCCCTTGGATAACCGTGCAGCAGTGGCCCCTTATAACGAAGCGTTCCAGCCCCTCAGCGACAGGACTTATATACTTACCCTACTGCAGAGCCTGGTGCGCCGCCGTGTACTGGTGAGCGTCTGGCTGCCCGGGAGTGATCTGCGCCACATCAGTACCGTGCTGGATCTGGATCCGCAGGGGAATACGCTGCTACTGGACGAGATCTTCCCCCGGCAGGTTGATACGCCGCCAACGCCAGCCACACCGCTCACCTTTCATGCACAGATGGCCGGCGCCGAGCTCGCCTTCGCCGCTGAGGTCGAAGCGCGTATTGAGGAGGAGGGGCTGCAATTCTACCGTCTGCGCTTACCCGCGACGGTAGATTACCTTCAGCGGCGTGAGGGGCACCGCGTCGTGGTGACAGCGCTGGATATTCGGGCAGAGCTCTACGATCACCAGGGGCGGGCGCAGCGAGGCCAGCTCTACGATATCTCCACCGGCGGGGCAAGCCTGCTGCTGCCCCGGGCCGGAACCTTCCACCCCAACGACCTCTTTCGTTGCACGCTCTACCTCCCTGGCGAGTCGCCCTTCTCCTGCAAGCTGGATATCAGCAGTCTCCGCGAGGTGGAGCAGGGCGTAGTAATCGGCGGCAGCTTCGCCGCACTGGGAAGGGAGGCGCAGAGGGTTTTGCCGCGGCTGGTGGCAGAGCTCGAACGGCGCCTTGTGCGTCGTCGCTGGGAGCCTCGCGAGCAGCCCGATGGTGATTAGCCGCTCTGCAGATGAAATGGTAGAATGCCGCTCATGCCTCGGTAGCTCAGCTGGATAGAGCATCCCCCTCCTAAGGGGAAGGTCATAGGTTCGAATCCTATCCGGGGCGCCACTCAATGCCTTGTATCCACTGCGCGTTGTCGGGTGACGCGCCACCTTGTCGTTACCGTGTAACCGGTGGTGGCGGCAAAGCCCCGGTCGAATTTTTGACACCCCCCCTCGACTATCCTGCCTAAACGGCAATGTTTGCCGTATCCGGCGGCATTTATTTGCCGCCTCCTCGCCATCGTTATCTTTATTCTTTTGTAACTCCTTGTATTTTCTTGCTTCTCTTGTGTGGCACAGGGTTTGCATTAACTACGGCAAAGGTTCACTTACGAGGTAATGACCATGCCGAATCTGGATAGCGCACTGGGGATGCACGAGGTGGCACTCAAGCTTCGTGCGCAGAGGATGGAGATACTCTCCTCCAACATGGCTAATGCCGATACGCCCAACTACAAAGCGCGGGATCTCGATTTTCGTGCGGTGTTGAGCGACTACCAGTCCGGTAACGGGCCATCTTCATCGGGCGGGTTGCGTACCACCCATGCACGCCATCTCGGCGCCAACAGCGGCGGGCTGGGAGGCGAGGCACTCTATCGCAACCCACTCCAGCCTTCGGTCGACGGCAACACGGTCGACCCTCAGGTGGAGAAGTCCAAGTTTATGGAAAACGCCATGCAGTACCAGGCCACGTTGAGCTTCATCGACGGTCGGGTCAAAGGGCTGCGCAAGGCGATCAAGGGGGAGTAAGCCATGTCCATGTTCAAGGTATTTGATGTCGCCGGTTCGGCGATGAGTGCCCAGTCACTGCGACTGAACGTGACCGCCAGCAATATGGCCAACGCCAATAGCGTCAGCAGCAGCACCGAGGAGACCTATCGGGCGCGCCAGCCGATCTTCGCGGCCATGCTCAATGCCCAAAGCGGTGCGGCCTCTCAATACAGCACCGGGGTCGAGGTTAAAGGCGTCATGGAGAGCCAGGCGCCGCTGCAGCAGGAGTATAACCCGGATCACCCGATGGCCAACGAGGAGGGGTATATATTCAAACCCAACGTCAACGTGGTGGAGGAGATGGCCAATATGATCTCCGCCTCACGCTCATACCAGAGCAATGTTGAGGTGGTTAACACGGCCAAACAGCTGATGTCACGCACCCTCACCATGGGCCAGTAAGCAACGGGAGTGATACCGATGTCCTCGATTGAATCGAACAAAAATGTCTACGACAGCCTGGGTCTGTCACAGCAGCCCAAGTCGAAGCAGCAGGGAGGCGATGAGCTGGGGCAAGACGCCTTTATGGAGCTGATGCTAACCCAGCTGAAGAATCAAAACCCGCTCGAGCCGATGGAGAACGGCGACTTTCTGGCGCAGATGGCGCAGTTCTCCTCAGCATCGGGTATCGGTGAGCTGAAGGATGCCTTTGACGACTTCGCCACCGGTTTTAACTCGAGCCAGGCCCTGCAGGCCTCGTCGCTGGTTGGGCGTGAGGTGATCTTGCAAAGTGGCAAGGCACAGCTATCCGCCTCGGGCGGTGTGGCGGCCACTGCAGACCTTCCGGTCAGCACAACCGCCATGCATGTGACGGTGAGCGACCCCGCGGGGCAGGTGGTCCGCACGATGAACTTCGGCCAACAGGGCGCCGGCGAGGTGGATATCTCCTGGGATGGCATGACAGACAGTGGTGTGCGTGCCGTCCCCGGTGACTACGTTATCCGAGCAGAGGCGGCCATTGATGGTGAAATGCAGTCACTGGATACCTCTGTTGCCGCTGCGGTTGAGAGCGTCACGCTGGGGCAGGGTGGTAGAGATGTCACATTGAATGTTGCCGGGCAAGGGGATGTCCCCATGTCCAGTATCCGCAAGATTATGTAATTGCCCGGGTCGTCCAGGAGCAATAAGAGGAGAAATATCATGTCGTTTCAAACAGCACTAACCGGCCTTTCCGCCGCCCAGGGTAATCTGGGCGTGACCGGCAACAATATCTCCAACTCTAGTACAACGGGTTTTAAAAGATCCCGCGCAGAGTTTGCCGATGTCTACGCCGCCAATGTCTACGGCTCATCCTCCACAGCCATCGGTGGCGGTGTGAAGCTCTCCAGCGTTGCCCAGCAGTTTTCACAGGGGAATATTGACTTTACCGATAACCCGCTGGACTTGGCGATCAGTGGTGAGGGTTTTTTCCGTCTTGATGATAACGGTTCAACACTCTTCTCCCGCGCCGGGATGTTTAAAGTGGACAAGGACGGTTTCCTGGTCAACTCCACCGGACAGAGTTTGACCGGTTATCAGGCCTCTCCGACCGGGGATATCACCGGTCAGCTGGATAAGCTGCAAGTGGATACATCGAACCAAGCCCCCAGCGCCACGGGCGAGCTGACACTTAACGGGGGGATCTCCGCGGCACTTAACCTCGACTCCAACGAGCCGGCTATTCCGCTTGTCGATGCCGGTGGCGCGCCGATCCCTGCCAATCAGTTTAACCGTAACAACCCCGATAGCTATACCAGCACCACCTCCATGACCAGCTACGACACGCTGGGTAATGCACTGCAAACGACGATGTACTTTGCACGCCGTCCCACCGATACGGCTACGGGCAACAGTGTGTGGGATGTACACACATGGGTAACCGCTACCGACTCTGCGGGTAACCGTACAGAGGTCGAGGTTCCCCCAGCAGGTGGGGGCGCAGGTGACGCGGCAACCATCGAGTTTACCCCATCGGGTGCTTTGGACTCGGTTAATCCGCCGGCCGGGGCCAATCTGACAGCGATCGATTATGATGCGCCGAATAACCACATCGTCTACGACGATGCCGGCGTTGCCGTTCCCGGTGAGACGCTAAACGATATCACTGGTGGGGAGTTTGCCGATTTTGATATCAATATGGCTGGCACCACCCAGTACGGCAGCCCCTTTGCCGTTAACGCGTTGACGCAGGACGGCTATTCTACCGGCCAGCTCTCCGGTGTGGACGTGGACGAAAGCGGCGTGCTTTTTGCCCGCTACACCAACGGTCAGACAAGGGCCTTGGGACAGGTGGCCCTGGCCAGCTTCGCTAACCCGCAAGGCCTCAAACCGGATGGTGACACCATGTGGGCAGAGAGCTTTGACTCGGGTCAGCCGCTGGTCGGCGCACCGGGTACCTCCACCCTCGGCTTACTTCAGTCCGGCGCGTTGGAGTCCTCCAACGTCGACATCTCCAAGCAGTTGGTCAATATGATCATCGCCCAGCGCGACTTCCAGGCCAACGCCAAGATGATCTCGACCGAGGATCAGGTAACGCAGTCGATTATTAATATTCGTTAG
>JBNJGC010000050.1:13570-15457 GCA_051747405.1 Pseudomonadota bacterium
ATGGACCGCATGCTCTATCTCGCCATGTCCACCGCCAAGCAGACCATGCAGGCGCAGGCGGTGAACAGTAACAACCTGGCCAACGCTACGACCACCGGCTTCAAGGCGGATCTGGAGCAGTTTCGCAGTATGCCGGTATTCGGCGAGGGTGCCCCGAGCCGCGTCTACGCCATGACCGAGCGGCCCGGTATCGACTTCAAGGCCGGCCCGATCAACACCACCGGTCGCGATCTGGATACAGCGATCAAGGGCGAGGGCTGGATCGCGGTGCAGGCTCCCGATGGCAGCGAGGCCTATACCCGTGCCGGCGATCTGCGACTCGACGCCACCGGGCTGCTCACCACCGCTGCCGGTCACCCGGTGATGGGCAACAACGGCGGTCCGGTGGTAGTGCCACCGGCGGAGAGTTTGGAGATTGGCGGTGACGGGACCATCTCTATTCGCCCCGTCGGGCAGGCTGCTAACGCTCTGGCAGAGGTGGACCGGATCAAGCTGGTCAATCCCGATATGGCGGATTTGACCAAGGGCGAGGATGGGATGATTCGCCTCAAGGAGGGGGGGGAGGCCCCGGCCGATGCCAATGTGACCCTACTCTCCGGCGCTCTGGAGGGGAGTAACGTCAGTACGGTGGAGGCGATGGTCAAGATGATCGAGCTGCAGCGTCAGTACGAAATGCAGGTGAAGATGATGTCTACGGCCAAGGAGAACGCCGCCGCCAGCGATCAGCTGTTGAGGATGGCATAGCGATTGCATTGTTTAGGGTGTGACGGGGCGAAACGCCAAAAAACCGTTCACCACTGAATTTATCAAAGAGGTAACAAGTCATGAATCCGGCACTTTGGATAGCGAAAACAGGACTGGAAGCACAGCAGACCCGCATGGGTGTGGTTTCAAACAACCTGGCCAACGTCAGCACCACCGGGTTCAAGCGTGACCGTGCCGTCTTTGAGGATCTTATGTACCAGAATGTGCGCCAGCCCGGCGCCCAGAGTAGTCAGGATACGGTCCTACCCTCCGGGCTGATGCGCGGTACCGGGGTGCGCACCGTCGCCACCGAGAAGTTGCACACCCAGGGCAGTATCGAGCAGACCGGCAATTCGCTGGATGTGGCGATTGAGGGGCGGGGGTTCTTCCAGGTGCTCCGTCCCGACGGTTCCCTTGGCTACACCCGTGACGGCTCGTTCCAGGTCGACCCCCAGGGGCAGATGGTCACCTCCAGCGGTTTTCTGCTGCAACCGGCGATCACCATCCCCGAAAACGCCCAGAGCATCACCATCGGGCGCGATGGGGTGGTCTCGGTCATGGAGCCGGGCAACAGCGCGCCGACCCAGGTGGGCACGATTCAGCTGGCCGACTTTGTCAACGCCTCCGGGCTGCAGCCGCTGGGGCAGAACCTGCTCCAGGAGAGTGTGGCCAGTGGAGCGCCGATGTTGAGTAACCCGGGGCTCAACGGGGTCGGGCAGGTGATGCAGTCGTCGTTGGAGACCTCCAACGTCAATGTGGTGGAGGAGATGGTCAATATGATCGAGACCCAGCGGGCCTACGAGATCAACTCCAAGGCGATCTCCACCAGTGACCAGATGCTCCAGTACATTAACCAGAATATCTAAGCGAATGCGGGCAGTCACACAGAAGTGTGACCCCCTGAGGATGGCCGCCATGAAACGTATAGAGCAGATCGGCAAACTGACCTTCGCCACCGTCGTACTGAGCGCAGCGGCGGCTTGCAGTACCGTACCGCCGCAGGATACCGCCTATAAACCGGCCCTGCCGGTGGCCAAAGAGGCGCCGCAGCGCAACAACGGAGCTATCTACCAGGCCGGCTACAGCAAAAACATGTTTGAAGATGATCGCGCGCGGGGCGTGGGTGACTTGATCACCGTGCTC
>JBNJGC010000051.1:0-15454 GCA_051747405.1 Pseudomonadota bacterium
TGGTCAGCGCCGCCGTCAGCGTGGTTTTACCATGGTCGACGTGACCGATGGTGCCTACGTTTACGTGCGGTTTCGTACGTTCAAATTTTTCCTTGGACACGACAATTACCTCGTAATCTATATATGCTGAAAACTGTCAAGAAACCTTCTTGATCACCGCATCGGCGACGCTGCCCGGCGCCTCCGCATACTTGGCGAACTCCATCGAGTAGGTCGCCCTACCCTGGGTTGCCGAGCGCAGGTCGGTGGCATAGCCGAACATTTCCGCCAGCGGCACCTCGGCACGGATGAGTTTTCCGGAGATCCCATCATCCATACCCTGTACGATACCGCGACGCCTGTTGAGGTCGCCCATCACATCGCCCATGTACTCTTCGGGCGTGACAACCTCGATCTTCATCATCGGTTCAAGCAAGACCGGATTGGCCTTGAGGGACCCCTCTCGGAAGCCCATTGAACCGGCGATTTTGAAAGCCATCTCATTCGAGTCAACATCGTGGTAAGAGCCGTCAAACAGCGTCACCTTGACATCGACCATGGGAAAGCCGCCGAGTACGCCGCTTTCCATCTGCTCCTGAATCCCCTTATCTACTGCGGGGATATACTCCCGGGGGACGGCTCCGCCAACGATCTCGTTAACGAATTCGTAGCCCTCACCCTCACCCAGCGGCTCGATGCGCAACCATACATGTCCGTATTGGCCGCGCCCGCCGGACTGGCGAATAAACTTGCCCTCTGCCTCGACGGAGCTGCGAATGGTCTCCCGGTAGGAGACCTGCGGTGCACCTACATTGGCGTCCACCTTAAACTCGCGCTTGAGCCGATCGACGATGATATCGAGATGCAGCTCACCCATGCCGGAGATGATGGTCTGCCCGGACTCCTCGTCCGTGCGGACACGGAAGGAGGGATCCTCCTGGGCCAATTTACCCAGGGCAATACCCATCTTCTCCTGGTCAGCCTGGGTGCGTGGCTCAATCGCCACGGCAATAACCGGCTCAGGAAACTCCATCCGCTCGAGCGTGATGATCTCCTTGGTGTCACACAGGGTTTCGCCTGTGGTGACATCCTTGAGGCCGACTGCAGCGGCGATATCGCCGGCGCGGACCTCTTTGAGCTCTTCACGACTGTTGGCGTGCATCTGCAGGATGCGACCGATACGCTCTTTCTTTCCCTTAACCGGATTGATCACGGTATCCCCGGTCTTGATCACCCCGGAGTAGACCCGGAAGAAGGTCAATGTGCCGACGAAGGGGTCGGTGGCAATCTTGAACGCCAACGCGGCAAACGGCTCGTTATCGTCGGCATGGCGCTCCGCCACGCTCTCGTCCGCATCATCCAGATGCCCCTGAATCGCCGGGACATCGGTTGGCGAAGGCATAAACTCGATAATCGCATCGAGCATCGCCTGTACGCCCTTGTTTTTAAACGCCGAACCGCACAGTACGGGGACGATCTCATTGGCCAGTGTACGCAGGCGCAGACCGCGCTTAATCTCCTCATTGGAGAGCTCGCCGGTCTCGAGATACTGCTCCATCAGCGCTTCGTCCGCTTCAGCGGCTGCCTCGACCATCTCAGCACGCAGTGCTTCAGCCTTGGCTTGAAGCGCTTCCGGGATAGCCACCTGCTCATAGGTGACCCCCATGTCCTGCTCGTTCCAGTAGATCGCCTGCATCCGGATGAGGTCGATCACACCCTTGAACTCATCCTCGGCACCGATATTCAGCTGCAGCGGAACCGGTGTCGCCCCGAGGCGGGTCTTGATCTGTTCGACCACCCGCAGAAAGTCGGCGCCGGAGCGATCCATCTTATTGACGAAGGCCATCCGCGGCACGTGGTACTTATTCGCCTGCCGCCATACGGTTTCAGACTGCGGCTCGACGCCGCCTACAGCGCAGAAGACGGCGCAAGCGCCGTCCAGAACCCGTAGGGAGCGTTCCACCTCTATGGTGAAGTCGACATGCCCCGGTGTGTCGATGATGTTGACACGGTGCTCCGGGTACTGCTGATCCATCCCGCTCCAGAAACAGGTGGTGGCGGCGGAGGTGATGGTGATCCCGCGCTCCTGCTCCTGCTCCATCCAGTCCATGGTGGCGGCGCCATCATGGACTTCACCGATTTTATGCGAGACACCGGTGTAAAAGAGGATTCGCTCGGTCGTGGTGGTCTTGCCCGCATCAATGTGCGCCATGATACCGATATTACGGTAGCGCTCGATTGGTGTTTTGCGTGCCACGACGGCTAGACCTCAAATACCCTTGGTTTACCAGCGATAGTGTGCGAACGCTTTGTTCGCTTCAGCCATACGGTGGGTGTCTTCACGCTTTTTGACTGCGGAGCCACGACCCTCGACGGCGTCGACGATCTCGCCGGCAAGGCGCATGCCCATGGACTTCTCGCCGCGCTTGCGCGAGGCATCCACCAACCAGCGCATGGCCAGAGCCATACCGCGCTCACCACGCACCTCGACCGGCACCTGGTAGGTGGCGCCACCGACACGGCGGGATTTCACCTCGACCATGGGGCGGATATTGGAGAGCGCCTTCTCGAACGCCTCGAGCGGATCGCTTTTGGACTTCTCGCCAACCTGGTCGAGAGCACCGTAGACGATCTTCTCGGCGACGGACTTCTTGCCGTCGAGCATGATGATATTCATGAACTTTGAAAGCGTGCGGTTTCCGAACTTGGGGTCCGGGAGAATCTCACGCTTCGCTGCGACTCTTCTTCTGGCCATCGTTACTTACTCTCTAAGCTCAATTATGACTTGGGTCGTTTGGCGCCGTACTTGGAACGGCCCTGACGACGGTCATTGACGCCGGAGGTATCCAGTGCGCCACGGACAGTGTGATAACGCACACCCGGCAAATCCTTAACACGACCACCACGAATCAGAACCACAGAGTGCTCCTGCAGGTTGTGGCCCTCACCGCCGATGTAGGAGGTCACTTCGTAACCATTGGTCAGGCGCACACGGGCAACCTTACGCATCGCAGAGTTCGGTTTTTTCGGTGTGGTGGTATAGACACGGGTGCAGACACCACGTTTTTGCGGGCTCGCCTCAAGTGCGGGCACGTTACTCTTGCCCACCTTGCGCTTGCGCGGCTTTCGTACCAGCTGGTTGATCGTTGCCATATTCCTACTTTGCTCCAGCACAGAAATAAACACAGGCCGGTAGTTCACCGGCCTGCGGGGAAAAGAAGCGGAATTCTATGGCCGTAAGCCGCCCATGTCAAGGGCAGCCCGGCAACAGAATGTTTTCGGGGGTTACTCCCCGGGTTCGCCCTCGGCCATATCGGCGGTCTCGTCCGGCACCTGCTCCAGCACCGAGGTATCGAAAACCTCCGTCTGACGGTGGCGCTCATTGTGGTAGGCAAGCCCCGTACCCGAGGGGATCAGCCGTCCGACAATGACATTCTCTTTGAGGCCACGCAGGTCGTCCTTCTTGCCGGTAACCGCCGCATCGGTAAGGACGCGGGTGGTTTCCTGGAAGGAGGCGGCTGAGATGAACGACTCGGTCGCCAGGGAGGCCTTGGTGATACCCAGCAGCAGACGCTGGTAGGTAGCACCCATTTTATCTTCGTTGGACAGCTGCTCGTTCTCATCCAGAATACGGGCCACTTCGGCCTGCTCGCCGGTGAGGAATTTGCTGTCGCCGGGCATCTTGATCTCGGCCTTGCGCAGCATCTGGCGCACGATGACCTCGATATGCTTGTCGTTGATCTTTACACCCTGGAGGCGGTAGACATCCTGCACCTCGTTGACGATGTACTGGGCCAACGCCTCAGCGCCCTGCAGACGGAGGATATCGTGGGGGTTGGGCTCACCCTCGACAATCACCTCGCCCTTCTCCACATGCTCGCCCTCGAAGACCGTGACGTGGCGCCACTTGGGGATCAGCTCCTCATGGGGATCGCTGCCATCGGTGGGGGTAATGACCACACGCTGCTTACCCTTGGTCTCTTTGCCGAAGGAGATGGTGCCGCTGATCTCGGCAAGTACCGAGGCCTCTTTGGGTTTGCGCGCCTCGAAGAGGTCGGCAACCCTGGGCAGACCACCGGTGATATCGCGGGTCTTGGAGGACTCTTGCGGGATCCGCGCCAGTACCTCACCCACACTCACCTCAGCCCCGTCGCTGAGATTGACGATCGCCCCGCCGGGCAGGAAGTAGCTGGCGGGGACGTCGGTACCGGGGATGTTGAGGTCATTGCCCTCAGCATCGACCAGCTTGACCATGGGACGCTTGTCCTTACCACCGGAACCGCGCTGCTTGGGATCGATCACGACCAGTGAGGAGAGCCCCGTCACCTCGTCGGTCTGCTTGCTCACGGTCAGCCCCTCCTCGAAGTCGGAGAGCTTGACGAAACCGGCGATCTCGGTAACCACCGGGTGGGTGTGGGGGTCCCAGGTGGCGAGGATATCGCCCGAGCTGACCTTTTCACCGTCGTTGACATCGATCTTGGCGCCATAAGGCACCTTGTAGCGCTCACGCTCACGACCGTTCTCGTCGATGATAGTCACCTCACCGGAACGGGAGACGGCGACATTGTGGCCGTCAGCGTGCTTGACCAGCTTGATGTTGTGCAGTCGTGCGGTACCGTCGATCTTGTTCTGAATGTTGTTCACCGCAGCGGAACGTGACGCCGCACCACCGATATGGAAGGTACGCATGGTCAGCTGGGTGCCGGGCTCACCGATAGACTGGGCAGCAATAACACCGACCGACTCACCCACATTGACCGCATGACCACGGGCGAGGTCACGACCGTAGCAGGTCGCGCAGACGCCGTAGCGGGTGTCACAGGTAATGGCTGAGCGCACCAGCAGGTGGTCGATAGATAGCTCTTCGAGCCTATCCACCATCGCCTCATCCAGCAGGGTACCGGTGGGGATGGCCACCTCGTCGGTGCCGGGTATGAGGACATCCTCGGCGGTAACACGGCCCAGCACGCGCTCACTGAGCGGCTCGACCACATCGCCGCCCTCGATCAGACTGTGCAGCGGCATGCCGTTGGTGGTACCGCAGTCCTCTTCGGTCACCACCAGATCCTGCGCCACATCCACCAGACGGCGGGTGAGGTAACCGGAGTTGGCGGTCTTCAGAGCGGTATCGGCCAGACCCTTACGCGCGCCGTGGGTGGAGATGAAGTACTGCAGTACCGAAAGGCCCTCACGGAAGTTGGCCGTGATCGGCGTTTCGATGATAGAGCCGTCCGGCTTGGCCATCAGGCCACGCATACCGGCAAGCTGACGAATCTGCGCCGCACTACCCCGGGCACCGGAGTCGGCCATCATGAAGACGGAGTTGAAGGAGTCCTGCTTGGCAAGGTTACCGTCTTTATCGTTGACCTCTTCCTTACCCAGCTTGTCCATCATCGCCTTGGCCACCTGGTCGTTGGTGTGCGACCAGATATCCACGACTTTGTTGTAGCGCTCGCCGTTGGTCACCAGACCGGAGATGTACTGGTGCTCGATCTCCTTTACCTCTTCATCGGCGCGGGCCAGGATCTCTGCCTTCTCCTCGGGGATAACCATGTCACCGGAGCAGAAAGAGACGCCGGCGCGGGTGGCGTTGTGGAAGCCGGTATACATCAAGCGGTCGGCAAAAACCACGGTGTCTTTGAGCCCCAAACGACGATAGCAGGCGTTGATAAGCCCGGAGATCGCCTTCTTCACCATCGGACGATCGACCAGCTCGAAGGGGAGGCCGTCGGGGACGATGTCGAACATCAACGCACGTCCGGCGGTGGTGTCTTTGACACTGAATGTCTCGGTCCGCTCGCCGTTCTCATCGACACTCACCTCACGCAGACGCACCTTGACCTTGGCGTGCACGGAGACGGCGCCCGACTCGTAGGCTCGGCGCAACTCCTTGGTATCGGCAAAGGCCATTCCTTCACCCTTGGCGTTAATCGCCTCTCGGGTTATGTAGTAGAGGCCGAGGACCACGTCCTGGGAGGGAACGATGATGGGCTCACCGTTGGCGGGCGAGAGGATGTTGTTGGTGGACATCATCAACGCCCGCGCTTCCAGCTGCGCCTCCAGAGAGAGCGGCACGTGGACCGCCATCTGGTCTCCGTCGAAGTCGGCGTTGAAGGCGGCACAGACCAGCGGGTGGAGCTGAATGGCCTTGCCCTCGATCAGTACCGGCTCGAAGGCCTGGATACCCAGGCGGTGCAGAGTCGGCGCACGGTTGAGCATGACCGGGTGCTCGCGGATCACCTCTTCGAGGATATCCCACACCTCAGGCCCCTCACGCTCGACCAGTTTCTTCGCCGCCTTGATGGTGGTGGCCAGACCGCGCCGCTCCAGCTTGGAGAAGATGAAGGGTTTGAACAGCTCCAGCGCCATCTTTTTGGGCAGACCGCACTGGTGCAGCATCAGGGTCGGGCCGACCACGATAACGGAACGACCCGAGTAGTCGACTCGTTTACCCAGCAGATTCTGACGGAAGCGCCCCTGCTTGCCCTTGATCATATCGGCCAGGGACTTGAGCGGGCGCTTGTTGGAGCCGGTGATGGCGCGACCGCGACGCCCGTTATCGAGCAGCGCGTCGACAGACTCCTGCAGCATGCGCTTCTCGTTGCGCACGATGATATCGGGCGCATTGAGATCCAGCAGCCGCTTGAGTCGGTTGTTACGGTTGATCACTCGGCGGTAGAGGTCGTTGAGATCGGAGGTGGCAAAACGCCCCCCCTCCAGCGGCACCAGCGGGCGCAGCTCCGGCGGAAGCACCGGCAGCACACTCAGGATCATCCACTCAGGCATGTTCCCGGAGTCGAGGAAGGCCTCGACCAGCTTGAGACGCTTGGTCAACTTCTTGAGCTTGGTCTCGGAGTTGGTCTCCGGGATCTCGGCGCGTAGCGCTTCGGCCTCGGCCTGCAGGTCCATGGAGCGAAGCATGGCGAGAATCGCCTCGGCGCCCATCTTGGCCTCGAACTCATCGCCATACTCCTCAATGGCATCCAGGTAGGTCTCATCGGAGAGCAACTGGCCGCGCTCGAGTTGGGTCATACCCGGCTCGATCACCACAAAGGCCTCGAAGTAGAGCACACGCTCGATGTCGCGCAGGGTCATATCCAGCAGCAGCCCCATGCGTGAGGGCAGGCTCTTGAGGAACCAGATATGCGCCACCGGGCTGGCAAGGTCGATATGGCCCATACGCTCGCGGCGTACCTTAGCCAGGGTGACCTCGACGCCACACTTTTCACAGATAACGCCGCGGTGCTTGAGGCGCTTGTATTTGCCGCAAAGGCACTCGTAGTCCTTCACCGGGCCGAAGATCTTGGCACAGAAGAGGCCGTCGCGCTCCGGCTTGAAGGTACGGTAGTTAATGGTCTCCGGCTTCTTCACCTCGCCGTAGGACCAGGAACGGATCTTGTCGGGCGAGGCCAATCCGATACGAATCGCATCGAAGTCCTCGAGCGGACCTTGTTGCTTCAACATTTTGAGCAGGTCTTTCACCGTAATATCTCCTCAGTTGTCCGTCGTTACACAGGGCCGTGTTAAACGCACGGACTTAGTCGTGCTCCAGTTCGATATCGATACCCAGTGCGCGGATCTCCTTCAACAGTACATTGAAGGACTCCGGCATCCCGGCCTCCATGCGATGGTCGCCATCGACGATGTTCTTGTACATCTTGGTACGACCGTTCACATCGTCGGACTTGACGGTGAGCATCTCCTGCAGGGTATAGGCGGCGCCGTAGGCCTCAAGTGCCCACACCTCCATCTCACCGAAGCGCTGACCACCGAACTGCGCCTTACCACCAAGCGGCTGCTGCGTGACCAGGCTGTAGGGCCCGGTTGAACGGGCATGCATCTTGTCATCCACCAGGTGGTTGAGCTTGAGCATATACATATAGCCGACAGTGACGGGGCGATCGAAGGCCTCACCGGTGCGTCCATCGATGAGCGCGGTCTGGCCGGTCTCGGGGAGGTCGGCCAGGCGCAACATGGCCTTGAGCTCGTCTTCATTGATACCGTCGAAGACCGGCGTGGCCATGGGTACACCGCCACAGAGGTTCTTCGCCAGGTTCAACACCTCTTCGTCGCTCAGGCTGGAGATATCCTCATCCTTGCCACTGGTGTTATAGACCTTGTCCAGGAACTGGCGGATCTCATCCACTTTGCTCTTGGCCTCGATCATGGCGTTGATCTTCTTGCCCAGGCCCTTCGCGGCCCAGCCAAGGTGGGTCTCGAGAACCTGACCGACGTTCATCCGCGACGGTACACCCAAGGGGTTGAGGACGATATCAACCGGTGTGCCATCCTCGGAGTGGGGCATATCCTCCACCGGTACGATCATCGAGATCACACCCTTGTTGCCGTGACGACCGGCCATCTTGTCGCCGGGCTGGATGCGGCGCTTGACCGCCATGTAGACCTTGACCATCTTCAGCACGCCGGGGGCGAGATCATCGCCCTGGGTCAGCTTCTTACGCTTGGACTCGAACTGCTCGTCGAAGTCCTTGCGCTGGTTTTCGATCTGCGCGGCAATCGCCTCGAGCTGGGCATTGGCCTCGTCGTTCTTGAGGCTGAGCTCGAACCACTTGTCGCGCTCAAGCCCGTCAAGATAGGCCTTGCTGATCTTGTCACCGGCCTTGAGCTTGTTCGGTCCACTGGCGCCGGCCTCTTTGCCTTGAAGCAGCTTTCTCACACGGCTGAAGGCATCCTCTTCCATGATGCGCTGCTGATCTTTGAGATCTTTACGCACCTTCGCCAGTTCATCGTCCTCGATCTGCTTGGCGCGGGCATCTTTCTCCAGGCCGTCGCGGGTGAAGACCTGAACACCGATGACCGTACCGTTCATCCCGGAGGGGACGCGCAGCGACGTGTCTTTAACATCGGAGGCCTTCTCACCGAAGATGGCACGCAGCAACTTCTCCTCTGGCGTAAGCTGGGTCTCGCCCTTGGGCGTGACCTTACCCACCAGGATATCGCCCGGTTTGACCTCGGCGCCGATATGCACGATACCGGCCTCATCGAGTTTGGCCAGTGCGCTTTCACCCACATTGGGGATGTCGGCGGAAATCTCCTCGGGACCGAGCTTGGTATCGCGGGCGACACAGGTCAGCTCTTCGATATGGATGGTGGTGAAGCGATCCTCTTTGACCACCCGCTCGGAGATAAGGATGGAGTCCTCGAAGTTGTAGCCATTCCACGGCATGAAGGCGACCAGCATATTCTGCCCCAGAGCCAGCTCCCCCATGTCGGTGGAGGAACCATCGGCCAGTGCATCGCCGCGAGCGATATTATCGCCGGGGGAGACCAGCGGGCGCTGGTTGATACAGGTGTTCTGGTTGGAGCGGGTATATTTAATCAGGTTGTAGATATCGACACCGGACTCACCCGCCTCGGTCTCATCGTCGTTGACACGCACGACCACGCGCGCGGCATCGACAGAGTCGACCACACCGCCGCGACGCGCTTTGACGCAGACGCCGGAATCCATCGCTACGGTCCGCTCCATGCCGGTGCCGACCAAAGGCTTGTCGGAGCGCAGAGTCGGTACAGCCTGGCGCTGCATGTTGGAGCCCATCAGCGCGCGGTTGGCGTCGTCGTGTTCCAGGAACGGTACCAGTGAGGCGGCCACGGAGACGATCTGCTTGGCGGAGACGTCCACGAAGTCAACCTTGTCACGGGGTGAGAGAGTAAACTCGTTCTGGTGACGACAGGAGACCAGGTCGTCGAGCAGCTCACCTTTTTCGTTGACATTGACGTTGGCCTGGGCGATGACGTATTCGCTCTCGTCGATGGCGGAGAGGTAGACGATCTCATCGGTGATCTGCCCATCCACCACCTTGCGGTAGGGGCTCTCGAGGAAGCCGTACTGATTGGCACGGGCATAGACGGCCAGGGAGTTGATCAGACCGATGTTCGGTCCCTCCGGCGTCTCGATGGGGCAGACTCGACCGTAGTGGGTCGGATGCACGTCGCGAACCTCAAAGCCGGCACGCTCGCGGGTCAGACCGCCCGGGCCGAGTGCCGAGATGCGGCGCTTGTGTGTCACCTCTGAGAGCGGGTTGTTCTGGTCCATGAACTGTGACAGTTGTGAGGAGCCGAAGAACTCTTTGATCGCCGCAGAGACCGGCTTGGCGTTGATCAACTCTTGCGGCATGAGGTTTTCGGACTCGGCCAGCGAGAGACGCTCTTTGACTGCGCGCTCGACCCGCACCAGGCCGACACGGAACTGATTTTCAGCCATTTCACCGACGGAGCGGACACGGCGGTTACCCAGGTGGTCGATATCGTCGACGGTACCGTTACCGTTGCGGATATCGATCAGCACCTTCATAACGTCAATGATATCTTCGTTGGAGAGTGTCCCTTCGCCTGTGACCTCCTTGCGCCCGACTCGGCGGTTGAACTTCATCCGCCCGACAGAGGAGAGGTCGTAGCGGTCATCGGTAAAGAAGAGGTTCTGGAACAGATTCTCAGCGGCCTCTTTGGTCGGCGGCTCGCCGGGGCGCATCATGCGATAGATCTCAACCAGTGCCTCTAACTCGCTATTGGTGGGATCGATCCGCAAGGTATCGGAGATATAGGGCCCATGGTCGAGATCGTTGGTGAAGATAGTCTGGAACTTGCCGACGCCGTTGGCCTGGAGTTTGGCAATAAGCTCTTCGGTGAGCTCATCGTTGGCCTGGGCGACGACTTCGCCGCTGCTCTCGTCGACGATATCGTGCGCCAGAACCTTGCCCAGGAGCGCCTCAACAGGTAGTTCAATGTGCTCAACACCTGCCTTATCGAGAGCACGAATATGGCGTGCGGTGATCCGACGGTCCTTCTCAACCAGCACCTCACCATCGACCTCGATATCGGCGATAGCAGTCTCGCCGCGCAGACGCTCAGGGATCAGTTTCAGCGAAACGCTGTCACCGCTGAACTGATACTCATCCTTGTCGAAGAACATATCGAGGATCTGCTGGGTGTCGTAGCCCAGGGCGCGCAGCAGCACGGTAGAGGGGAGTTTGCGACGACGATCGATACGGACGAACAGTGCATCTTTCGGGTCAAACTCAAAATCGAGCCAGGAGCCGCGATAAGGGATGACGCGTGCGCTAAAGAGCAGCTTACCCGATGAGTGGGTCTTGCCCTTATCGTGCTCGAAGAATACGCCGGGTGAACGGTGCAGCTGTGACACGATAACCCGCTCGGTACCGTTGATGACAAAGGTACCGTTTTCGGTCATCAACGGCATCTCGCCCATGTAGACCTCCTGCTCACGCACATCCTTGACAGACTGCGTGGCAGAGTCTTTATCATAGATCACCAGACGCAATTTGACGCGGAGCGGTGCGGCGTAGGTCATACCGCGCAACTGACACTCCTTGACGTCGAAAACCGGGGTGCCGAGGCGATAGCCGACGTACTCTAACGCGGCGTTGCCAGAGTAACTGACAATCGGGAATACCGAGTTGAAGGCGGCATGCAGTCCTGACGCTTCCCGGCTCTCTTTGGATGCATCCACCTGCAAGAAATTGCGGTAGGAGTCGATCTGCATAGAGAGGAGGTAGGGAACATCAAGGATACTGGGGCGCTTGCCGAAATCCTTGCGGATACGTTTTTTCTCAGTGAATGAGTAGGCCATCAGAGTTCCTCAGCTTTTCAATACATTCCGACCGGACTGTGTAGCGAAATTCCATATGCCGCTTTGGCACAACCGGTACTTGGAGACGTTTTGGGTATTTCCAGCGGAAAAAGGCCGGTGACAACTAGGGTCACCAGCCAGATTTACCGCTCACCCACACCGTCCTTGGCGTTGTTGTTGCAGGCATCCTTCCCGCACGTCAGGTCCTGCCTGACCTGAGTGGGCATGAGTATCAGCGCTTACTTCAGCTCGACACTCGCGCCAGCTTCTTCAAGCTGCTTTTTGACTTCCTCGGCATCTTCCTTGGAAGCGCCTTCTTTGATGGTTGCCGGTACACCTTCGACCATCTCTTTCGCCTCTTTCAGGCCCAGACCGGTCACGGCGCGTACCGCCTTGATCACAGAGACCTTGTTGTCACCGAAGCTGGACATAACCACGTCAAACTCGGTCTGCTCAGCAGCGGCTTCACCACCACCTGCAGCAGCAGCGGGCGCTGCGGCAACGGCGGCTGCAGCTGAGACACCAAACTTCTCTTCCATTGCTTCGATCAGTTCTACAACCTCCATGACGGACATGTTGGCAATAGTGTCGAGGATATCGTCTTTAGATACGGCCATTGTTCAAAACTCCTAATAGCAAAAATTTGTCTACCAAAATCGCACTGAATACCGACTAAGCGGCATCCTGCTTCTGATCGCGAATCGCAGCGACGGTACGTACCAGCTTGCCGGGTACCTCGTTGATGGTACGGGCCAACTTCTCGGCCGGTGCCTTCATTACCGACATCAGCATGCTGATCGCCTGGTCCTTCGTCGGCAGGCTTGCCAGGCGCTCAAGCTCGTTTGCGCCCAACAGCTGACCGCTGATGGAGACCATCTTCACTTCCAGAGCATCATTCTCCTTAGAGAAATCTTTAATTACTCTGGCTGCTGCACCGGGGTCTTCCAGGGAAAACGCCAGTACCAACGGCCCAATCATCCCCTCCTGCATGCACTCGAACTCTGTTCCTTCGACGGCACGACGGGCGAGGGTATTCTTCACCACACGCAGATAGACACCACTTTCACGCGCTTTGGCGCGAAGCTCGGTCATCTGCGCAGCGGAGAGACCGTTGTACTCTGCACCGATGGCAGAGTATGCAGTTGCTGCGACTTCGGCGACTTCGGCTACGATGGACTTCTTCTGTTCAAGATTCAGAGCCACGCGAAATCACCTCTTGCGTTATGTGTCCAAAGCGGCTATCCCGCTCAAAACACCACCTTCAATACAGGAGTGGCGAACCACTCCTCCCTGACGGTGGCCCCTGGATTACTCCTATCAGGAACACCGTCTGCGCCGGTAGTCTTGCGACAATTAAGCCACCAAGGGCACCTGCGGTCTTCGACGTCACCGGCCTATAGGCCGGCTGGCCGTATCCGCTCCCGGCAAGACCGGAAGCGGAAAAACTTGTTTAAAGGTTCAGGCTCGTCACATCCACCGAGACACCCGGTCCCATGGTGGTGGAGACACTGACCTTTTTCATGTAAACACCTTTGGCGCTGCTCGGTTTTGCCTTTTGCAGGTCGGCCAGCAGGGCGTTCAGGTTTTCACGCAAAGCATCGTTCTGGAAATCGACCTTGCCGATAGAGCAGTGGATGATGCCCGCCTTATCGGTACGGTAACGAACCTGCCCGGCTTTGGCGTTTTTCACTGCCGTGGCCACATCAGGGGTCACGGTGCCCACCTTGGGGTTGGGCATAAGGCCGCGCGGGCCGAGGATTTGACCGAGCTGACCGACAACGCGCATCGCGTCGGGGCTGGCAATGACAACATCAAAGTCCATGTTGCCCTTTTTCACTTCATCCGCCAGTTCGTCCATACCGACGATATCGGCACCGGCCTCTTTGGCCGCATCGGCGTTGGCGCCCTGGGTAAACACAGCGACTCGAACAGTCTTGCCGGTTCCGTTAGGCAGCACGGTGGCGCCACGGACGACCTGGTCCGATTTACGCGGGTCGACGCCGAGGTTAACACTAACATCGATAGACTCGACGAACTTGGCCGCCGGCACCTCTTTGAGCAGGGTGAGCGCCTCATCGATGGGGTAGAATTTGTTGCGATCGAGCTTTTCGTTGATCGCCTTGACGCGTTTGGACAATTTAGCCATGACTTACACCCCCTCCACGTCGATACCCATGCTGCGCGCAGTACCGGCGATGGTGCGCACGGCGGCATCCATGTCGGCAGCGGTCAGGTCGGGCATTTTGGTGTTTGCGATCTCTTCGAGCTGCTCACGATTTACCTTGCCAACCTTATTCATGTTGGGCACACCGGAGCCGGACTTGATACCGGCTGCTTTCTTGAGCAGAATCGACGCCGGAGGGGTCTTGGTAATGAAGGTAAAGCTGCGGTCATTGAAAACGGTGATAATCACCGGGATCGGCAGACCTTGCTCCATGTTCTGCGTCTCAGCGTTGAACGCCTTGCAGAACTCCATGATGTTGACACCATGTTGACCCAGCGCGGGACCAACGGGCGGACTGGGGTTGGCCTGTCCAGCCGGAACCTGTAGCTTGATGTAAGCTTCGATCTTCTTAGCCATGATTAACTACCTCTAGTGGGTGCGAACGCCTTTCGGCTCCCCGTAGTCCGGAGACGACAAAAGCACCGCAGGCTCCGGACAGCCTGCGGTGCCAGCACAAAACTTAGCCCTTCTCGACCTGACCGAATTCGAGGTCGACAGGGGTGGAGCGACCGAAGATGGAGACCTCGACCCGCAAACGGCTCTTCTCGTAGTCGACATCCTCGACCACGCCGTTGAAGTCGTTGAACGGACCATCAGTGATCCGTACCACCTCACCGGGCTCAAACAGCACCTTCGGTCTCGGTTTCTCAGCACCTTCTTGCACACGGTCGAGGATTTGCATCGCCTCTCGCTCTGAGATGGGCGCCGGGCGATCAGAGGTACCGCCGATAAAGCCCATGACGCGCGGGACATCCTTGACCAGGTGCCAGGTGTCATCGTTCATGTCCATCTGGACAAGTACGTAGCCAGGAAAGAACTTGCGATCGCTCTTGCGCTTCTGACCCTCGCGCATCTCGACGACCTCTTCGGTCGGCACAAGGATCTCGCCGAAGTGATCGGCCAAATCGCTGCGTTTGAGACGCTCCTCAAGAGAGCGCTTGACCTGGTTTTCAAAACCGGAATAGGCATGTACCACGTACCAACGTAGCGCCATCGCAATTAGCTCCCTTGACCGGTCAACAGCTGCACGCCCGAGGCAAGGATCCAGTCAAACACCCAGAGGATGATTCCCACGAGGACAACCATCGCCATCACAAGGATCGTTGTTTGTACGGTTTCCTTTCGGGTGGGCCAGACGACTTTGCGGATCTCGACCACGGCGCCGCGTGTATAGCCGACGGTAGTTTTCCCGACCTCGCTCTTGGAAGCGATAAAGCCAGCGACGATAACCGCGATGAGCAGACCAAGAACTCTGAACACGGTCGCCACATCACTGAAGGCATAGAACGCCACGAACGCAGCGCCCAGCACCAGTGCTGCTACCAATAACTTAATCTTGTCTGCCATTCCGCTTTAAGTCTTTCCTTGCTGTTCACAGCAAATAAATGGCAGGCCAGGAGGGAATCGAACCCCCAACCTGCGGTTTTGGAGACCGCTGCTCTGCCAATTGAGCTACTGGCCTAATAAACACAATAACGTGAGACGGATAAGTACTATCCGTCCCACGCTTCAACCTACTACCGAACCCGGCTGTTTACTCAATGATCTTGGAAACAACACCGGCACCGACGGTACGACCGCCTTCGCGAACCGCGAAGCGCAGCCCCTCATCCATCGCGATCGGCGCGATGAGGGAGACG
>JBNJGC010000052.1:0-15147 GCA_051747405.1 Pseudomonadota bacterium
ATGGCCCCGGTTACGGTGGCTACGGTCCCGGTTACGGCGGCGCACCCGGTTACGGCGGCGCACCCGGTTACGGCGGCGCACCCGGTTACGGCGGTCCCGGCTACGGCGGCGCGCCCGGTTACGGCGGTCCCGGCTATGCACCCGGTGCAGGCGGTTATGGCCCCGGTCACGGCCCGCAGGGGATGAGCCCCGAGCAGCAGCAGGAGATGATGCAGAAGCAGCGTGAAATGATGCAGCAGCGCCACCAGCAGATGATGGAGCAGCGTCAGCAGGCCTATGAGCGCCAGCGCCAGATGATGGAGCAGCGCAAAAAGGCCTACCAGGGTCAAAACCAGGGCCAACAAGGCCAGGGGCAGAACTGATCTGACACCCAGGTGACCGTCCGGGCCGGCGCCGCTGCCGGCCCGGGGCAAAAAGACCGACCCGCTTAGGCGGTGTCGGTTTTTTTATGTCCGATGTTTTCTCGTGGCGCGACCCGCTGCTTGAACTCATAGATCCGCGAGGGATCCAGCCCCTGTGCCAGCAGCTGCTCCTGAGCGGCCTGGCGGAAAAGCCTGGAGCCGGCCAGGTAGGCATCGGCCTCATCCAGCCCCTCCAACTGCTCGGTGATCGCCTGGCACAGTGCCCCCAGCGCTTCCTCATCGGGCTCGCTGCCGGCCATGCTCAGAGCGCTGAAGCGGTAGTCGTCCAGCACCTCGCACCAGGCGCGGCAGTGGTTATCCAGGTAGTGCCCCTCCGACTCACTGGCGAGCCAGATCAGCCGGACCGGTTGACGCAGGTCGAGATTGACCGCCTGCTCCAGCACGCTCTTAATGGGGGCGATCTCGGTGCCCATGGCGAGCATGATCAGCGCCCGCTCGGAGGTCACATCGAGGGTGGTGTCTCCGTAGGGGCCTCTGATGTCCAGCTTCTGGCCGACATGAAGCGGCTCACTGAGAAAGGGGTCAGCGGGCCGCTCAGGCAGGTGGAACTGCAGGTTCATACCGTTACAGGGGCAGCTGGCCACCGCGGCATCAAAACTGCCCACACCGGGCAGGGCGAGACAGACGTGCTGCCCGGCCATGAAACGCAGGGTCTTGGTGCGCGGTGTGCGCAGGTGCAGGATCCGCACATGCTCGGAGGGTTGCTCCACCTTGGCGACCTTGGCTTTGAGGCTCTGCAGCGGTATGGCGGCAGGGGAGTTGGCCTCCTGGGCCTCGATCACCAGTTCGCTCTCGGCACGACTGATGCACGGCAGGATAAAGCCCTCGTTCACCTCCTGGGTGGTGAAGCGGTAGCCGGCCTGCATCGTTGCGCTTACCTCCCCCTCCAACAACCGCACTTTGCACTCACCGCAGGTGCCGTTGTTACAGCTGTAGCGGATATTGATACCCGATCGCAGCGCCGCTTCGAGCAGCGTCTCGTCAGGCATCACGTTAAAGGTACGTCCACTCGGTTCGATACGAACCCTTTCGGTCACACTATCGCTCCAGTTTGTCCAGCAGCCAGCTGTTGACGACGCCGATGATCGCCTTTTGATCGGGGGTGGCGTCGCGGTTGAGATCGCCCAGCACCTGCGCCAGCTCCTCAATGCAGCCGCGAAACTTCTGCATCTTCGCCTCGGCGACGCTGAGCTCGGCGGTGCGTTTACGCAGCTGCCGCTCCAGCGAGTCTTGATCCGGGGTAACCGTATCGCGCACCCGACGGGCGAAGGCGGTGCTGCGCAGTAGGTCGAGCCGCTCTTTCAGCGGGTCGTCCTTGAGGGCCATGGCGGGGTAGCGCTGGCGCAACTCGGCCAGATCCACCCGCCCCTCGAAGGTGTGTAGCTCACCGTCGTGAATCAGGCGCTGAAGCTCATGACGGCTGATACCGAGAATATGGGCGGCCTTGGCCACCCCGACTTGCTCTGCCATCTCCCACTCCTGTTCCAGCTATGCGGACTCGAGGACGATTCAACAACCCCTGTCTAAACTATAGACTTTTACTCAGGCATTCACACCGGAGCTCGCATCGGCAAAGGGCCGATGCGGCGACTGCGCTTCGCGCGCTCAGGCGTCGGTCCAGCGCTGGAGCGCCTCGATGAGCTGCTTTGCCTGGTCCTTGCTTGAGATGTTGAACTTGGACTGCTGGCGGTATTCGCCGTTGCGCTTCTGGTAGCGGCGGATGGTGTACTTCTCCGGACCGTAGTCCTCTTTCTTACGATCCCAGTCCTGGTAACGGTAGAGGATGGTGGACCAGGCGCCCTTGGTCAGCACGACCTTATCCAGCTCCTTGGTGGTTACAATGCCGTCATCCACATATTCGACGGTCAGTTCATCAATGGTTTCTGCCACGTATTATCTCCGGATTCAGTCATTTAAAAATTAAACGGCGCGCTTGCCGCCGCAGGGTGACACCACCGCGGGGCTACTGCAACAGCAGATCGACGTTCATCACTTCACCGCGGTTGAGGCGAAAGCCGCGCATCTCCAGCACCCCTTCGGTATTGAGAGAGATGATGAGGTAGAGCGCCTCGGGGTAGGCCGCTTCGCGCAGATCCCGCGCCGAGGGTTCGGCCGGGGCGTGGGGGTGGGAGTGGTAGATGGCGAAGAGCGCCTCCCCGGCCTCGCGCATCCGCCGCATGGCCTCGATCTGCTGCTGCGGGTCCATGGCGAAGAGGTGGTCCGCTTCGGTGGCGACATTGTCCACCGGATAGACGTTAAACGCCCTCTCGTCGCGACTGCCGATAAGCCCGCACACCTCCGCTTCGGGGGAGTGCTGGGCGTGGGCCAGCAGCTGGTTGATCAGCTCTCTGGGTAGGGTTACCTCAGCCATCGACTCTTTACCTCCTTAAGGCCGCCCCACAGCAGGGGCAGGCGGGGTCTTTACGCAGCCCCAGGCTGCGCCACTCCATACGCATCGCATCCCACAGCAACAGCCGCCCGCGCAGGGTCTCTCCGATACCGGCCAGCACCTTGAGCGCCTCGGTCGCCTGTAGTGCGCCAATCACACCCACCACCGGCGCCAGCACACCGCTCTCGCTGCATGTCTGCGCCAACCCCTCCTCGTCGCGATAGAGGCAGCGGTAGCAGGGGCTGTCGTCCAGCTCGTTGTGAAATACCGACACCTGACCCTCCATACGGATCGCCGCGCCGGAGACCAGCGGTCGACGCGCCCGGACACAGGCGTCGTTGATGGCAAAGCGGCTGGCAAAATTATCACTGGCGTCGATCACCACATCGGCCAGCGCCACCGCCTCGTCCAACGCCGCCCCCTCCAGCTTGAGGTTAACCTCTTCGACCACCACATCGGGGTTGAGCCGCAGCAGCGCATCCCGTGCCGACGCCACCTTGGGCCTGCCGATATCCTCCGTACCGTGGAGGATCTGCCGCTGTAGATTGGACAGCTCCACCGTATCGAAATCGACCAGGGTCAGCTGCCCCACACCGGCCGCCGCCAGATACATCGCCACCGGCGAGCCGAGCCCGCCCATGCCGATGATCAGCGCATGGCTGTCGAGCAGACGCTGCTGCCCGGCCACATCAAGTTGCGGCAGCATGATCTGGCGGCTGTAACGGAGAAGTTGTTCGTCGTTCACGTGGAGGCTGACTGTTATGGGCGTCGCAAGATTCTAGCAGGCCTGTGCAGTGAAACAATAAAAGCATGAAACGCAGAGGTCGCTAAGGACGCTGAGGTTAGCTACCGTGATCTTGAGTTAAATCGCTTTTGCGAATGGGTGGCAGATGACAGAAAGGCAGCAGTGAAGCGGACAATGCCGGAATTCGTTTCCTGACTTCGGCCCCAACTCCACATTCATTATGAGAAAACTCTGCGTCCTCAGCGACCTCTGCGTTGAATGATTTTTCAGAGATAATTACGCCAGTGTTCGGGGCGCTGGTCGCGGCAGCCGTGGCTGCGCTTGAGGTACTGGTTGATGAAGACCTGCTTGTCGGCGCAGCATGCGGCCTCAAGGCCGAGGTTGGCCCGCTGGGTCTCCTCCGTGTAGTAGTAGAGGGCACGCTTGAGCTTGTGCATCAGGCTGTTGTCGAGATGGTAACCCAGCTCGCTCAGCGCCTCTTCGACGATATTGAGGGTGATGAGAGTGATGTCATAGCGGATGTGCAGCAAGTGCGGCTCTACCGGCTGGACATGGTGCACCCCCTCCACATCGCTCAGCATCAGGCTGGCCGAGTGGGCCTGGGTGGTGTCGGGGTGCAACCGGCAGAAGCGTATCTCCCGGTGGCGCACCAGTAGTGTCTTATCCCTGTCCATACTCTCATCCTAGACCTGTGAGGGAATTTATCAAGTCCCCTCGGAGGATGGGGGCTCACCGCGGTAGCGGCCCAGCGCCACCCGGCCATGCCCCAGTAGATCAACCACATCCTCCACCGCCTCATAGCCGCGCTCCCGCAACAGCGCCACCACCGCATCGCCCTGGTCATAGCCGTGCTCCAGCAGCAGCCAGCCGCCCGCCTCGAGGTACTCGGGGGCGTGGGCGATGAGGTGGCGGATATCCTCCAGGCCGTCGGCGCCGGCGCTCAGGGCGGCTTTCGGCTCGAAGCGGAGGTCACCTTGAGCAAGGTGGGGGTCGCCCTCGGGGATGTAAGGCGGGTTGGAGACGATAAGCGCAAAACGCTCCCCTGCCAGGGGCTCGAACCAACTCCCCTGGCGCAGCACCACGTTCTCCAGCCCCAGTCGTCGGACGTTGTCCTGCGCCACGGCCAGCGCCGCTTCGCTACGCTCCACCGCGGTGATACGACAGCGTGGGCGCTCACTGGCAAGCGCCAGGGCGATGGCACCACTGCCGGTGCCGAGGTCTGCCATGCGCCAGTGGGCCTGTTCCGGGATGCGCGCCAGCGCCACCTCCACCAGCAGTTCGGTCTCGGGGCGGGGGATCAGGGTGTCGGCGCTGACCGTGAGCGCCAGCGACCAGAACTCGCGTCGGCCGAGGATATGGGCTACCGGCTCACCGCTCTCACGCCGCGCCAGCAACGCCGCAAAGGCCTCAAGCTGCTGCGCGTCCAGCACCTGCTCAGGCCAGGTGAAGAGGTAACTGCGGGGTTTGCCAAGGAGGTGGCAGAGCAGCAGTTCGACATCCAACCGGGGGGAGTCGCTGCTGCGCGCCAGCTGCTCTCCCCCCTGACGGACCGCTCCGGCGATATCCATGAGCCCAGGGCTTACTCGTCGGCCAGCGCGGCCAGCTGGTCCATCTGGTGCTCGTTGATCAGGGGGTTGATCACCTCGTCCAGCTCGCCCTGCATCACCTCCTCCAGCTTGTAGAGGGTGAGGTTGATGCGGTGATCGGTGACCCGGCCCTGGGGAAAGTTGTAGGTGCGGATACGCTCAGAGCGGTCGCCGCTACCGACCAGTGACTTGCGGGTGGCGGCCTGTTCGCTCTGCTGCTTCTCCTGCTGCATCGAGGCGAGCTTGGCCTGTAGCAGCGACATCGCCTTGGCGCGGTTTTTATGTTGCGAGCGCTCGTCCTGACACTCCACCACGATGCCGCTGGGCAGGTGGGTCAGGCGGATGGCCGAGTCGGTCTTGTTGACGTGCTGACCGCCGGCGCCGGAGGCGCGGAAGGTATCAACCTTGAGCTCGGCGGGATTGATCTCGATCGCCTCCAACTCATCCGCCTCGGGCATCACCGCCACGGTGCAGGCGGAGGTGTGGATACGCCCCTGGGACTCGGTCTCCGGCACCCGCTGCACACGGTGGACGCCCGACTCGAACTTGAGCCGGGAGTAGGCCCCCTGCCCCTCCAGCCGTGCGATGACCTCCTTGTAACCGCCGTGCTCGCCGAGGGACTCGGAGATGATCTCCAGACTCCAGCGCCGCTTCTCGGCATAGCGGGCGTACATGCGGAAGAGATCCCCGGCGAACAGGGCCGCCTCGTCGCCGCCGGTGCCGGCGCGGATCTCGAGGTAGACGTTTTTATTGTCGTTGGGATCCCGGGGCAGCAGCTGCTTTTGCAGCTCCACCTCCAGTGACTCCAGCTGTTCGTGGGCGAACTTAAGCTCCTCCTCACCCATCTGACGCATCTCCGGGTCGCTCTCGGCGACCATCTCCTCGGCGGCGCTGACATCCTCCAGGGTGGCGGTGTAGCGCTCGAAGGTGTCAACCACCGGCTTGAGCTGGGCATACTCCTGCGAGAGCTCGCGAAAGCGGTTCTGATCGGTGATGGTATCGGGGTCGGCGAGCAGGGCACTGATCTCCTGCTGCCGCTCGGAGAGATTCTCCAGCTTGCTGAGAATGGATGGCTTCACGGTTTTATTGGTTGCTTTTGAGGTTGAACAGCTCCCGCGCCGCATCCAGCAGCTCGGTGCGACCGTCGTAGCCGGCCTGGCGCATACTGTAGCAGGGGCTGTGCATGAGTTTATTGGTAAGCTGACGGGCCAGCTCGTTGAGCACCGTCTCCGGCGTCTGGCCGGCGCGCAGCTGCCGGGTCGCCTGCGCCAGGGCCTCGTCGCGCAGCAGCTCAGCGCTCTGGCGGTAGTCTCGGATGGTCTCCACGGCGCTCAGTGAGCGCAGCCAGCTCATGAAGTGGGTCACCTGGGTGTCGATGATCTCCTCGGCCTGCTTGGCCGCCTCCTGGCGTGAGCGCAGCCCTTCGTTGATGATCTCCTGCAGGTCATCCACAGTGTAGAGGAAGACATCCTCCAGCTCGCTCACCTGCGATTCGATATCGCGCGGCACGGCGATATCCACCAGCAGCATCGGACGACGCTTGCGCGCCTTGAGCGCCGTCTCCACCGCCCCCTTGCCCAGAATCGGCAACTGGCTGGCGGTGGAGGAGATCACCATATCCGCCTCCGCCAGATGGTCGGGAATCTCGGAGAGGGCGATGGCGTAGCCACCAAACTCGCTGGCCAGGTTGTGCGCCTTCTCCACCGTGCGGTTGGCGACGATGATACGACCGATACCGCTCTCGTGCAGATGGCGCGCCACCAACTCGATGGTCTCGCCGGCGCCGATGAGCAGCGCGGTATGCTTGGAGAGATCGCTAAAGATCTGTCTGGAGAGGCTGACCGCGGCAAAGGCGACCGAAACCGGGCTGGCCCCGATAGCGGTGTCGGTGCGTACCTGTTTGGCCACACTGAAGGTGTGCTGAAACAGTTTATTGAGCAGTTGGCCCACGGTACCGGCATGGCTGGCGGAACTGTAGGCCTGCTTCATCTGTCCGAGGATCTGCGGCTCACCCAACACCAATGAGTCCAGACCGCTGGCCACGCGCAGCACATGGCGCACCGCTTGGCGGTCCGGGTGGCTGTAGAAGTAGGGCTCCACCTCGCTGATGCTCAGCTGGTGGAAGCGGCTGAACCACTCACGCACCGGTTGACTGTCCGCCCCTTCCACGCCGCAATAGAGCTCGGTACGGTTGCAGGTGGAGAGGATCGCCACCTCACTGACACGGTTCATCGCGTGCAGCTCACGCAGCGCCACCGGCAGCTTCTCCGGGGTGAACGCCACCCGCTCCCGGATATCGACCGGCGCGGTTTTGTGGTTGATGCCTAGGGCGAGCAGAGTCATCGATATGGTGGTTCGCGAGATTGAAGGAACTGACCATTTTGCGCTATCGGGACCATTTATAGCAAGTATGGGCGGACGGTCGGCGGGACAAGCCTGCCGCGCAGGGGCGGCGGGGTTGGAAAATCTCCGACCGGCCTCGCTGCCCGGTGGACGGGTGCCGGCAACCACACCCTCTTATTGCCAACCGCCCCTTGAGGATGGGGGTAAAACCCCAAAAAATTCGGTATAGTGATTTGATCGCCGACTTCGGCCATTGGAGATATTGATGAGTAACCCCCACAGGCTGCTGCTCGCCGGCACACTGCTGGCACTGACGGGCTGCGCCTCGGCCCCACCCGAGGCAGAGACGGCCCCTGCCGCTGAGCCCGAGACTGCCGTAGAGACGGACACCGCCGTGGCGCAGACAACCACGCCGCTGCCCCGTGTGGAGCTCAGCGCCGGCCTGCTCTACAAGCTGCTGGTCGCCGAGTTCGCCGCTCAGGAGGGGCACCTGCGCCTCTCATCCGATGCCTACCTCAAAAGCGCCCAGGAGAGTGGCGACCCACGCCTGGCGCGGCGCGCCACCCAGGCTGCGGTCTACGCCCGCGACACCGCCACTGCCCTCAGTGCCGCCCGTCTCTGGGTGGAGCTCGAACCCCGCAGCATCGATGCCCGCCAATCCCTCGCCGCGCTGCTGATCCGCACCGATCAGGCCGATGCCAGCCTGCCGCACCTGGAGCGGATCATCGCCTTCAGCCCCGAGAACCAGCCCGGACACGGCTACCTGCTGGTGGCCAACCTGCTGGCGCGGGTGGACGACCCGCAGCAGGCGCTGCAGCTCATGGCCGAGCTCACCGCCGACGCCCCCGACAACCCCCACGCCCTCTACGCCCACGCCCAGCTGGCCAATCAGCACGAGGAGAACGAGACGGCACAGCAACTGCTCAGCCGACTGCTGGAGCAGAAGCCGGGCCACAGCGACGGTCTGATCCTCCAGGCCCGCGTCCTGCACGCCCTCGGCAAGGAACAGGACGCCACCGACAGTCTGCGTGAGGCCCTGGAGCAGGACCCCGACAACGATCAGATGCGCCTGACCTATGCCCGCATGCTGGTCGACGCACAACAGCTGTCCGAGGCCCGCGAGCAGTTTCGTATCCTCAACCGCCGTCTGCCGGACAATACCGATGTCATCTATGCCCTCGGCCTGCTGGCCCTGGAGGCGGGCGACATGGACGATGCCGAGCCCCACCTGCTCGACCTGGTACGGCTTGGGGAGCGGGATGCCGAGGCGCGCTTTGCCCTGGGGCAGATCGCCGAGAGCCGCCAAAACCGGCAGGACGCCATCGACTGGTACAGCTCGGTCCCCCACGGTGACCGCTACATGGAGGCGCAACTCAAGGCAGCACAACTCATTGCCGACAGCCAAGGGATCGACGCCGCCGTCGAACACCTGCGCCAGCTCCCTCTCAGCAGCGATGCGGAGCGTATCGCCCGCTATCAGGTGATCGCCGAGCTCTACACCGTCCAGGAGCGGCACGAGGCCGCACTGGAGACCTATGACGAGGCCTTGGAGGAGTTCGAGGGCCAGCCGCAACTGCTCTACGCCCGCGCCCTCGCCGCCGAGCGCAACGGTCGCATCGACTGGCTGGAGCGGGATCTCAAACGCGTCCTCGAACAAGACCCGGACAACGCCCAGGCCCTCAATGCCCTGGGCTACACCCTGGTCGACCAGACCGAGCGCCACCAGGAGGGACTGAAGTACATCCAACGCGCCTACGAGTTGGAGCCCGAAGACCCGGCGATTCTCGATAGCATGGGCTGGGCCCTCTACCGCCTGGGCCGCCACCAGGAGGCGCTCGACTACCTGCAACGCGCCGCCGACAAGCTCCAGGACGCCGAGATCGCCGCCCACCTGGGCGAGGTGCTCTGGGTCAGCGGCGACCAAGCCGCTGCACGCGAGGTCTGGAACGAAGCGCTCGAGTACGACCCGGATCACCGGGTACTGCAGCAGACACTGGAGCGGTTCGAACCCTGATGCGCCTGCTGCTCCCCCTCCTGCTGCTCCTGCTCAGCGCCTGTAGCAGCACCCCTGAGCGCCCCCTGCCCGACGACAACCAACGGGCCTGGGAGCAGCGCCAGCAGAGACTCGCCCAACTCCAACACTGGGATCTGACCGGTCGCCTCGCCATTCTCACCGATCACGAAGGTTGGCATGTGAGCATCGACTGGCAGCAGCGCGCCGAACGCTACGCCATCATGCTGGCGGCGCCGATGAGCCAGGGCGCCCTCAAACTCGACGGCGACAACCGGCAGGTGACCCTGCAGAGCGACCAGGGGAGCTCCATCAGCGCCAACGACCCTGAGGCGCTGCTGGCGCAGCAGTACGGCTGGCGGGTGCCGGTCTCCGCACTGCGCTACTGGGTACGCGGCCTCCCCGCCCCGGGCGCCCACCAGGCGGAGCTGGATCGGCACGGACGGCTGACCCGACTGGCGCAGCAGGGCTGGGAGATCGAACTACGCGACTACACCGAACACCAGGGCCACGAACTGCCCGGACGGGTCTTTGCCAGCAACCATCAGGGCAAGGTCAAACTGGTAATCCGACGCTGGCAGCTACTGGAGGGATCATGAACGGCGAGGGTTGGCCGGCACCGGCCAAACTCAATCTGTTTTTGCATATCACCGGACGGCGCGAAGATGGCTACCATCTGTTGCAGACCGTATTCCAGTTTCTCGATTATGGCGACACACTCCACTTCTCACCGCGTAACGACGGGGCCATCCACCGCCTCAACGCCCTCCCCGGGGTGGCTGAGGCGGACGACCTGGTGGTGCGCGCCGCCCGCCTGCTACAACAACACACCGGCTGCCGCCTGGGCGCCGACATCCGGCTGGACAAGCGCCTCCCCATGGGCGGCGGACTGGGTGGCGGCAGCTCCGACTGCGCTACCACCCTGGTAGCCCTCAACCACCTGTGGGGGCTGGGCCTGGAGAGCGATACCCTGGCCGAACTGGGCCTGAGCCTGGGAGCGGACGTGCCGGTCTTCGTCCGCGGCCAAGCCGCCTGGGCCGAGGGGGTGGGCGAGATCCTCACCCCGGTATCACTGCCCCAACCGTGGTTCGTAGTACTGATCCCACCGGTCGAGGTCAACACCGGGAAAATTTTCTGCGATCCGCAATTGACACGAGACACTCAAGCCCTCAAAATACGCGACTTTCTCGCCGGGCATGGAAAGAATGACTGCCAAGCCGTAGTCAGCCAACACTACCCGGCGGTGGCCGAAGCACTCGACTGGCTCGGCCAACATGGCAAGGCCATGATGACCGGCACCGGCGCCTGCGTTTTTGCCGCCTTTGAAACGCAGCAACAGGCCGAGCGGGTCCTCGCAGCCAGACCGCAACAGATGGAGGGCTTCGTCGCCCGGGGGCGTAACCGCTCCCCACTGTTGCAGAGACTGGCCGCCGCTTAAACTATGCACACCCGCAAGGGGCTGCATAGTTAAGCGACGATTTTAATGGGGCGTAGCCAAGCGGTAAGGCAGCGGGTTTTGATCCCGTCATGCGCAGGTTCGAATCCTGCCGCCCCAGCCATATTCATTCAGCGCCACCGTCTGGTGGTGTGAGCAGTGGACAGGGCAGACGGCCCTGTTTCAGCCTGCTGCCGACCAATCAATTTTTTTCAGGCAACCGGCGGTTAGCGCACTACCGCATCTGAAGGGGTTCATGGTGTCAGACATGATGGTCTTTGCGGGTAATGCCAACCCGCAGCTGGCGCAGGATATCGCGGCCTATCTCGACATGCCCTTGGGCAAAGCCATTATCGGCAAGTTCAGCGATGGCGAGGTAATGGTCGAGATTCTGGAGAACGTGCGCGGCAAACACGTCTTTCTCGTCCAACCCACCTGCGCCCCCACCAACGACAACCTGATGGAGCTGCTGGTCATGGCCGACGCCATGCGCCGCGCCTCGGCTCGTGTGGTCACCGCCGTTATCCCCTATTTTGGCTACGCCCGCCAGGATCGCCGTCCCCGCTCGGCCCGCGTACCGATCACCGCCAAGGTGGTGGCCAACATGATCAGCAGCGTCGGCTTCAACAAATTGCTGACCGTCGACCTGCATGCGGACCAGATCCAGGGCTTTTTCGATATCCCGGTGGACAACGTCTACGCCTCACCCATCCTGCTGGGCGACATCTGGAAGAACACCGACCCGAGCCTGATGGTGGTCTCCCCCGACGTCGGCGGCGTGGTGCGCGCTCGCGCCCTGGCCAAGCGGCTCGACGATGCGGATCTGGCGATCATCGACAAGCGCCGCCCCAAGGCCAACGTCGCCCAGATCATGCATATCATCGGCGATGTGACCGACCGCAGCTGCGTACTCATCGACGATCTGGTCGACACCGCCGGCACCCTGTGCCAGGCCGCCAACGCCCTCAAAGAGCACGGCGCCGCCAAGGTCAAGGCCTACATCACCCACCCGGTCCTCTCGGGCCCGGCGGTGGAGAATATCGCCAACTCCCAGCTCGACGAGCTGGTGGTGACCGACAGCATCCCGCTCAGCGCCGAGGCGCGGGCCTGTGACAACATCCGCCAGGTCTCCATTGCCGAGATGCTGGCCGAGACCATTCGCCGTATCAACAACGACGAATCGGTAAGCTCACTCTATATGGATTGATCCCGACTGCCCAGGCAGTCAGGCCAAACAGCGGTCGCCACTGCGGCCCTGAAACGCCGTCACCTGGTCGCGGGTGACGGGCAGAGAACCACCTTCAACAGGTGGTTTATTTATCTAACTGTGGAGAAACACAATGAGTAATGAATTCACTATCACTGCCGAAGTGCGCAGCGACATGGGGAAAGGTGCGAGCCGCCGCCTGCGTCGTGCGGGCAAGTTCCCGGCAGTTATCTACGGCGGTGACGCCGAACCGATGGCCCTGAGCCTGGACCACGACGATATGGTCCACAGCCTGGAGAACGAGGCCTTCTACTCCCACATCCTCAGCCTCGATGTCGATGGCAAGACCGAGAAGGCGGTACTCAAGGATCTGCAGCGCCACCCGTCCAAGCCGCTGCTACTGCACGCCGACTTCATGCGCGTTTCCGACAAGGAGAAGATCAAGATGCACGTACCGCTGCACTTTATCAACGAGGAGAGCTCACCGGGCGTGAAGAAGGGCGGCGTTGTCACCCACAACATGACCGAGGTCGAGGTTCAGTGTCTGCCCAAAGACCTGCCCGAGTACCTGGAAGTGGATATGGACGGCCTTGAGATCGAACAGATCCTCCACCTGAGCGACGTCAAACTGCCCGCAGGGGTCGAGCTGGTAGAGCTGCTCCACGGTGACGACCACGACCAGGCCATCGCAGCCATCCACAAGACCCGCGCCAGCAAAGAGGCCGACGAGGATGAGGGCGGCGAAGCTCCCGCTGAAGGCGAAGGCGAATAAGCCCCGCCCGTCGTAAACCAAGGAGAACCGGCGTTGTCGTCGCGCATTGAACTCATCGTCGGCCTGGGTAACCCCGGGCCCAAGTATGAGCCGACGCGACACAACGCCGGTTTTTGGTTTGTCGACGCGCTCGCCCGTCAACACGGCGGTAACTTCAAGAGCGAAACCAAATTCCACGGCGAGGTATGCAAGATCCACCTCGACGGCGAAGCAATCTGGCTACTCAAGCCACTGACCTTCATGAACCGAAGCGGTCAGGCCGTCGCGGCGCTGGCCAACTTCTTCAAGATCGCCCCCGAAAACATTCTGCTCGCCCACGACGAGCTGGACCTACCGCCGGGCGAGGCGCGCCTGAAGACCGGCGGCGGCCATGGCGGCCACAACGGCCTGCGCGACACCATCGCCCAGCTGGGCAACAACAAGGGGTTTCAGCGCCTGCGCATCGGTGTCGGCCACCCCGGCCACAGCTCACAGGTCACCGGCTACGTATTGGGCAAGGCCCCCGCCGACGAGCAGCGCCTGATGGAGCAGGCCATCGACATGGCCCTGGAGGTCATGCCCCTGGCGATCAGCGGCGAGACGCAAAAGGCGATGAATCGCCTCCACACGAAAAACTGAGCCCATGGGGGGCAGCTGAAAAGTCACCCCCTACAGGCTGAACCGGGAAACTAGAGCTTATGGGATTCAAATGCGGCATCGTCGGTCTGCCCAACGTCGGCAAATCGACCCTCTTCAACGCCCTGACCAAGGCCGGCATTCAGGCCGAGAACTACCCCTTCTGCACCATCGAGCCCAACGTCGGTGTCGTACCGGTCCCCGACCCTCGGCTGGACAAACTCGCGGCCATCGTCAAACCCGAGCGGGTACTCCCCGCCACCATGGAGTTTGTCGATATCGCCGGCCTGGTCGCCGGCGCCTCCAAGGGGGAGGGGCTGGGTAACAAATTCCTCGCCAACATCCGCGAAACCGACGCCATCGCCCAGGTAATCCGCTGCTTCGAGGACGACAACGTCGTCCACGTCTCCGGCAAGGTCGACCCGCTGGGCGACATCGAAGTGATCAACACCGAGCTGATGCTGGCCGACCTGGAGACCGTAGAGAAAGGCGTCCAGCGCGTAGCCAAAATGACCAAAAGCGGCGACAAGGAGGCCAAAGCGCGCCTGAGCGCCTTCGAAAAGGTCCGTGACGGCCTGGCCGACGGCAAACTGGCCCGCACCCTCGAGCTCAGCGACGACGAACGCGACTTCATCTACGAGCTGCACCTGCTCACCATCAAACCGATGATGTACATCGCCAACGTCGCCGAAGACGGTTTCGACAACAATCCGCAGCTGGATGCCGTGCACAAACAGGCCGCCGAGGAGAACGCCGAGGTGGTGGCCGTCTGCGCCGCCATCGAGTCCGAGCTGGTAGAGCTGGAAGCCGAAGAGGCACAGGCCTTCCTCGATGAACTCGGCCTGGAAGAGCCCGGCCTCAACCGCGTGATCCGCGCCGGTTACCAATTACTGGGGCTACAGACCTACTTCACCGCCGGGGTCAAAGAGGTACGCGCCTGGACCGTCCCTATCGGCGCCACCGCACCCCAGGCCGCCGGCGTCATCCACACCGACTTCGAAAAAGGCTTCATCCGCGCCGAGGTCACCGCCTACGACGACTTTATCGCCTGCAACGGCGAGCAAGGCGCCAAAGAGGCCGGCAAGCTGCGCCTGGAAGGCAAAGATTACATCGTCAAAGACGGCGACGTGATGCACTTCCGCTTTAACGTCTAGGGCTTGACACACAGGCCGTTACACAGCAAAATTGCGCCCTCCCAAATACTGGCAATGTAGCTCAGTTGGTTAGAGCACATCACTCATAATGATGGGGTCGGTGGTTCGAATCCACCCATTGCCACCATACTCAAGAGCCCGGCTTAACGTCGGGCTTTTTCGTCTCCGATAGACTGCCGCCACCGACCCCGGTTTAATTGAAAGATGGGGTCGGGGTGGATGGCGCTGCGCGCCACCCTGCGGGCGCACTCAAGTGCGTCCCCCTCGCAAGCGAGGGGTCGAATCCACCCATTGCCACCATACTCAAGAGCCCGGCTTAACGTCGGGCTTTTTCGTCTCCGATAGACTGCCGCCACCGACCCCGGTTTTATTGAAAGATGGGGTCGGGGTGGATGGCGCTGCGCGCCACCCTGCGGGCGCACTCAAGTGCGTCCCCCTCGCAAGCGAGGGGTCGAATCCACCCATTGC
>JBNJGC010000053.1:0-15032 GCA_051747405.1 Pseudomonadota bacterium
TTGATGCCGGAAAAAACGATATCACGACCCTGCTCTACCCCACCCTGCTGCTGATCGCAGCCGTTCTTGTCGTCGTCGGCCTCGGTGTATACCAGAGGCTGACCCGGCATGAAGCACGCTGAGCTAAAGCTGAGAATAGGGGCACTGGTGGTTACGAACCGCTTTTAACCCGCACACGGTGCGCCTCACAAAAGGCGGTCAACGCTTCGCGGCTCTCCTGCGCCACACTCACATCCATCACCACCTGCTCCGCATACGCCACCTGGACAAGCTCGCCGCCATGCTGCGCCAGCCAGTGGCGCACCGGCTGCTCTTTGGCGAAATCCATCAGCAGCGTCAACGGCTGCATGGCAACAGCCCGGGCTACCGCAAGGGTGGACATAGCCGCCTCGGCGGCGCCGCTATAGGCGCGCACCAGACCGCCCGCCCCCAGCTTGACCCCACCGAAGTAGCGAATCACCACCACCACCACATCACCGACCCCCTTATGCTGGACCACGTTGAGGATGGGCTTTCCCGCCGTACCGGAGGGTTCACCGTCATCACTCTGGGCGGCGCTGGAGGCCGATTCGGGATTGCCGAGCAGGTAGGCCCAGCAGTGGTGGCGGGCATCGGGAAAGTCGCGCTTGGCCTCTTCGATGAACGCCAGCGCCTCCTCCCGGCTACCCGCCTTGGTCGCTCGGGCGATAAAGCGGCTCTTTTTCACCTCGATCTCGGTCTCTACCGTATCGGCTGGCGTCGGGTAAGTGCACATCATGCGCCCATTATACGGCATCCACGACCCGACCTGGGGCTTCAGTCGATGGTCCCCTGCGCCCGCAACAGGTTCAGGCTGGTCACCCGCTGCATCAACTGCGCGCTCTGGCGAATATTCAGCTTCTGAAAAATGCGTGCCCGGTGGTTCTCCACCGTGCGCACACTCAGGTTCAACTCGCCGCCGATCTCACGGGCGGTTCTGCCCAGCTCGAGCAGCGCCAACACCGTATGTTCGCGCTTACTGAGCCGCTCTCTGCGCTGGCGATAGTCCAGTGCGCTGCGGATGTAGGGCGACAGCGACTGGTCGAGGATCAGCGCGCGCTGCACCGTGTCGACAATCTCCACCGAATTGAATGGCCGCTTGATAAAGCCGAAGGCACCGCGATTCATCGCCGTCACCACCACCTCCGGGTCGATGCGGGTGGAGGTAAAGACAACCGGATGAAAACAGCCACGACGGCGCAACCGCTCAAGCAGCTGCAGACCGCTCATCTCCGGCAGAACGAAGTCGAACATCAGGCAGGCGGCCGATGCCAAGGGGAGCGCCTTCAGCAGCTCCGCCGGGGAGGTAAAATTTTGGCAGCGTATCTGCGCCGAAGCGAGACTGCGGGCGGTGACGCTGCTCCCCACCGGATCGGGGTTCACTGTATAGACCTGCGGCACCACATTGCCGTCGGCACGGTGTATATCCGCTCCCGAGGTCCCTCGTTCACTCATTACTCATTACCCCCTTCTGACTGAGTATTTCTACTCAAGTACACTGAGTATTTACCACCTTTACCGCACCAGTATAGGCCACTAAGATGGCGCTTAACACACCTAACGGCACGCCACCGGGATCACCCTAAGCAATGACTCAGCCCCAAGATCACGCCGCCAAACCCTCTCACTACGTCGTCATAGGCGCTTCGGCCGGCGGGCTTGAGGCCATCGACACCTTCTTTAAACACATGCCCAGCGACAGCGGCTGCGCCTTTATCGTGGTGCAGCACCTCTCGCCCGACTACAAAAGCCTGATGGCGGAGCTGCTCTCCAAGCGCACCGAGATGCCGGTCAACCGCGCCGAAGAGGGTGAGGAGGTGGAGGCCGACCACGTCTACCTGATCCCCCCCAACCACGACCTGCGCATCTTCCACGGCAAGCTGCTGCTCACCGAGCAAAAACGCAACGGCGGCATCAACCTGCCCATCGACATCTTCCTCGCCTCCCTGGCCGAAGATCAGGGCGACAAGTCGGTGGCCATCATCCTCTCCGGCACCGGCTCCGACGGCACCCGCGGCATTCGCGCCATCAAGGAGCGTGTAGGGATGGTGATGGTGCAGGACGAGGAGACCGCCACCTTCGACGGCATGCCCCGCTCGGCCATCGCCACCGGCCTGGTGGACTATGTGCTGCCGCCCGAGGAGATGCCGCAGCAGCTCATCTCCTACGTCCACCACCCCTACGCGAAGAAGTCGGAATCCCCGGATACCCTGCTCAGCGACGAAGACAGCACCACCCGCATCTACGCCCTGCTGCGCGAGAAGACCGGCGTCGACTTCACCTACTACAAACCCAGCACCATGGTGCGCCGCATCGAACGGCGCATGAGCGTCAACCAGCTCCTCTCGCTGCGCGACTACGTGCGCTACATGGAGAGCTACACCCCCGAGATCGACGCCCTCCACCGGGACCTTCTGATCGGCGTCACCAGCTTCTTTCGCGACCCCCAGGCCTACCGCCACCTCGAAGAAAAGTGGCTGCCGGACCTGCTGCGCGAACACGACAACAAGCCCATCCGCATTTGGGTCGCCGGCTGCTCCACCGGCGAGGAGGCCTACAGCATCGCCATCCTCTGCCACGAGGTCATGTCCGACATCGGCAAACTGGCGGAGGTCAAGATCTTCGCCACCGACGTGGACAAGGACGCCATCGCCACCGCCGGCACCGGCGTCTACCCCGAAAGCATCTCCGCCGATGTACCGCCGCACCTGCTGGGCAAATACTTCCACCGGCGCGAAAATGACTACCTGATCGCCCGCCACATCCGTGAGATGGTGGTCTTCGCCCAGCACAACGTGATCAAAGACCCCCCCTTCACCAACATCGCCATGGTCACCTGCCGCAACCTGATGATCTACCTGCAACCGGTGCTGCAGCAGCGCGTACTGGAGCTGTTCAACTTCTCGCTCAACCCCGACGGCCTGCTCTTTCTCGGCACCAGCGAGACCACCGGCGACCTGGCCGACGCCTTCGAGCCACTGCACCACAAGTGGAAGCTCTACCGCTCCCGCGGACGCAAACGCCGTGACGCCCTCTCCGAGCAGGCCATCTCCTTCGACGCCAGCGGCAAACTGATACGCCCCGCCACCAATCCGGTGGTGCGTGGCTACCGCTCGCACATGCACGAGGAGGAGCGCATCTCAGAGCGCCTGCTCAAAGGCATCAGCGGCCACTACCTGCCGCTGACCATGGTGATCAACGACAACATGGAGCTGCTGCACGTGGTCGGCGACGCCACCGACTACCTGCAGTTCCCCACCGGCAAGATGCAGGTCGATATCAGCAAACTGGCGCGCAAGGAGTTGGCCATCCCCATCGCCACCGGTGTGCAGAAGGTGCTCAAATCGCGCAAGGAGATCGACTACAGCAACATCCACCTCAGCAGTGATGCCAGCCACGGTCGCGCCGTGGATATGCACATCCGCCTGCTGCCGACGACAAAAGCCCAAGACCCGCTCATCGGCATCTTCATCGAAGAGCGAGTGCGCCCAATCAGCGGGAACGGCGAGGCCGACTCGCCCAGCTACGATATCGGCAAAGAGGCCGAGCAACGCATCAACGACCTGGAGCAGGAGCTTCAATTTACCCGCGAAAACCTGCAGGCCACCGTGGAGGAGCTGGAGACCTCCAACGAAGAGCTCCAGGCGACCAACGAAGAGCTGCTCGCCAGCAACGAGGAGCTGCAATCGACCAACGAAGAGTTGCAGTCGGTCAACGAGGAGCTCTACACCGTCAACGCCGAACACCAGAGCAAGATCGCCGAGCTTATCGAAGTCAACAACGACATGGACAACCTGCTCTGCAACATCCGCATCGGCACCCTGTTCCTGGATCACAACCTGGAGATTCGCCGCTACACCCACGAAGTGACCCGCTTCATCCGCATCATCGACAAGGACATGGGGCGCCCCTTCAGCCACCTCAGCCACGACCTTGTCGACATCGACCTGCACGACCTGGTCGAGCGCACCAACCGCTCCCACGAATCGTTCGAGCAGGAGGTGCAGGACCGCAGCGGCAACAACTATCTAGTGCGCATCTTCCCCTACCGCGCCGGGCCGGACACCTACACCGGGGTATTGCTCACCTTCGTCAACATCAACGCCAGCCGAAAGCTGCAGGAGGAACTCCTGCTCAGCGAAGAGCGCAACCGGCTGGCGCAACAGGCCGCCAACATCGGCAACTGGGACTGGGACATCACCCGGAACGAGCTCATCTGGTCCGAAACCATCGAGACCATGTTCGGTCTCCAGCCGGGCGCATTCGACGGTCGCTACGACACCTTCCTCAGCATCGTCCACAAAGACGATCGTCAAATGCTCGAACGCGAGGTAAACCAGTGCATCGACAACCCCGAGCGACCCTTTCAGGTCAAACACCGCATCACCTGGGGCGACGGCACCGTGCGCTGGGTGCAGGAGAACGGCATGGTCCAGACCGGCAACCGCGGGCAGGCCACGCGCATGATCGGCATCGTGCAGGACATCACCGAAGCGCGCCACGCCGAAGAGGCACTGGAGCGCTCCGAACACCTCTTCCGCTCCACGCTGGAGAACCTCGACATGCTCGCCCTGCAGGTCGGGCAGGACGGCACAATCCTCTTCGTCAACGACTTTCTTCTGGCACAGACCGGCTGGCACAGAAGCCAACTGCTGGGAGAGAGGTTAATCGAACGGCTGGTGCCGGAGGCGCAACGGGATGAGATCGAGCGAATCCACTCACACTCTATCGAGGCATCGGCAGAGACCCCGCGCCACTTCGAGTGCAACATCCTGACCGCCAAAGGGGCGCACCTCTCCGTGCACTGGAACAACACCGTCATCTACGATGACCACGGTCAACCCATCGGCATGAGTCTCATAGGGCAACCGGTAAACGATGAAAACTGAAACCATGGATCTTGAGCATCTTCGACAGCGTGCCGAATCCCGCGTCAAGCCCACCCTGGCGGCTGAGGCGGTAAGCCTTCAGCCGCACGAGATCCCGGCACTGCTGCACGAGCTGCGTGTCCACGAGGCGGAGCTGGAGCTACAGAACGAAGAGCTGCGCCGCACCCAGCAAACCCTGATATTGGCCCGCGACAAGTACACCCAACTCTACGACTCGGCGCCGGTCGCCTACTGCACCCTCGACAGCGTCGGCATCATTCTCGAGTGTAACCACTCCATGAGCGCACTGCTCCAACGCGGGCGTGACCAGCTCCTGCGCCATCCGCTGGCGCGGTTTGTCGTCGACCGCGATCTCCCCGCACTCACTCACAAACTCAAAAGCCACCAACAGCAGAGCGAACAGAAGCTCCAACTCAAACTACCCAATGGCGACACCCTCCACACCCTGCTCCACCTGCGCCGCACCGAGGCCCATGCACTGGGTGAACCCTCGTGGCTCATCACCATCAACGACATCACCCGCCTGCACAAGCTGACGCTGGAACTGGAGGTACGCAGCCGCGCTCTCGACTCCGCGCTCGAAGGGGTCATGATCACCGATCGCGACAACAACATCTGCTACGTCAACCGCGCCTTTATCCAAACCACCGGCTTCGATGAGCATGAGGTCATTGGTCGCACCCCGGCGCTGCTACGCTCCGGCAAACAGGACCGTGAGTTCTATCGCAATATGTGGCGGGATCTCAACAACAGCGGTCACTGGCAAGGCGAGATCTGGAACCGCCGCGCCAGCGGCGAGGTCTTTCCCGAATGGCTCAGCATCACCACCATCCAAGACGAGTGGGGAGTGCCCCTCTACTACGTCGGCGTCTTCTCCGACATCACCCGCGAGGAGAACGTACGCCGCCGCCTGCACCAACTCGCCTACTACGACGGTGTCACCGGCCTGCCCAACCGCCACCTCTTCCTCGACCGGCTCAAACACCAGCTCAGCCAGTCGCAGCGCAGCGGCCAACCCTTCGCCCTGCTGGTGATGGACCTCGACCGATTCAAAAGCATCAACGACTCCATGGGCCACACAGTCGGCGACCTCTTACTGCAAAAGGTGGGCGAACGTCTCAAGTGCAACCTACGCGACAACGACACCGTCGCCCGCCTCGGCGGTGACGAGTTCGTGGTTATCCTGCCCGACGCACACAGCCACAAAGACACCAACCAAGTCGCCAAGAAGCTCATCAGCGCCATCTCCAGCCCGGTCAACCTCGAAGGCCGCCTCTACCACATCAGCATGAGTGTAGGGATCAGCCTCTACCCTGAACACGGCATCAGTGAAGAGCACCTGATGAAGCACGCCGACACCGCCATGTACAAGGCCAAGGACATGGGGCGCAACACCTTCCACACCTATACACCCAATCTCAATGAGAGGCTCGTCGAACGGCTCGATCTGGAGCAGGAGCTGCGTCAGGCACTGGTAAGCTGCGGTCTTTCACTCGCCTACCAGCCCCAATTCGACCTGGCTACCGGCGACATCGCCGGCGTCGAAGCCCTACTGCGCTGGAACCACCCTGCCAAAGGCGCAATAGCGCCCGCTGAGTTCATCACCATCGCCGAAGAGAGTGGCCTCATCGTCGATATCGGATACTGGGTGATGCAGACCGCGGCCCAACAATATATGGAGTGGGTCAAACAGGACATCGATATCGGCTGCCTCTCCATCAACCTCTCCCCCCACCAGTTCATGCAGACCAACCTAGTCGAGCGGATCGGCGAGATCCTCGACGAGACCGGCATGCCTGCCCAGTGGCTCGGGATCGAGATCACCGAAAGCGCCGCCATGCCCAACTTCGAATACAGCGTAAAGACGCTGCAGCTGCTGCGCCAAATGGGCGCCACCGTCTACATCGACGACTTCGGCACCGGCTTCTCCTCCCTCAGCCACCTGCGCCACCTGCCCATCGACGCGATCAAGATCGACCAGGTATTCATCAAACAACTACCGGGCAGCCTGGACGATCTCGCCATCACCCAAGCGATCATCGCCATGGCCAACACCCTTAACCTTCAGATCGTTGCCGAGGGTGTAGAGAGCAGCGAGCAGATCGAATTCCTAAGGTCCAACGGCTGCCACACCGCACAAGGCTTCGCCCTGGCCAAACCGATGTCTGCAGACGAATTCATCAAAATGCGCCGCTGAGCGCACAAACGGAGTCCACAGCTTCGTGCAAAACGACACACCAACCCTTCCCTCCAGCAGACGACGAGAAGGAGGAGGATTGAACTTGATCGAGGCAGAACAAAAAAAAGGATCTTAAAGATCCTTTTTGGTGCTCGCTCAGCGCCTGACTGACATAGCCGCTACTGAGTTTCGCAGTGGCTATAGCACACTCGGCTATGGTTCTGTAACGGCATTACTATCCAGCGTTACCGCAGACTGCGCCAACAACCTACCGTTGATCGTTGCGCCAGTGTTAACCGTGATCGCCTTCTGCGCCAGCACAACACCACTGAACTCAGCAGTAGTGCCAATGGATACACCTGTACCCCCCTCCACCTGCCAGAAGATATTTTCAGGTAGTGCGCCACCAGCCAGAGTTACGCTAGCGGCGTTATCCACAATCAGGTCGCCGGCTATCTGGAAAATCCAAACATCAGTGCTGCTACCCGATAAGGTCACTCCCGCCTCATTGATTAAGACGTTAGTGCCCCACTTGTAAAGGCCGGGCTCCAGTGTCATTCCGGTAACATTACCGGCACCGAGCTCGGTAAAGTCGGGCAGCGTTCTTCCAGCCGCGTCACTGTATGCGGTTTCCATATCACTAACGGCCGTCGTCATTTTAGTCGGCGTAGGGTCTGCCAGGTTTGCCGCATAGATTCCACCTGTCACATAGGGTGACGTCGCATAAGTACCAGAGGCATCAAGCGTCTCTGAAAAACCGGTTATAGCACTCAGCGCCTCCGGGCTAACACCGATATCACCCGTTATCATGGTTCCAGATGTACCGGTCTTGGAAATACCGGTCTTGGCCAGTATCGTAAAATCGGCGGCAGTGCCGAGGTCCACCGGCGACAGGGTAGGTGACACCTCCACACCCGAGAAGCTCCAAACGTAATTGGCTGCCAGTGCATTACCGGCTAAATCCTCAACACCCGTAGTGAGGGTGGCGGTGTAATCTACGGACGCCGAAAGATTACTATCCGGGTTGAACGTCGCCTGCATTACAGCGTCATTGTAGCTCACAACCCCTGCTACGACTGTCCCACTCGTCGTCTCTTCCACCGTGAAACTGCTTGCGTCGACGGTAGCGGGATTCAGCGACTCGGAAAAGGTGGCTGTAATGTTTCTGTTAAGGTAAAAATCAGTGGTATTATCAGCAGGTTCTGTGCTGCTTACCGTAGGAGAAGCATCGTCTGTTGCGGTTCCAGTCGCAAAGCTCCAGACATAGTCGCTGGCCATGGTTTTACCGCTAGAGCTTGTCGCAGCAGTGGTAAGGGTAGCAGTGTAGTCAGTACTTGCGCTGAGATCGCTGGTTGGCGTAAAGACCGCCGTGTTGCTAGCGTCATCCAGGGTGACACTACCGACGGTCGCCGGCTCGTTATCACCTTGCACGGTGAAGCTCGTGTCATCAAGCGTAGTCTCATCCATTGCCTCACTAAATGTCGCCATGACACTTTGGTTTGTAGCAATAGCGGTTGCACCATCGTCAGGATTGGTTGAAACCACCGTGAGTGCAGCTGGATCGGTAGGGGTATCGGTTGGGGTAGTAGTCGTACTATTATTGTCACTGCTGCATCCGGTCACAAATGCAGTGACAACAAGTGCGCCAATCCATAATGAAAAACGGCCACCTTTGCGTATTATCTTCATCTTTCTCTCCTTGGAACGCTTGCGGGCACACTCCTCCTATAATCCAAGTGCGGGTGACTCAGTCTAGTAAGCATCTGTATGTTGTCAAATTGGGACGGCTTCAAGTAAACATTAAGGTAACCACTCAACCCTGCCGCCAAACTGTATTCACCGCAAAGGCGCAAAGGGGGCGAAGGTTACTGAGAAGCGCATAGCTCTTAGTCCAGGCTGCCCCGTCCGGGGGCGCATGCTGCGATGCAATGACAGAGCCTAGTGGTCCATGCATTGTCTATCACCGCCCTCCATGGCGGCGTCAGCGCCTCTGCGGTGAAAAATCTTGTCAGGGTGGGGGACGCCTCAAAAACAGAGAAGGCCGGCTTCCTCTCCCTTACACGGGAAAGAAACACCGGCCTCGACTGGCCCCTGCACCCCGCTCTCGTCAAAGAGCAGGGTCAGGTGGAAGCGGAGCTTACTGGGGAGTAACGCTGCTCGCTTGCGGGCCCTTCGGCCCATTCTCAACGTCAAAACTGACTGCCTGAGATTCGGCCAGGGTTTTGAAGCCCGAGCCCTGGATAGCGCTGAAGTGTACAAACACATCCGCACCACCGTCGTCCTGAGAGATAAAACCAAAACCTTTAGCTTCGTTAAACCACTTTACAGTACCTGTAGCCATGATATTCACCTGAATAGTAATAATTAAAAAGGGTTGTGCGTACAGGTAATGAAAGGATTTTCGAGAAGAACTTGGAAGGAACTGCTTGATACACCGATTACAATCTCTGTAGCCCCTTCACTCTAGCACAGTTCCACCATTTAGCCAGAACTATTTTCGTTTAGGTGTATTTGCTGCTTCACTCCGGGATAAACGCGCTGCGATGAAACGCCGCCGCCGCGGCCACCTCCGTGGTGCCACTCTCCGGTGGATCGGCAGGCTCGGCCCCTGCCAGCACCTCCAGTACAGCGCGCGCGCCCTGGGAGAGCGACTCCAAGTGATAGCCCCCCTCCAGGATCATCGCCAGCCGCCCCCCACAGTGCCGATCAGCGATACCCTGGACGACCCCGGTCAACGCCGCGAAACCCGCTATACTGACATTAAGCGCCAAGTCAAAGCGGTGCATGTCGAACCCTGTCGAGACCAGCACCAGATCCGGTTTGAAGAAGTCCGCCGCCGGGACCAGGATCTCGCGAAACGCCTTGAGCATGGCCGCATCCCCGGAACCGCCCGGCAAGGGCACATTGATGGTGGCCCCCTCCCCCAAACCGACACCGACCTCCTCAAGCATGCCGGAGCCCGGATAGAACGGCGCGGCACGGTGGGTATCGAACACCATTACATTCGGATCCGTCCAGAAGATCTCCTGGGTGCCATTACCGTGGTGTACATCCCAATCCACAATCAGCACCCGCTCACACCCCAGCGCCGTCCGCGCATGGGCCGCCGCCACCGCCGTGTTATTGAACAGACAAAAACCGCGCGCTCGAACCGACTCCGCATGATGGCCTGGCGGCCTCACCAGCGCGAACGCGCTGCCGGTGCGCCCCGCCACCACCGCCTCCACCGCGGCAACGGCGCTACCCGCGGCCACCTCCGCCGCCTCCACACTGCCCGGTGAGACGGCAGTGGTATCCACATCGAGCCAGGCATTTTGACCACGCAGGGCGTAGATGGTCTCCAGATACGAGGTAGTATGTACCCGTGCGAGCTGTTCGCGCGTCGCCGCCACACCGGTCTCAAAGCGAACACCCGGGACCGGTTCCCGCTCAAGCAGCTGTATAATCGCCTTCAGCCGTCCAGGATGCTCCGGATAGGCCCACTTCACCACCAGGCCGGCAAGGATCTCCCGCACCCGCCGGTCGAGACGCCCCGGCAGAAACGGCACATCCGCATTCGGGCAATGAGCCAACATACGCTCATCGTAAATCGCGATAACCTGGCGATCACCAAGCATCCTCTCCTCCTTGCGTAGCGAATGTGGAAGGCCGGCAAAGCAAGGGGATGAGAGGCGGACGGCACACAATCAACACCAAGACATTGATATCAAAAGCTAATCCACACCCTGAACGATAGCGCGCAAGGCCAAAAGCCGCCCGCTGACAAACACCCACTTCGATGCAACCTAGTGCTAGTGTAGCAGCGCGTGAACCCTGTCACTTATCCTGCGCGCATTGCTTTCCCACCCTTTCGAGACGAGGCTGCCCGCTCCTCACTCGCCCGCTTCTTCGGTCGTCCCCTGCGCGCCTGCCCCACCTTGCACTTCAACTTGGCTTCGACCTTCTGCCTGAAACGCTCATTACCAAGCGGCGTACCGGAGTGCCAAGCCGCGCGGATATCATCCAACATGCCATCATCCAGATGCGCCTTGAACAGCGCCTTATAGGCCTCCTGTCGGCTTTTCCTGCTCTGCCCCAACGCCGTGTAGAGATGGTGCGGCGTCAACAAATCATTCTCCTTACCCTGGGCATTGAAGCGATAACTCGACCAGCGGTAGTGCGCCGGCGAGCGCACCATATCCGCCCTTACCGGATTCAACTCGATGTAGCGCATGCAGCTGAGCAAATACTCCTCATCATGGATCAGACTGGCCTTGTAGCGCCCCTCCCAGATCGAACCGCTGCTGCCGTAAGTATGATTGATATAGGGCACATAGCGCCTACCGACATACTGCATCATCCGCGTGATGCCATCCGTATCGCCCGCCGTGGCAAGGATATGGATATGGTTGGTCATCAGAACATAGGCGTGAATCTTCACCCTGTAGCGCTCCGTGCCCTCCTTCACCCAGCGCAGATAGGCCTGATAATCACTTTCATCGAAGAAGACGGGCTCACGACTGTGGCCGCGCTGTACGATATGGACCGGCATTCCGGGAAGGAAGAAACGGGGTTTTCTAGGCATGGCGTCTCTCTAATGTATCGCGTAAGGAGAAACTAGCACAGAGAATAGGCAAATTAAAGGGCTTTGACCCCTTTTAAAAGGGAAAGGATCGCTACTCGTTCAAGTCTCTAACAAACTCCACGTTTGTTCCCGGAACTTGGACATACTTGAGGAGTGTGGATGTCCTATTGTAAGAGTGTCTTCGGAACAGATCGGTCAGATTGATCCCCACACCATAAAAGAGATTTCGCTCTCGTGTTTCGAGCGAATCGTCAAAGCCTCGCACATAATAACCGGCTTGCAGCTCAACATGTTTCAAAAAGGAGTCACGAAAAGCATCAAAGCCGTTAAGCTTTAGGGCAAACAGGTATTTCGTATTCTCATAATCCGTGCTGACATCACTGCTATTTGGCTCAAGCCCGTACTCCATGCGCATATCGATCTTGTCGCCCAGCTCAGGTGACAGATATGTGTAATACCCCAGCAGCGAGCCTAGGCTGTTAGCGATAAAATCCTCTTTTGAAAACCCATAGCTACTGAATGAATCACCAACCTCCATATAGCCCATTATGGCAAATGAAGATAGCGCACCATACAGGGCGGCATCTTCCTGTTTGATACACCATGTTTCATACAAATAGGAGAGCCCATGCGCAGTGACATAGGTGGAATACATATGCCCCAGCTTGTCGGCACCGCCTTCGTCGGTACTGTTTCCAAACCAGCCTTCACTGCCCATCTTAGGGCTGTTACTGAAGTAATCCCACTGAGCAACACCCCAGGCAGTAACGATCCCAATCCCTGCCAGATTGACGTTGACGATATCCTCTCTATTCTGCTCCCAAGAGCGCTCTTTTCCACATTCACGACTCATCGCGCCGGTCGGCTGAGCAATGCCGAGACAAAGGACGAGTAACAGACACCAGGAGACTTTCGGATTGCTCCCAAGGGTAGCAGCCCCGTTAGAAACCCCCATCATTCCGCAACCCTCACAATCCACACCCCGAGACCATAGAGCCCCCTCCTCGACAGGCCCCACCGACACCCGAATCTCACCTCTGCGCCGCTCGCTGCAGAGTCACAATAGGCTGAAGCCTTCATTACGGCACGTTTTCGGTCGGAACTCAGACCTCTGAAGCTTGAACTCCCGCCCCGAACAGACGGGAATGACAAGGCTTTTAATGAGGTAAGACCTTCTCCTGTATTTGAGCTGTCGGCTATCCATAGACTTCAGGTGATATTTTCACCTTAGAACTTCAATACGCCGCCCACGGAGATCGCCGAGGGTGAACCACCGGCTTCGGTCCCCAGTTCGTCGCCGTGGCCGCCGTCAATGCCCTTGTATTGGGCGTTGTCGTCATTGTTGGTAGTGGTAAAGACGGCGTAAACTTCGGTCGCCTCGTCGAGCTGGCTGAACAAGCCCAGCGCGATCTGGCTGGCACCGCTATCACTGACGCCTTCGTAGTCGTCGGCCATGAGTAGCTGGACGCGGGCCTCAGTCTGGCTGTTCAGAGCCATCGCGGCGTTCACACCCCAGGCGTCTCGATTGAAGACATCGTCGTCGCTATCGGTGGTTTCGTAGATGGCGCCAAAACGCAGACTCTCCAACCGGTAGCGGGCGGCCAGGCGCAGGTTGTCGACCTTCTCTGTGCCATTAACAGGGTCGAGTGACCAGCTCTCTGCGGCGGCGGAGAGGTTAAGCTGCCCAAGGTCGTAGCTCAGCGCAAGACTCCCAAGGTCAAAATCGTTATCGTCAAGGCCGCCGCTGGTATCCGCTGATGGATTGCTTGAGGAGTACATAGCGCTGACAGAGAGGTTGGAGAAGCGCCCCAGATAGAGCAGCGCGTTGTCCGCCCTGTCGTTGAGCACGTTGCCGTAGCCGGTGTAGGCGCCGAGGATGGCACGGCGATCCCCCACCGTGTCACTAAACATCGCCCAGGCAGAGCCCATCGATTTGGAGGGGGTGTCGTGGTGGCCGGCGCGAATCTCGCCCATGCCGCCTTGCACCGAGAGGAAGCTATTGCGTGTGCCGAACTGGCCGCCACCGCTATCCAGCCCAACGCCCTGCTCATACTGCCAGCCCAGCATGAGATCCGGGTTGACCTCGTGCTGCCCCCTGAAGCCGATGCGTGTGGAGTTGTTGGAGACACTGAACTGGCTATCTTGACCACTTGCGTCAGGGTCACCGTAATCGAGCGAGAGGTGGACCTTACCGTAGAGCTCCAGCTGCTTGCCTGCCAGCTCAACCGACTGTGCCGAGAAGGGGGCCGTGGCGAGTAGCACGGCAAGGGTAATACGAGTAGGGCGATTCATGGCGCGGTCTCCTGTTTATCAAACGTACCGAGCGGAAGGACGATGCCCTCCGCTATCATCCACATAGCGTGGCATGATATTCGCATTTGCGCAAAGTCGGATTCACAGATTTAAGAATCCCAGACCGATTCATCACGACAGTCGCCCTCCTGAACGATATAGCCAAAATACAGGGTTGACGAAACCGGATTTTAAGTAAATCGAGTCACTAAAGATGCCGTTTCGGGATAACGCCAAAGTAATGAGGTTAATTTAAGGGCTTTGAACCGAATGTTGCTACTGAAGCGTAAACAGCATGTCGAAGCCGTTATTCCGGTATAGTTTTGTCCGGAACCCAGGCTTCTGACGGCTGGACTCCAGCTACAGTCATGCGGGAATGACGAGGCATGGGTTTAAGCAAGCGCCCTTCGACTTTGACCCTTTATTACCCCCTTCATTCTGCCCTGCCCCATGCACTTTTTGCTCAAACATTGCAGACACCCAAATGTCACATATACTGAAGTATCACGCTGGGATGTCTGCAATCGGTCATCAAGAGAATACGATGGTATTCAGTAGCAAGAATATTGCTGCCCGATACGTTATACACCGCCCCACCAGGGAGCAACCATGGACCAATCTGAGCTTATTGAAAAGGTTGCAAAGGAGCTGGGCATATCCAACGCCTCGTCACAGCGACTGCTGAAGGCGACACTGCGCGAGATTCATGACCTGCTCCGGGTCGGACACGCCGTAACCATCCCACACCTCGGCACCTTCGACACGGCCACGTACGAGGAGCATCGCGGTTATCGACCCGCCAGTCATGACTTTGCGCTCTTCCCAAAACGGCGCGTCCCCGTATTTCGCACGGGCACCTTGCTTCGTGAAGACGTTTACGACGTCGACTCGGACGACGCAGGTGCGCAAAAATGAGCGACCACAACAAACTAACGTTCCACACCTTTACCGAGCTGGTGGCCACTCGCGCAAAAGTCAGTAATGACGAAGCAAACGCCTATATCCACCAATTGGCGACGACCATAAGTGAGGAGCTGGAGACCGGCGGCTACGTTCATCTGTATCACTTTGGCCGCTTCCATACGACCCA
>JBNJGC010000054.1:0-14970 GCA_051747405.1 Pseudomonadota bacterium
TGCCGAGAAGGTGATGCGGCTGGTGGACATGCTGGAGGACCTGGATGATGTGCAGAACGTCTATAATAACGCCGACTTCAGCGACGAGGTAATGGCCCAGCTGGGCTGACAGGTTGCGATTTTGAACATTGAAACGACTTACTCGCCTCAGCCAGGGCTTTCTCACCGCAAAGGCGCAGAGGCGCAAAGGTGCGGGAATGGACCTGAAGGCGGGTTGGTGCCGATGAGTGCTCGCAGGTGTCACACGGCACATATGGGTAACTTGTATGTGTCTGGTTGTGTTGGGGGAGCGCAGCAGCGAAAGAGCGGTGAAGCCCTGGGTATTGCACACCTTTGCGCCTTCGCGCCTTTGCGGTTAGCTTTCTGTGGTTCTTTGAAGCGATGAGAATCCTCGGCATCGACCCCGGTTCACGCATCACCGGCTTCGGTATCATCGAGCGCCGGGAGGGCCGTTTGGTCTATGTCGAGAGCGGCTGTATCCGGGCGGGAGATGGCGACTTCGCCGGTCGGCTCAAAACCATCTACGACGGCCTGCAGGATCTGGTGCGGATCTACGCCCCGCAGCAGGTGGCGATCGAGCGGGTCTTTATGCACCGCAACCCCGACTCGGCGCTCAAGCTCGGCCAGGCCCGTGGGGCGGCTATCTGCGCGGTGATGTCGATGGGGCTGGAGCTGAGTGAGTACACCCCGGCGGAGATCAAGCAGGCTACCGTGGGCAAGGGTAACGCCGCCAAGGAGCAGGTGCAGCATATGGTTCAGGCGATGCTCAAGCTCCCCGGCATGCCCCAGGCGGATGCCGCCGATGCCCTGGCGGTGGCCCTCTGCCACAGCCATACCCAACAGACTCTGGGCCATGTGATCGGTGCCCGGGGCGCACGAAGAGGACGCTATCGATGATTGGACGCCTGCGCGGTACTCTGGTGGAGAAACAGCCCCCGCTGCTGCTTATCGATGTGGGTGGGGTCGGCTACGAAGTGGAGGCCTCCATGGGGACCTTCTACCAGCTGCCGGAGTTGGGGGCGACGGTCACCCTGTACACCCACCTGGTGGTGCGTGAGGATGCCCACCTGCTGTTCGGTTTCGCCAGCGAGTCGGAGCGGCGTCTGTTTCGGACTCTGATCAAGGTCAATGGTGTCGGTGCCAAGCTGGCGCTGACCATCCTCTCCGGGATCAACGCCGACGAGTTCGCCCGTTGCGTGCAGGATAACGACACCGCCTCGCTGGTGCGTCTGCCCGGTGTGGGAAAAAAGACCGCCGAGCGGCTCGTCGTGGAGATGCGCGACCGCTTGGCAGACTGGGAAGGGGCGGTCGTGCTGCCGGGCACTGCACCGGCGACGCCCGCCGAAGCGACCCCTGGCGACGATCTCAAAGATGCCATCAGTGCGCTTGTCTCGCTTGGCTACAAGCCGCCGGAGGCGAGCCGGCTGGTGAGCAAGGTGGAGAGCGAAGGGCTCTCCAGCGAGGAGATCATCCGCGCGGCGCTGAAGCAGGCGGTGAAATGAGGGGCAAGGTTCAAGGTTCAAGGTTCAAGGTTCAAGGATGACGGCTCATAGGGGGGGTTAGCAAAATGAGACAGAGTTTTAGGCGCGTACAACTTACCGGTGTAGTATGTTCTCAATGCGCTACCTTGAACCTTAAACATTGAACCTTGAACCCGAGACAATGATCGAAACCGACCGACTGATCAGTACCGAGCCGACCACCGAGGAGGAGGCGCAGGATCGCGCCATTCGCCCCAAGCTGTTGGCGGACTATGTCGGTCAGCCGTCGGTGCACGAGCAGATGGAGATCTTCATCTCCGCAGCGAAGAAGCGCAGTGAGGCGCTGGACCATGTGCTGCTGTTCGGGCCGCCGGGGTTGGGCAAGACCACTCTGGCGCATATCGTTGCCAACGAGCTGGGGGTGAGTATCCGCCAGACCTCGGGCCCGGTGTTGGAGCGCCCCGGGGATCTGGCTGCGCTGCTGACCAACCTGGAGCCCCATGATGTGCTCTTTGTCGACGAGATCCACCGCCTTTCACCGGTGGTGGAGGAGGTGCTCTATCCGGCGCTGGAGGATTATCAGATCGACATCATGATCGGTGAGGGGCCGGCGGCCCGCTCGATCAAACTGGATCTCCCCCCCTTCACCCTGGTCGGCGCCACCACCCGGGCCGGTATGCTCACCTCGCCTCTGCGCGACCGTTTCGGTATCGTCCAGCGGCTGGAGTTCTACAGCAGCGAGGAGTTGACCTCTATCGTGGAGCGTTCGGCCCACATCCTGGGGGTGAAGATCGACACCCGGGGGGCGCGGGAGATCGCCCGCCGTTCTCGCGGTACGCCGCGGATCGCCAATCGGCTGCTGCGTCGGGTGCGCGACTACGCCGAGGTGAAGGCCGATGGGCGGGTCTCCGATCAGGTGGCGGCCCGTGCCCTGGATATGCTGGATGTGGATGTCAACGGCTTCGACATGCAGGACCGGCGGCTGCTGCTGGCGATTATCGAGAAGTTCGACGGCGGCCCGGTGGGGGTGGATAACCTCTCGGCGGCCATCGGTGAGGAGCGCGGCACCATCGAGGATGTGCTGGAGCCGTTTCTTATCCAGCAAGGCTTCTTGATGCGCACCCCGCGGGGGCGCGTCGCCACCAACAGCGCCTATCTGCACTTTGGTCTTACCCCACCCGACAATCAACACCAGCAGCGGCAGCGTGAGATGGAGCTGTTCGGCAAGGGCGAGGGCCAGTAGCGCAGCGATATCGAACCGCCGGGGAATTTATGCGACCGCAGTGTGTCTACTACTGCGCAACGAGATAACAATGGGGATGCTTGATGACCACGGATATGTCCATCTGGAGCCTGGTGGCCGAGGCCAGCCTGCTGGTTCAGTTGGTGATGCTGCTGCTGCTGGCTGCCTCGATCTACTCCTGGACGCTGATCATCCAGAAGTTTCGCCTGCTCAGGGCCACCGGCGCCGATGCCCGGACCTTTGAAAACCGCTTCTGGTCCGGTATCGATCTGGTTGAACTCTACAAGCAGGTGAACAAACGGCGCGACGAGCTCACCGGCATGGCCGCGCTGTTCGAGTCGGGGTTCGGTGAGTACGCCAGACTGCGCAAGCAGGGCGGCCTGAGCTCGATGGATATCGTGGAGGGGGCGCAGCGGGCGATGCGCGTCTCCCTCAGTCGTGAGCTGGATCGTCTGGAGGAGGGGCTCGCCTTTCTCGCCACGGTCGGCTCCACCAGCCCCTATATCGGCCTGTTCGGCACGGTCTGGGGGATTATGAACTCCTTCCGCGCCCTCGGCGGCGCCGAGCACGCTACCCTGTCGATGGTGGCGCCCGGTATCGCCGAGGCGCTGGTGGCCACCGCCATGGGCCTGTTCGCGGCCATTCCGGCGGTGATCGCCTACAACCGCTTCTCCAACGAGGTCGAGCGGCTCGATAACCGTTATGAAACCTTCAAGGAGGAGTTCGCCACCCTGCTCCAGCGCCAGGTCAGCAGCTAGGTGGAGGTGTAAGCGATGGCCTCGAACCGTAAACGCCGGCGTATGATGGGGGAGATCAATGTGGTCCCCTATATCGACGTGATGTTGGTGCTGCTGGTGATCTTCATGGTCACCGCACCGATGCTTAGCCAGGGAGTCAAGGTGGACCTGCCCCAGGCCGACTCCCAGCCCATTCCCCAGGATGACCGGGAGCCGCTGGTGGTGACCGTGGATGTGGCCGGCGACTACTACCTGAGCCTTGCCGACGACCCTACCGCCGCGCTCGATGCAGAGGCCCTGCTGGCGCAGCTGGACCGGGTGCTGCAGGCCAGCCCGGATATGCCGGTCTACGTCAAGGGGGATCGGCAGGTGGCCTACGGTCAGGTGGTGCAGCTGATGGCGCTGATCCAGGGGGCCGGCGTGCCCAGTGTCGGACTGATGAGCGAGTCGCCCGAGGGTGACGATGGCCCCTGAGCGGGAGCGCTGGCTCGCCTTTGCCGGTGCCGTGGCGGTGCACGGGGTACTCTTTGCCGTACTCGCCTTCGGCCTGGAGAGCCGTGAGGAGCCTGCACCGCGGGCGTCAGTCAAACCGCTGATCCAGGCCAGTGCGGTGACCGAAGAGCAGGTGATGGAGCCCTATCGCCAGCGTCTCGCCGAGGAGCGACGGGCTGAAGAGGCGCGCCGCCAGGCGGAGGCCGAACGCAAGCGTCAGGCCGAGCAGGAGCGCCAGCGCAAGCTTGAGGCCAAGCGCCGTGCCGAGGAGGAGGCGCGACGCCAAGCGGAGGCCGAGCGCCGCGCTGAGGAGGCGGCCCGACGCAAAGAGGCGGAGCAGCGGCGCCAGGCCGAGCTCAAGCGCAAGCAGGAGGCGGAGAAGGCGCGTTTGGCGGAACTGGAGAAGCAACGTAAGATCGAGGCCGAAGCGGAGCGCAAGCGCCAGGAGGAGGCCCGGCGCAAAGCCGAGGAGCAGGCGCGCCGGAAGGCCGAGGAGGAGGCGCGGCGCAAGGCCGAAGCCGAACGCAAGCGCCGTGAGGCCGAGGAGCAGGCGCGACGCGATGCGCAGTTAAAGCAAAAGCTGGCCGCCGAGGCCGACCGGCTGGCGCAGGAGGCTCAACAGCGCCGCTCGGCAGAGCGGGAGCGGCTGCAGCAGCAGTATGTGGCGGCAATCCGGCACAAGGTGGAGCGCAACTGGCGCCGCCCGCCGGGTAGCAGTGGTACGTTGTGCCGGGTGCTGATCAGCCAGATCCCCGGCGGCGAGGTCACCGGCGTGAGGCTGGCCGACTGTGATGGCGACCTGTCCTTCCAGCGCTCGGTGGAGGCGGCGGTGCGCAAGGCCTCACCGCTGCCCCCGGCGCCGGAGCCGGAGCTGTTTGAGCGTGAGATTGAGTTTGTTTTCGAGCCCTGAGGCGATGATGAGAGTGATAAGGCTGTTACTGCTACCCCTGCTGCTGCTGGCCGGCAGTGCCGATGCGCGGCTGACTATCGAGATCACCGGCGGGCGCGAGAGCGCCATGCCGATTGCCGTGGTGCCCTTTGCCAACGAGGCGTTGAGTGAGGATCGCATCTCGCAGATCGTCGCCGCCGACCTGGCCCGCAGTGGCCACTTTGCGCCGCTGCCGACAGAGAAGCTGCCGGCGCGCCCCCACAGCGGGCGCGGTATCAACTTCTCCGCCTGGCGCAAGGCCGGGGTGGAGCACATGGTGGTGGGCCAACTGGTCAATGCCGGGGCGGCGCTGGAGGTGCAGTTCCAGCTCTTCGATGTGATCCAGGGCAAACAACTGGCGGGCTACTCGGTGCCCACCCGACCGTCGCGCCTGCGCCGCGTGGCGCACCAGATAAGCGATCTGGTCTACGAGCAGATCACCGGTCGACGCGGGGCATTCAACACCCACGTGGCCTACGTCAAGGTGGCCGAAGAAGAGGGGCGGCGGGTCCACCGTCTGGCGGTAGCCGATGCCGACGGCTTCAATGAGCAGATTATCCTCACCTCCAAGCATCCGCTGATGTCGCCGGCCTGGTCGCCGGATGGGGAGCGGCTCGCCTATGTCTCCTTCGAGGGGGGGCGCTCCGAGCTCTATATCCAGAATGTGGCCAGCGGTGAGCGGGAGAAGCTGACTAGCTACCAGGGGCTCAATAGCGCCCCGAGCTTCTCCCCGGACGGAAAGCGGTTGGCGATGACCCTCTCCCGTGACGGTAATCCCGAGATCTATATTCTCCACCTGTCCAGCGGTACCCTGACCCGCGCCACCTTCAGCCGCGCCATCGACACCGAACCGGCCTGGGCGCCGGATGGCCGCTCGCTGGTCTTTACCTCCGATCGAGGCGGTCGGCCACAGATCTATCGCCTGGCACTGGACAATTTCCGCCCGCAGGGGCGTCCGCAGCGGCTTACCTTTGAGGGGGATTACAATGCCCGTGCCAGCTTTTCACCCGATGGCCGACGCCTGGTGATGGTCAACGGCGAGGGTGGACGGTTTCGCATCGCGGTGCAGGATCTGGAGAGCGGTACATTGCGGGTACTCACCGACAACAGTCTGGATGAGTCCCCCAGCTTCGCCCCCAACGGCAGCATGGTTATCTACGCCACGGAGCGGGATAACCGTGGGGTGTTGGAGGCGGTTTCGGTCGACGGCAGTGCGCAGCAGCGCCTGGGCAGTAGCCAGGGGGGCGTGCGTGAGCCGGCCTGGTCACCATTTATCTCGCAATAGGGGAAGACGATGAAGAGTATGCATGCGGGTTTGGTCTTAATGGCAGCGGCATTGTTGCTGCTGCAGGGGTGTAGCGGTGGCGCCGGTGTGCGCGAAGATGGCGCCGATGTGCCGGTGGATGAGCGCAGTATCGGCGCCGATGAGGGAGATGAGCGTGGCGCCGAGGTGGATACGGTACAGACCGGCGGTGCGCAGATGGGCGAGGGGATGTTCGAGGGGCGCCCGATCGAAGAGGTGCTCAACGACCCGCAGAGTGAGCTGGCCAAGCGGGTCTTCTACTTCGGCTTCGACAGCAGCGAACTGAGTACCTCTGACCGGGATGCGCTGGAGCAGCACGCCCGGCTACTCAACGCCAACCCCGAGGTGAGTGTGGTGCTGGAGGGGCATGCCGATGAGCGCGGCTCGCGGGAGTACAACCTTGCCCTGGGTGAGCGCCGGGCCAAGGCGGTCGAGCAGGTGCTCAACCTGCTGGGGGTAGCCGGGGAGCAGATCCAGGTGATTAGCTTTGGCGAGGAGCGCCCGGTGGCCCTGGGGCACGACGAAGAGGCGTGGCGGTTGAACCGCCGTGTGGAACTGCTCTATTCAGGTTATTGATATGAAGAAGTTAAACATGGTCCTTATGACGGCGCTGCTCGCCGTCGGTCCTGTCGGTCAGCTACAAGCGCAGAGCGTGGAGCAGCGGTTGGAGCGTGTCGAGCGTATTATCGACAGCGAGTCGCTGCTGGAGATGCTGCAGCGTATCGAGTCGCTGGAGAGCGAGGTGCAGCAGTTGCGCGGTCAGCTCGAGGAGCAGCAGCACGCCATGGAGGGGGTGAAGGGGCGCCAGCGCGAGCTCTATCTTGACCTGGACCGCCGCCTCTCCCGCATCGAGCGCGAGGGGGTGCCTTCAGCCGGCACCGCGGCCCCGTCGGACAGCGGTGGTGACAGCAGCCCCAAGGCGAGCCCGGAGAGTGTGGCCCAGGAGCGGGAGGCCTACCAAAAGGCCTTCGATACCCTGCGGGAGCTACGCTACGCCGAGGCCACCGAGGCGTTTCGCGCCTTTCTTGCGGAGTACCCCGATGGGCGCTACGCCCATATCGCCCAGTACTGGCTGGGTGAGGCGGGCTACGCTCAGCGTAAGTTCGAGCAGGCCATTGAGGACTACCGGGCGCTGCTGAGAAACCACCCCGACAGCCCCAAGCGGGCCGAGGCGATGCTCAAGATCGGCTACAGCCACCACGAATTGAAGCAGACTGAGCAGGCGAGCACCATCCTCAAGCGGCTCATCGAGCAACACCCCGACTCCACCGAGGCGGGACAGGCGCGTAATCTCCTGCGCCAGATCCGCAGCCAGGACAATTGATGGGGGAGGAGGCGCCGACACAGCCGGGGCGGCTGCGTGTTAGCGAGATCTTTCTCTCCCTACAAGGGGAGGCGGATGCGGTGGGCTGGCCGACGGTCTTCGTGCGCCTGACCGGCTGTCCGTTACGCTGTGACTACTGCGATACCGAATACGCCTTTAGCGGTGGTGAGTGGTGGCGGATCGAGGCGATCCTGGCCGAGGTGGCACGCCATAAGGTGCGCCACGTCTGCGTCACCGGCGGTGAGCCGCTGGCGCAAAAGGGGGCTCTCGAACTCCTTACCCGGCTCTGCGACGCCGGCCTCGAGGTCTCTCTCGAGACCAGCGGTGCGCTGGATATCTCCCATGTCGACAGCCGCGTCAGTCGCGTGATGGATATCAAGACCCCCATCTCCGGCGAGGCGGGCAAAAACCGCTACGAAAACATCGGTCAGTTGACCCCGCACGACCAGGTCAAGCTGGTCATCGGCGATCGCAACGACTACGAGTGGGCTCGGGCGGTGGTGGAGAAGTACGATCTCAACAAGCGCTGCGCGGTCCTCTTCTCCCCGGTCCACGGCCGCATCGAGCCCCGGGAACTGGCCGACTGGATAATCCAGGACCGGCTCGATGTGCGCTTTCAGATGCAACTGCACAAACTCCTCTGGGGCGACGAGCCTGGTCGTTAATTTTTGGCCAAACACTTCAACGCAGAGGTCGCTGAGGACGCGGAGAAAGTCCATGAGCGTGTAATGCGATTAAAGGATGCTACGTTCAGGATTGATGCTATGGCTGCCACCAGGAACTTCCATAAGCTGAAAACCTGATTATCTCTGCGTACTCCGCGTCCTCTGCGTTAAAATAGTTTTTTGGTTTTTGTGAGCAGGTTCAATCTATGTCTTCCAAACGTGCGGTGGTGTTGGTCTCGGGTGGACTCGATTCGGCCACGACCCTGGCGATGGCTCGGGAGCAGGGCTTTGAGTGCTACGCCCTGAGTTTCGATTACGGCCAGCGCCACCGCTGTGAGCTGGTTGCATCGGACGCGGTGGCCGATAGCCTCGGGGCGGTGGAGCATCGTACCTTCAAGCTGGATCTGCGCCAGTTCGGCGGCTCGGCCCTGACCGATGATGCTATCGATGTGCCCGCTTCGGGCGGTGAGGGGATACCGGTGACCTACGTCCCGGCGCGCAATACCGTATTTCTCTCTCTGGCGCTGGCCTGGGCCGAGGTGCTGCAGGCCCAGGATATCTTCATCGGCGTCAACGCGGTGGACTACTCCGGCTACCCCGACTGCCGGCCCGACTTCATCGAGGCCTTTGAGCGTACCGCCAATCTGGCGACCAAGGCGGGGGTCGAGGGTGAGGGCTTTCGTATTCACGCCCCGCTTATCGCTATGACCAAGGCGGAGATCATACGAACCGGCACACAGCTGGGGGTGGACTACGGCTTGACCGTCTCCTGCTACAATCCGGATGCGCAGGGTCTGGCCTGTGGGCGTTGCGACTCCTGTCATCTGCGAGCCGAGGGGTTTGCCGTCGCCGGTCTGGCCGACCCGACCCGCTATCAGGGAAAACCCGGATAGAAAGATTTCTTCGCTTGCGCTACCCTAAGCCGCTTGACTGGAGGAGGGCTGTGCTGTCCGGCACGGCCACAGCGTATAAAACCAAACCAAGACAAACCAAAGAGAGGTCTGGAGAGATGGTATTCGAAAGTTTTTCCGAGGCGAACTCCGCACTGCTGTGGGCGACATTCGCTATCGCCCTGGTGATGGGGGCGGTGGTCAATAAAACCAACTTCTGCACCATGGGCGCGGTTTCCGATGTGGTCAATATGGGTGACTGGGGGCGGATGCGTGCCTGGTTCCTGGCCATCGCGGTGGCACTACTGGGTGTCAGTGTGCTCGAATATATGGGCGCAGCCGACCCGGACAACGCCTTTCCTCCCTACCGTATGGGGCAGCTTATTTGGTTTGAAAACCTGATCGGCGGGTTGGTCTTCGGTATCGGCATGACCCTCGCCTCCGGTTGCGGTAACAAGACGTTGATCCGTATCGGTGGGGGCAATATCAAATCGATTATGGTGCTGCTGATCATCGGCGTTATCGCCTACTTTATGGTCAACCCCCTGCCGGGCAGCGACCAGACCCTGATGTCACTGCTGTTCTTCGATTGGATGCGTCCGCTGGCCATCGACATGGGTGGGCCGCAGGATCTGGGCAGCGTCATTGCCGGTGACTCGGCCTCCTCCGCGCGCCTCTGGATCGGTGTGGTACTCGCCCTGGTGGTGCTGGGCTTCGCCTTCAAGTCCGCAGAGTTCCGTGGCAGCTTCGATAATGTCCTCGGCGGTCTGGTTGTGGGTGCCGCCGTTCTCGCCGCCTGGTATGTCAGCTCCAACATCATGCTGGAGTACGATGACTGGGGCGATAAGGTGACCGTCAGTGCCTACGAGTTCCTCGATCCGGTCGGCTCCAGCTGGGATATGGCCGAAGCGGCCCGTGAAGAGTGGGAGGCGGATAAGCCTGCGGCGACCACCATGAGCCCACAGTCGTTCACCTTCATCAACCCGATGGGGCAGTCCGTGGGCTATGTCGCCAAGGGCTTTGATCGTGCTGATCTGAGCTTCGGCATCATCGCCGTTGTCGGGGTGATCCTCGGTTCACTCATCTGGTCCATCGTCAGCAAGGGGTTCCGTATCGAGTGGTTCAACTCCTTCGGCGACTTCCTCAACCACTTCATCGGCGCCATCCTGATGGGCTTTGGTGGGGTGCTGGCGATGGGCTGTACCATCGGCCAGGGGATCACCGGTGTCTCCACCCTCGCCATCGGTTCGATCATTACCCTGGTGGCCATCATCATCGGCAGCGCACTGACCATGAAGGTGCAGTACTACAAGCTGGTGTATGAGGAGGAGGCCACCTTTATCAAGGCGCTGGTTGCGGGTATGTGCGATATGAAGTTGCTGCCCAACGGCCTGCGTAAGCTGGAGAAGGTGTAAGCCGACCCCGCTCTGGGCCCGAATGGCAAAAAAGTGGAAGATTTGCTGAAAAAATTGCCATTTGGGTCTTGAGATTTTCGGCGTATCGGGTAGGATATGCCGCTCTTTCGGGTCGTTAGCTCAGTCGGTAGAGCAGCTGACTTTTAATCAGTTGGTCGCAGGTTCGACTCCTGCACGACCCACCATATAAAACAGGGGCCGCATCGCAAGATGCGGCCCTTTGTTTTTTCTGGTCTGAAAAATCATAAAGGGCAGGGAGCGCCGGTGAGGGAAAAGCATGAGTGAATGTAAACGCTGTAAACTCAGGGCCGCCTGCAAACACATTCCCGGCCCGTTCTGCCCCTGGCTTCTCTATCTGGCTTTGGCCGCGGCGGTCGCCATTCCCGCCTGGCTGCTGTGGCAGGGGGCGAAGAACCTCAACGTCGGCTAGCCGTGAGTGAGTTGGAAGAGAAGATCGCGCAGCTGGAGCACGCCTGCCAGCAGCTGCTGGAGGCCCATCCGGGGGGTGTGACCGAGCATGAGCTGTTGCAGCTGCTTCGCCGCGCGCCCCACAGGTTGATGCCGAGCCTGGCGTTGGATGACTCGCTGGGGCTGTTTCAGAGCCACTTCCTGCTGTTCCATGCGCTCTACCGCCTGCGTGACCGGTTGCGGGGGGAGCGGTCGGCGGAGCTGTCGATCTCAGCCCTGCGCATCGTGCTCCTCCCCTATGTGGCCGGGAGTGAGGCGGTGCAGCGCAGCGACCCGCTGCGCGCTTACTATCTCGACCTGACGCATCTGGCCGAGACCGGTCGGCAAGAGGTGGAGGAGATGCTGGCGGGCTTCTGGCAGAAGGCGGCTGTCAACAGTGGTGACAAGGACAAGGCGCTGGCCGTGCTGGAGTTGGAGGAGCCGGTCAGCCTGGCCGAGATCAAGACCCAGTACCGCCGCCTGGCCATGGCGCACCATCCGGATCGCGGCGGCGAGACCGAACAAATGCACGATCTGAACTGTGCCCTGGAGACCCTTCAGCGGTACTATTCCTGAATTATTTTTGCCACAGAGGGCACAGGGGGCACAGAGGATTAAAGTGGTCGTTATGAGCTGGTCATGCTTGTGCAGATGCCACTGTTTGTCGTTAGTTGTAATGCACTAAGCTATCCCCCTCTGTGTGCTCTGTGCCCTCTGTGGCTGATTAAATTTTATTAAGGAACCATTATGGCGTTGCTGACGCTGCGTAACGTGACACTCTCTTTTGGCGGTCCGCCGCTGCTCGACGGTATCGACCTGCAGATCGAGCCGGGCGAGCGCCTCTGCCTGGTCGGGCGCAACGGCACCGGCAAGTCGACCTTGATGAAGCTGCTCAATGGCGAGTTGCAGGCGGAGAGCGGCGAGATCGTCGCCCGCCAGGGCCTGCGGGTGGCGCGTCTGACCCAGGAGGTGCCGCGGGATCTGCACGGCGATGTGTTCGACGTGGTGGCCGACGGCTTGGGCGAGCAGGGGCGGCTGCTTGCCGAGTACCACCATATCAGTCAGCAGTTGGCTAGCGGAGACGAGAAGGCGCTGGGAAAGCTCGAACGTATCCAGCATGAGCTGGAGGCGTGCGATGGCTGGCAGACCAACCAGCGCGTGGAGTCGGTGATCTCGCGCCTCAAGCTACCCGCCGATAGCGAATTTGCCGAACTCTCCGGCGGAATGAAGCGCCGCGTGTTGCTGGCGCGTGAGTTGGTGCGGGAGCCGGATTTGCTGCTGCTGGACGAGCCGACCAACCACCTGGATGTGGCCGCTATCGACTGGCTGGAGGCGTTTCTCGCCAGCTGGGGCGGAACGCTGCTGTTTATCACCCACGACCGGATGTTCCTGCAAAACCTGGCCACCCGTATTATCGAACTGGATCGTGGGCAGCTCACCTCCTGGCCCGGTGATTATGAGACCTACCTCAAGCGCAAGGCCGAGGCGCTGGAGGCGGAGGCGCAGCAGAATGCGCTCTTCGACAAGCGTCTGGCACAGGAGGAGGCGTGGATCCGTCAGGGGATCAAGGCGCGACGTACCCGCAACGAGGGGCGTGTGAGGGCGCTTAAGGCGATGCGCGAGGAGCGCAACCGGCGGCGCGAGCGAAGCGGCAAGGCCAAGGTGACGGTGACCGAGGCGGAGCGCTCCGGCAAGGTGGTGATCGAGGCTGTCGGTATCGGCATGGCCTATGAGGGCAATACCCTGTTTCACGACTTCTCTACCGCCATCATGCGGGGAGACAAGGTAGGCATCCTCGGACCTAACGGTGCCGGCAAGAGTACCCTGCTCAAGGTGCTGCTGGGCAAGGAGGCGCCGCAGCAGGGCAAGGTCAAGTTGGGAACCAATCTGGAGATCGCCTATTTCGATCAACACCGCGCCCAGCTGGATGAGGCGGCGACGGTGGTGGATAACGTGGCCGAGGGGAGTGATCGGGTCGAGGTCAACGGCCAGAGCAAACATATCATGGGCTACCTGCAGGACTTCCTCTTCTCCCCCGAGCGGGCACGAAGTCCGGTGCGCTCCCTCTCCGGCGGCGAGCGTAACCGCCTGTTGCTGGCCAAGCTCTTTACCAAGCCGGCTAACCTGCTGGTGATGGATGAGCCGACCAACGATCTGGATGTGGAGACGCTGGAGCTCCTGGAGGAGCTGCTGCTCGACTATCAGGGCACCCTGCTGCTGGTTAGCCACGACCGGGCTTTTCTCAACAACGTGGTTACCTCCACCATCGCCTTCGAAGGGCAGGGTGAGCTGCACGAGTATGTCGGTGGCTATGATGACTGGTTGCGCCAGCGCCGTAGTGCCGCACCGGAGCCACAACTGGCCAAAAGCCAAGCCAAGTCCGAGCCGCAGAAGGCGGTAGAAAAGAAGCCCGCCGCCAAACCGGTCAAGCTCAGCTACAAGGATCAGCGCGAGCTGGATGCCCTGCCCAAGCGCATTGAAGAGCTGGAGACAGCCATGGAGGCACTACATGAAACCATGGCCGACCCCGGTTTCTATCAGCAGGACGGCGCGACTATCGCCGAGACCAAGGAGAAGCTGGATACGCTCGAGGCGGAGATGGCCGAGGCGTTCGAGCGGTGGGAAGCTCTGGAAGCATTAAAGAGTTAGAAAGTTTAAAGTTCTAAGTTTTAGGTTCAAGGTTCAAGGTTCAAGGATGGGTTGCGAGATATGGGGACGTGCTCGAGGAGCCGTTATATCCTGAGCGGGTTGAGAGTATAGGCGCGAAGTAGCAATCCGGAGAACAAGTGTATAAATGCGCAACTTTGAACCTTAAACTTTAAACTTTTAACTAACCTTTCCTTCAGCGAACAGCCGTATCGCCTCCGGGTAGATGCGGTGCTCCTGTTCCAGTACCCGCGCGGCGAGGCTCTCCGCGGTGTCGTCGGGGTGGATGGGGACTTTGGCCTGCAGAATCGGCGGGCCGGCATCCAGCTCGGGGGTGACGAGGTGTACGGTGCAGCCCGCCTCATCGTCGCCCGCTTCGATGGCGCGGGCGTGGGTGTTGAGACCGCGGTATTTGGGGAGCAGGGAGGGGTGGATGTTCACCATCCGCCCCTCGTAGTGGCGCACGAAGCCGTCGCTGAGGATGCGCATGAAACCGGCCAGCACCACTAGCGCCGGCTCGTAGCGGTCGATGAGCTGCTGTAGGGCGCTATCGTAGCTTTCGCGGTCGGGGTAGCCCTTGTGGCTGAGCACTTCGGTGGGGATCCCCGCCTCGCGGGCGCGGGTCAGGCCGTAGGCGTCGGCCTTGTTGCTGATCACCGCACGGATCTCCACCGGTAGATCGCGGCGGGCGGCGTCGATAATCGACTGCAGGTTACTGCCGCTGCCGGAGATCAGGACAACGATGGGAAGCTTGCCTTCCGCCATCAGTTGATGACGACCTGCTCGCCGCCGTCGTGTTTCTCGATCTGACCGATCTGAACCGCCTGCTCACCGCTGGCGTTGAGCTGTGCGATGGCTTGCTCTGCCTGCCCGGCAGGCACTACCACGGCCATGCCGATGCCGCAGTTGAAGGTGCGGTACATCTCGGTAGCGGCGATGTTGCCCTGTTGCTGTAGCCAGTCGAACACCGCCGGGCGTGACCAGCTGCTGCCGTCGATGACGGCGCGGCAGCTCTCCGGCAGGACGCGGGGCAGGTTCTCCGGCAGGCCGCCGCCGGTGATGTGGCAGAGGGAGTGGACGTCGACTTTTTCCAGCAGCGCCAGCAGCGGTTTGACGTAGATGCGGGTCGGCTCCAGCAGTACCTCACCCAGCGGGCGACCGTCGAAGTCGTCCTCCAGGTCGGCGCCGCTGACCTCCAGTACCTTGCGGATCAGTGAGTAGCCGTTGGAGTGGGGGCCGGAGGAGGCAATGCCGATGATGGCATCGCCGGCTTCGACCCGGCTGCCGTCGATGATGTCGTCCTTGTCGACGATGCCGACACAGAAACCGGCAAGGTCGTAGTCGTCGCCCTGGTACATACCGGGCATCTCGGCGGTCTCGCCGCCGGTCAGTGCGCAGC
>JBNJGC010000055.1:0-14888 GCA_051747405.1 Pseudomonadota bacterium
ACCACCTATCCGCCCAGTGTCGAGCCGCTGGAGATAGAGGCCACCGCGGGGGAGCCGGTGGAGTTTGAGCTAAGGGGTGATGACCGTGACGGTGACGCGCTGACCTTTGAGTTGCTCGATGAGCCGGCGCACGGCACGTTGGAGCTGGAGGCGCTGCCGCTGGTGCGCTACACCCCGGAGGAGGCGTTTACGGGCGAGGTGAGTTTTAGCTATAAGGCCAGTGACGGCTTCTACGACGCCTTTCCGGAGACCGTGACCATTCGCGTCAGTGCAGCAGAGCCTGAGACGGAAGAGAGGAGCGAAGGGGTAGCGTCCGACGCCGATGGTCAGAGCAGTGGCGGTGGTGGTGCCACGCTGTGGCTACCGATGCTGCTGGTCGTCGGGTGGTGGCAGCGTCGCCGGTGTGCCGGAGGCGCTATTTGCCGCGAGGCTTGAAGCGGGTGATCCCCTTGACCACCTCGCCGTAGGGGAGGGCGTCGACTTCGCGGTACTCGGTTACCGCCCCTTCGAGCAGGTCGTGGATATCCTCGATCATGTCGCTCGCTCCATTTTCGTCGCGTAGGGCCTGTTGCAGGCCGAGCATGCCGCCGCACTGGACTTTTAGCTCCTTGCCGTGGGGCAGTACGGTCTCGGGGTGGGGCAGGCGTAGGGCGAAGATCGCCTTTTGGTGGAGGATCTCCAGCACTTCGGCGCAGCGCTGGCGGGCGCCGGGGGATTTGCAGGCGACCGCTTCGCGCTCTGCGATGAAGAGTTTTTGTGAGCGTGAGCAGTGGGCGCAGCGGCGCAGGATCGCCTTGGCAAAGACGCAGGGGGCGGCATTGACGTCGCGGAAGGTCTTTTTGAACTCTTTTTCGTCCATCGTTTAGTGTGGCCGTTGCATGGCAGAGAGCATATTGTCCTTGTAGCGCTGCAGCGTCTCCTCATCCAGGCGGGCGGTGAGCATCGCCAACTCCTTTTGTGCCGGTTCGCTGTCGCTCATGATGGCCAGGGTCAACCATTGGAAGGCGGCCTCGTCGTTTTGCGCCACCAGTTTGCCGTCGGCAAGGAGCTTGCCCAGCTGGTACTGCGCCTTGGGGTGGCCTAGGTTGGCCGCTTTTTCGTACCAGCCCAGTCCCGCCTTGACGTTCTGCTCGACTCCGGGCCGTCCCTCGATGTGGATATCGGCCAGGGAGCACATGGCGTCGGTGTCGCCCTGCTCGGCGGCGCGGGTGTACCACTCGATCGCCTCGGCCGGGTTCTGGCTGACGCCGTTGCCGCCGGCGTAGCACCAGCCGAGCAGGGTCTGTGCCCCGTGGTGGCCCTGGCGGGCGGCACGGCGTAGCCACTGGGCGCCGGTGTGACTGTCCTGTTTGACCCCTTTGCCGTTGGCGTAGAGGGCGCCGAGCTTGAACTGGGCCTCCGCATCCCCCTCTCCGGCAGCCTGCTCAATGGCGGGGAGGGTCGATTTGTCGAATCGGTGCAGAAGGCTCTGCAGTTTTTCCGCGGTGCTGGTCATGGCGATATCTTTATGCTGGTGAATGGTCTGGCACAGAGGGTTTATTTGGTTGCGAGGGGGAAAGTTCAAGTCTCCGCCCTGGCACAGTCATGAGGCTTTGAGTTGTGCCAGCGCTTCGCTGGCGATCTCCCGCACTTCGCTGCTCTCGTCCTCCAGCCGCTGGCGTAGCGGGGGTTCGGCTTCCTCGCTGTGGGTTAGCCCCAGCAGGTAGCAGGCGTCGCTACGCAGCTGGTGGTTGTCGCTTTGGCTGAGCTCCGCCAGTTGCGGTAACAGGGCCTTGAGCGGGTCGCTCCCCTCCAGCCCTTCGAGTAGGGCGCTGCTGCCGATGCGTACATGCAGGGCGGTTTCGGGCTTCTTTAGCAGTGCCAGCAGGGTGTCGGCGTAAGCGGGGTGTTCATCGAGTAGTCGCTGCGCCTCGTTCAGCTCACCGTTGGCCAGTAGGTTCTCCAGCAGGTCCGCCGGGTCGCGCTCTTCGGCGGCGGCGCGTTTTGCCATCTCGCGTAGCTGCTGCGGGGTCTGTGCCCCGGTAAGGACATATTCGCCCAGCTTCAGCCAGGGTACACTGCGAACGCCCAACTCTGCGGCCCGCTCCTGCTGGTCGGCGACACTGACAACCTCCAGCTGTCCCACCAGGCCTTCGTCGTGCAACATCTCCAGGGCGGCTTTGACGCCGGGGCAGTGGGGACAGCCGGGGGCGGTGAATAGCAGGGCGTCGGGGGCGGTCTGTGTGGTCATGTTCTCCTCGCTGTGGTGGTCCGGTTGGGCTTGTTTGGGCAGAAAATGCCCTCAGTATATCCGTTTTGGCCGTGTACGGCTTTGCTGTAAACTTTGCCGCTGCCGTCCGTTCGGGACGCGCCGGCCTTAGGAGTTGATATATGAGCGATAACGATTTTTCCAAAGAAGAGAAGATCCTCGGTGCGGTCAAGCGTGTGTTGACCGAGGTGATTAAGGACACGGCGACCGAGCCGGGTATGAAACATCCTCTCTCGGACGGCACCATCAACGGTATGCGCGATTGTCTGGTGCTGATCAGCCAGCGGGAGCAAGAGTTGGCTGAGGCGGCCGGGCGCCCCATGAATATGCGACCGCGCTTTAAGGATGAGCCCCAGCCGCAGGGCGATGTGGTGGTCTCTATCGACTCTATCAGCAAATCGGACAAGGATAAGGGGTAATACGGTTGCGGCGGGGTGCTTACTGACCCTGCCGGATCTGCGCCTCCTGCTGCTGCAGGCGTTGATCCATGGCCTCTCTTGCCCCCTCGGCTTGTCCCACCAGCTTGAGGATCTCTTCCGCAGAGTAGCCAAACTTTTCGCTAGAGGCCGCTTCATCGGTGGGAACTTTAGGGGGCTGCTCCTCCGTGGCCCCGCGCTCGAGTATCGGTACCGACTGAACTACGTTGGTGTTGGGGTCGATCTGTAGGCGCTGGTACTCTTCTACCCCTTGTGGCAGCTGGTTGCCAAAGTGCCAGCTGCCGCTGGCGTCTTGCCAGCGGTAGACGGTCACGGCGTCATCTTTCGTAGACAGTGGCGGCAGGTCGGGAGTATCCACCTCGGGTAACTGCGGCAGCGTCAGTTTCTGCCACGAGAGCAGCGGGTCGTGCCAGGGGTAGAAAAACGGAATCACCCCCGCAGCGATCAGCAGGGTGATCAGCAGGCGAATGGCTCTTTTGCTCTTTGCGCGCATGGTTGTATATCCCTTTGTACATCAATCCTGGCTAGAATAGGGTCATAGTCTGCTATGACCGATACCGCTATTGTGAACCAACTTCGCTTCTATCTCGACCTCAGTCCCGAACGCTACCTGCGCTACTATCAGGGGGCGGCCCGTGCCGTCTCCGTGGTCAGCCTGGAGGGGCAGCGGCTGGAGTTTCCCGCCGAGCGGCTGCGCCCCTTTGTCAGACATGACGGTGTGCGCGGTCTGTTCGCCCTCACCTTTGATGATGATAACCGCTTTGTCTCGCTCGAACGCCTGGGGGATCGGTAGCTGCATGGCAACCGCCCGCTCTTCCTAAACCGGCTGGCCCGTCAACGATTGTGCGCTATCGCGACGATGCCGCCTGGCCGGGGCATGTTTGGGGTGTAGGCTCCCCCATCCCTTATGACGAGGCGCAGCTGGCGCAGGTGCGGGAGCGGCGAGAAGCCGTCATCTGCGGCGTTGCGTTGCTTGGAAAGGGCGCGCCATCCCCTGCGCAACGCGCCTTGCAGCTAACGGCTTCTCGTCACGCTGAAAACGTCAATCAGTATGAAACACTACACTAGCTCTCCCCCAGGGCGTGTTGCAGTGCCACCTCCACACGCTGGACGCTTTCATAGCCCTCGGCGATGGCCTCCTCTGCGCGATCGAACTCCAGCAGACCCAACTTACCCAGGCGCGGTGAGATCAGGACATCGGGCGGATCGCCCGCCATACGGCTTTTGGTGATGCGATCCTGCATGATGTTGATGGAGCTGGCCATGACCTCGAACAGTCCCGGTGCGGTGGGGCGGCCCTCCCGCTCTTTGGCCCAGCGGGCCAGTTTCGATTCGAGAATGCCGTTGTTGAGTTTCTTCAGCAGCTGGTTGAACAGGTCGCGCTCGCCCTCGTTGACCGGTTTCTCTTTCGCCCGCTCCACCTTTTTCGGCTTGAGGTGGCGACCGATGATGTCGCTATTGAGGTTTACGGCGATAATCACATCGGCCCCCAGGGCGCGGCAGAGGGAGACCGGCACCGGGTTGGTCAGGCCGCCATCCACCAGCCAGCGGTTGTCGTGGTTGACCGGGGAGAAGAGTCCGGGCAGAGCAATGGAGGCGCGTACCGCCGCGGGCAGCGAGCCCTTCTGGAGCCAGATCTCCCGACCGCTGGCCAGATCGGTGGCGACGGCGGCGAAGGGCTTATCCAGCTCCTCGATGTTGATCTCCTTGAGCTTGTCCTCGAACGAGGCCATCAGGCTCTCACCCTCGATAAGCCCTCCCATCATCTTTACATCCAGCAGCTTGACCACATCCCAGAAGCTGAGGCTGCGTACCCACTGCTCCAACGTGTCGAGCTGGCCGCCGCGGTAGGCGGCGCCGACCAACGCCCCGATGGAGCAGCCGGCCACGATATCCGGCTCGATCCCCTGCTCCTCCAGGGCACGAATCACACCGATATGGGCCCAGCCACGGGCCGAGCCGCTGCCCAGGGCCAGACCCACCTTCAGTTTTGCCATTGCGCATCGCTCCTTGTCAGTTCCAGGGATAATCTTAAACGACAAAGGTTACACATACTCTGTGGGATTGGGTACTATCGGTAGCATGAAAATATCCACCCATCTGCTGTCCATCCTGCTGCTCTGTCTGCTTGTCGGCGGCTCAGCCCCGGCACAGGGTCAGGAGGAGGGGGATGAGCTCTACTTCGACGACGCCCAGGCGGAGCATAGCGCACGCTACCCGGTCTGGTTTCGGCTCTCTTTTCTCAACTTGCGTGAGGACCTGCAAGAGGCGCTCAGCTACGACAAGCGCGGTCTGATCGTCTACTTCGGTCAGGAGCACTGCCCCTACTGCAAGGCGCTGTTGGAGGGGAATTTCGCCAAGCGGGATATCGAGCGCTATACCCGCAGCTATTTCGATGTGGTTGCGATCGACATTCACGGGCAGAAGACGGTCACCGATCTGGAGGGGGAGCAGCTCAGTGAAAAGGCCTACGCCCGGCGTGAAGGGGTCAATTTCACCCCCACTCTCATCTTTTACGACCGTGAGGGTGAGGAGGCGCTGCGCCTGCAGGGTTACTACCCGCCCTACAAGTTCCGCGCCGCACTGGAGTATGTGGCCGATGCCCACTACCGCGAAGAGTCCTTCCGCGACTACCTGCAGCGGGCCAGCCCGCCCATGGCCTTCGAGCTTGACGGTTTGAATCAGGAGTCTTTTTTCCAGCCCCCGCCCTACGCGCTGGATCGCAGTCGGCTGCCGGCGCAGATGCCCCTGGCGGTCTTTTTCGAGCAGGGCGACTGCCACGCCTGCGATGTGCTGCACAGCGCGCCGTTGCAGAACGAGGCGATTCGCGAACGGCTGGGCCGTTTCGAGGTGGTGCAGCTGGACAGCGCCGCCCAGACGCCGGTGATTACCCCCGCCGGCAAGCGTACCACCAGCGCTGACTGGGCCGATGAGCTGGGGCTGTTCTATACGCCCACACTGGTCTTTTTTGCCCCAGGCGGAGAGGAGATTATTCGGGTCGACTCGGTGGTCGGCTTCTACCGCCTGCGCAAGGTGCTCGATTATGTCCTCTCCGGCGCCTATAAAGAGGGGATCACCCTGCCGGAGTATCGCCGCGACAGCACGGGAGCCGCGCCATGAACGAACCCCCCATTCATCAACTGCTTGCCATCATGGCCCGCCTGCGTGACCCGCAGGGCGGGTGCCCCTGGGATCGCCAACAGAGCTTCGCCAGTATCGCCCCCTATACCATCGAGGAGGCCTATGAAGTGGCCGATGCCATCGAGCAGGGGGATATGGCTGCGCTGCGCGATGAGCTGGGGGATCTGCTGTTTCAGGTCGTCTTCCATGCAAGGATGGCTGAGGAGGCGGGGGCGTTTGCTTTCGATGATGTGGTCGAGGCGATCGTTGAGAAGATGACGCGGCGTCATCCCCACGTCTTCGGCGAGGCGGAGGTGGCCGATGCCGTGGCGCAGACCCGCGAATGGGAGGCGCACAAGGCCAAGGAGCGCCGCGACAAGGGCGGACACCACAGCCGGCTCGATGGCGTCACCCTGGCGCTACCCGCACTGAGTCGCGCCGCCAAGCTACAGAAGCGCGCCGCGCGTGGCGGCTTAGACTGGCCCTCGGTGGACGGTGTGTTGGGGCGGGTCGAAGAGGAGCTCAACGAAGTGCGTGCCGAACTCGACGAGGCCGATCCGGTGCGCCTGGAGGATGAGATCGGCGACCTGCTGTTCGCCGCGGTCAATCTGGCGCGCCATGCCGGGGTGGATGCAGAGACCGCGCTGCGCAGCGCCAGTGGCAAGTTCGAGCGGGGTTTTCGCGCGCTGGAGACACAGCTTGAACGTGAGGGGCGGGCGATGGAGCAGTGCACGAGCGATGAGCTGGATCGCTTGTGGCTGGAGGCCAAGCGCGAGCAGCGCTGAGAAGGGTCCGACCCGCGCCGCAGGCGATGGCCGGGCTCCTCGGTGGGGCTATTGGATGGCGTAGAGGGCGCCGTCGGTGCTGCCGAAGTAGAGCTTGTCGTCCTTGATCGCCGGCGAGGTGACCACCGCCCCCTGAGTGGCGAAGGCCCAGGCGCCGCGACCGGTTGCGGCATCCACCGCATGCAGCTTCCTGTCGTAGGCGCCGGTGTAGACTAAACCGTCGCCCACGGCGACCCCGCCGGTGATCCACTCACGCACTTTGTACTTCCAGCGGGGGCGGTGGCTCTCCAGGTCGATGGCGTAGAGGGTGCCGTCGTGGGAGCCGAAGTAGACACTGTCGCCGTGGACCGCCGCGGCGCCGGTGATCGGCCCCTCGGCCCGGTAACGCCACTGCTGCTGTCCGGTCTTGATGTCGACCACGTAGAGGGTGGCATCGTGGCTGCCGATGTAGACACTCTCGCCGTGCACCACCGGGTCGGCGTGGATCTTGTCGCGGCTGCTGAAACGCCAGCGCTCGTTGCCACTACCGCTCTCCAGCGCCACCAACTCACCGGCATCGTTTCCGAACAGCACCAGCCCACCGGCCAGCGCCGGTGAGGAGTAGCTGGCTGCGCCGGCGCTAAAGCGCCACTGCTGGCGGCCTGTGGCGGCCTCGACGGCATAGGCATCCCCGGCCACATTGGCGAAGTAGAGCATGCCGTCGGCCAGTACGGGGGAGGTGGTGATAGAGCCGCTGCTGCGGAATGTCCAGCGCTGCTGACCGGTTTGGCTGTCGACCGCGTAGAGGCGGCCATCCTGGCTGCCGATGTAGACGCTGCCCTGATCGACCGCCGGTGCACCGCCCATCGGCCCATCGGTACGGAAGCGCCACCGCTCGCTGCCATCGCCGACGTTCACCGCGAAGAGGTCGCCCTTGCTATTACCGAAGTAGGCCACCTCGCCGCTGACCACCGCCGAGGTCTTGATCTGACCGTCGGTGCTGAATTTCCACTTAATGCTGTGCAGAGAGGGGACGCCGCTGCTGAATACCCCGCTGTTGGCGGCATCGGCGCGGTACATCTCCACCTTGGGGCCGCCACAGGCGCTGAGGCTGAGGGCGGCTGCGATAAATAGGGCTGCGTTGCGCATTGTGTTCCTCTCTCCTTGCAGTGATCCGGCGCTGGGCACGAAACAGTGCCAGGTAAGTATAGACTTACTCATACCGGGTGTAGGTCTGTGTCCCACGCCCTGTATCTTGCCAATGACCTATTATGGAACTATGCCATAGAACGGTGGGACTGGCTATTACAGGCCGACCACAGACTTTGCCACGGTCGGTGTAAGCCCTTGAGGGGTGGTCGTCTGCCGCAGGGCGGCGGCAGACGCGTCTCCAGGGAGGGCACGGCGTGCCGAATATCAGGGGCGTACAGCCGCCGTACACGGGTTGTGAGGTGAGTATGCGCCCACTCAGTGTGCATGGTTATATCGAGTCGATATATATCTTGATGATATAGCCACTCGGGGTATAGTTGCAGGATGGATATCAAAACGCTCTGTCTGGGTGTGCTCACCCTGGGTGACGCCAGCGGCTATGAGATCAAACGCCTCTTCGAGGACTCTTTCAGCCACTTCTATGTGGCGGGGTTCGGCTCGATCTATCCGGCGCTGGCGGAGTTGACCCGGCATGGCCACGTGACCGCCAGTAGCGTCACCCAGCAGAAACGTCCCGCCAAAAAGGTCTACCATTTGACTGAGTCGGGACGTCAGCGCTTTATCCGGGCGCTGGAGGAGACCTATCCGGCGCATCGGGTCCGTTCCGACTTTATGGTATTGGCCGCCTTTGCCCACTTGCAGAGTCGGGAGCGGATGGCGCAGGTGCTGGATACCCGGCTGGTGGACATTGCGGCACAGCTCGCCTTGATCGATGAGTGTGTCGATGCCCGCGCCGAGGGTGGCCCCGGCGTCGTCTTCGCTGCCGGTTATGCGCGTGCGGTGCTGGAGGCGGGAGAGCGCTATATCCGCCAGCACCGCACAACCTTATTGCAAGCACTCACCAACCAGGAATCCCCCACGTGAAACGCTCCTACCTCATCGCTGCGGCGACTCTGCTGGCCATCACCCTGTGGATGCTGAGCGGCATGCTCGGCCCCCTCTCCGACGACGCCGATGAGGCGTCGCAGACAGCACAGGAGGAGCCTTTGACCCGGGTGGAGGTCGAGCTGAGGGAGGCCGAGTCGGTGGCCCGTGAGGTGGTCGTCCAGGGGCAGAGCCAGGCCAAGCACGAGCTGGTGGTCAAGGCGCAGTTGAGTGCGGAGATCAGCGAGTTGTTGGTGGAGCAGGGGCAGCGGGTAGAGCGTGGTCAGACCCTGCTGCGGCTGGCCGAGGAGGAGCGCGCGCAGGAGTTGGCCCAAGCCCGCGCCCTGGTCGCCCAGCGCGAGCTGGAGTATCAGGCGGCGCAATCGCTGCGGGAGAAGGGGCTCCAGGCGGCACGCCAGCTGGCCGAGGCGGAGACCCTGCTGCACACGGCCCGGGTAACGCTCAAGCGGGCCGAGCTGGGGATGGCGCGGTTGCGTGTCCGCGCCCCCTTCACCGGCTGGATTCAGGCCCGGCATGTGGCGCCGGGGGAGGCTGTTCAGGTGGCCTCGCCGCTGCTCACCCTGATGGCGCTTGACCCGTTGGTGCTGCGCGGTGACGTGGCCGAAGGCGAGGTGGGGCGGTTGCGTCCCGGCATGCGCGCACGCGCCGAGCTAAGCGACGGGCAGCAGTTGGAGGGTGTGATCACCTATATCGCCCCGCAGGCCCACAGCGACACACGAACCTTTGCCGTCGAGATGGAGGCGGCCAACCCCGAGGGGCGGCATCGCGGCGGGATGAGCGCCACGCTGCATATTCCTCTGGAGTCGGTGGAGGCGCACCAGCTCTCCCCGGCGCTGCTCTCGCTCACCGACGACGGGGTGTTGGGCGTCAAGACCGTGGATGAGGCCGGTGTGGTCCAGTTCCACCCGGTGGAGATCCTCAAGTCCGGTCGCGACGGTCTCTGGGTGGCGGGCCTGCCAGAGCAGCTGCGGCTGATCACGGTGGGTCAGGGTTTCGTCCGCGCCGGCGATCGGGTCGAGGCGGTCGAGGCAAAGGCCAAGCCCAACGGGACGACGCCATGAACGGGTTGATCGACGCGGCCTTCAGCCGCAGCCGGACCGTGTTGGCCCTGCTGGTGCTGCTGTTGGTCAGCGGCACGGTCGCCTACGTCACCATCCCCAAGGAAGCGGAGCCGGATGTGGCCATCCCCATCATCTACGTCTCCATGCACCATGAGGGGATCTCCCCCGAGGATGGCGAGCGACTGCTGGTGCGGCCTATGGAGAAGGAGCTGCAGACCATCGAGGGGGTCAAGGAGATGCGCTCCAGCGCCGAGGAGAGCCACGCCTCGGTGCTGCTGGAGTTCGACGCCGGTTTCGACAGCGACAAGGCGCTGCAGGATGTGCGCGAGAAGGTCGACCTGGCGAAGACAGAGCTGCCCGCCGAGACCGACGAGCCGAGCGTCAACGAGGTCAACGTCGCCCTGTTCCCGGTGCTGGTCGTCACCCTCGCCGGGGATGTGCCGGAGCGGACCCTGCTGAGCCTCTCGCGCAGCCTCAAGGACGAGATCGAGGGGCTGCGCGAGGTGCTGGAGGCGGATGTGGCCGGCGACCGCGAGGAGGTGGTCGAGGTGGTGGTTGAGCCCCGTGTGCTCGACAGCTACGGCATCTCCTACGAGGAGCTCATTAACTTCGTCTGGCGCAACAACAAGCTGGTGGCCGCCGGTGCGCTGGATACCGGCAAGGGGCGCATTGCGCTGAAGGTACCGGGCCTGCTCGAAGGGGCGGAGGATGTCCTCTCCCTGCCGGTAAAGGTGGTGGAGGATCGGGTGGTCACCTTCGGCGATGTGGCCACGGTGCGCCGCACCTTCAAGGACCCGACCAGCTTCGCCCGCGTAGGGGGGCGACCGGCAATCAGTCTGGAGATCACCAAGCGGGTCGGTGAGAACATCATCGAGACCATCGACAAGGTGCGTCAACTGGTCGAGGAGGAGCGCCAGAGCTGGCCCGAGGGGGTGGAGGTCAGCTACTCCCAGGACAAGTCCGAGGATGTGAAGATGATGCTCTCGGACCTGCAGAACAATGTAATCAGCGCCGTGCTGCTGGTGATGATCGTCATCGTCGCCGCCCTCGGCCTGCGCACCGCCGGCTTGGTGGGGTTGGCCATCCCCGGCTCCTTCCTGACCGGGATCCTTATCATCTACGCGCTGGGACTGACCATCAATATCGTGGTGCTGTTTGCCCTGATCATGGCGGTGGGGCTGCTCATCGACGGGGCCATTGTGGTGACTGAACTGGCGGATCGAAAAATGGCCGAAGGGCTCCCCCGCGGAGAGGCCTTCGCCTTTGCCGCCAAGCGCATGAGCTGGCCCATCACCGCCTCCACCGCCACCACCCTGGCCGCTTTTATGCCGCTGCTGTTCTGGCCTGGTGTGGTGGGTGAATTCATGAAATACCTGCCGATCACCCTACTGGCGACACTCACCGCCTCGCTGGCGATGGCGCTTATCTTTGTCCCCACCCTGGGGCGGCTGGTGGGCAAGCGTACCCCCCTGGGCGAGACCGCGCTGCGCAGCCTCGCCGCCTCGGAGCAGGGGGAGTTGCACGAGATCCGGGGGCTGACCGGACTCTATATCCGCCTGCTTGAGTGGCTGCTGGCCCACCCGCTGAAGATCCTCGCGCTGGTGACGCTCGTTCTGGTGGTGGTCTATAGCAGCTATGCCGTATACGGCAAGGGGGTGGAGTTTTTCCCCTCGGTGGAGCCGGAGCGGGCTGCCATCAATGTTCGCGCACGAGGTAACCTCTCGGTCTACGAGCAGGATACGCTGGTACGCCGGGTGGAGCAGCGGGTGCTGGATATGCCCGAGATCGCCACTCTTTACAGCCGTAGCGGGATCAATCTGCGCGGCCAGAATCTGCCGGCGGATACCGTCGGCGTGATCCAGATGGAGTTTGTCGATTGGCAACAGCGCCGCCCGGCATCGGAGATCCTCGCAGAGGTGCGTCGGCGTACCGAGGATATCGCCGGTATCATGATTGAGGTGCGCAAGCAGGAGGGCGGACCGCCGGTGGGCAAACCGGTGCAGTTACAGCTCAGTTCACGCTACCCGCAGCTACTGGAACCGGCGGTGATCAAGGTGCGTGAACTGCTCGATGAGGTGGGCGGCTTTATCGATGTGGAGGATGACCGACCGCTGCCGGGCATCGAGTGGCAGCTTAGCGTGGACCGAACCCAGGCGGCCCGCTTCGGGGCCGATATCACCGTAGTGGGTAATGCGGTGCAGATGGTGACCAACGGTATCAAAGTGAGCGACTACCGCCCCGATGATGCCGACGATGAGGTGGACATCATCGTGCGCCTGCCGGAGGGCAACCGTGAGCTGGATCAGCTCGACCGGTTGCGGGTGCAGACCCGCTACGGCCTGGTGCCGATCAGCAACTTCATCAGCCGGGCGGCGGCCCCCCAACTCGGCTCCATCAGCCGTGTCGATGGCCTGCGGGTTCATACCGTCAAGGCCGATGTGGAGGAGGGGCTGCTACCGGCCAACAAAGTCACTGAGATCCAGCAGTGGCTGGATGAGAATGTCGAGCTCGACCCCCGCCTCAGCCTCACATTCAAGGGCGAGGATCAGGAGCAGCGCGAATCGCGCGCCTTTCTCAGCAAGGCCTTCAGCATCGCCCTGTTTGTGATGGGGATTATCCTGGTGACCCAGTTCAACAGCTTCTACCAGGCCTTTCTCATCCTCACCGCGGTGATCTTTTCCACTGTCGGCGTGCTGCTGGGGCTGCTCACCACCGGCCAGCCGTTCGGTATCGTCATGAGCGGGATCGGCATCATCGCCCTGGCCGGTATTGTGGTGAATAACAATATCGTGCTTATCGACACCTTCAACATCCTGCGTCGCAACGGTGTAGAGGCCACCGAGGCGGTGCTGCGCACCGCGGCACAACGCTTGCGTCCGGTGCTATTGACCACCATTACCACCATACTCGGCCTGCTGCCCATGGTGCTCAAGTTGAATATCGACCTGATCGACCGTGAACTGACCAGCGGCGCCCCCTCCACCCAGTGGTGGGCGCAGCTGGCGACCGCCGTGGCCGGTGGGCTCGCCTTCGCTACCCTGCTGACCCTGATCCTCACCCCCTGCCTGTTATTGCTGGGTGAGAAGCTCAAACAGCGGGTGCATTCGGGGGGGTGAGGGTTCAAGTTCAAAGTTCAAGGTTTCAAGGGCCGGGTGACCCCGGGTGATTGCTCACCCGGGGTTCCCACAGATCCGGACGTGCGCAACTCACGCATCCGGCTCCTCAAACCAAACTTTCGCTACGTTACGTAAATACTGTGCACCACGCGCACGGGCGGAAGGGGGTAGCGCTGACTGAGCCTCTGGAATGTCTCCCAGTTCATTCGCCCCGCATGGGAGCGACGGCCCAGCCATTTGCGCCATTGCCGCTGGGCCTCGCTACGAAACCGCGACAGTGACTTGGCATTGCCACTGATCCCGTAGTAGGCATAATGCCCCTTGAGCTTTTGGCGTAGCACCTTGCATTGCTGCGCAACCGGGCGATGCCGGTTGACGCGGCACCACTGCGCTATCCTTCGCGCTGCCCGCCCAAAGCGGCTTTTGGCTGTCTTGCGTTGCACCACCCAGCGCCCCTTCCGGGAGCGCCCCCAGTAGTGGGTAAAACCCAGCACGTCGAAGCTGCGCTCGCCCTGCGTACCACCCGTGTCCCGTTGTGGCGGGATCCGGAAATCCACCAGTCGGGTCTTGTCCGGGTGTAAGGTCAGCCCGAAGCGGCCAAAGCGCTTGGGCAGCACTTCCAACACCCGTCGGGCATCCGCTTCTTGCTTGAATACCAGCACCGCATCGTCAGCAAACCGTACCATGAAGGCGGCGCCTCCCAGTCGTGGTTTGACCTCGTGCTCGAACCACAGATCGAGCACTTCGTGCAGGTACAGGTTCGATAGCAAGGGGCTGATCACGCCGCCCTGCGGGACGCCGTGTTCGGGGCGATGGTGCTTGCCTGCTTCTATCACGCCAGCTTTCATCCACTTGCCCAGTGTGCGACGGAGCACCCCGTCACGCACCCTTTTGTCGAGAAATTCCCTCATCTTTGCCTTGTCCACGGTGTCAAAGAAGCTCTGGATATCCAGATCCACTACCCAGCCCCCTCCCATGCGCATCAGCCCGCGCCAAAGTGCTTCGAGGGCTTGATGGGCGCTGCGTTTGGGCCGAAACCCGTAGGAGCAGTTCAGAAAGTCCTGCTCGTAGATAGGCTCCAGCACCATTTGCACTGCCCGTTGGAGGATTTTGTCCTCTAGCGTGGGGATCCCTATCGGGCGGGTCTTCTTGGTGCCTTCCTTGGGTATGTGGACTCGACGTACCGGCGGGGCACGATAGCTTCCGCTTTTGAACCGGTTCAGCAGGGCTGTCAGGTGCTCTGTCAGGTGCTCCTCGTAGTCCTGCGCCGTGACGCCGTCTATACCCGCCGCACCGTCCTTGCGTGTCCGCCGCCAGGCGGCTTCTAGCCAGTCAAGGTCGATGTGGTGGGCCAGGCAGGTCCATGCCATTTGTGGCGATTGTCTCGACTTTTCCGCTATCTTCTGTTGTTTCGTTAAGATGTTCACGTCACTCAGGGTTGACATCATCTGTCCCTCCAGAAGTCGTTTGATTCGAGTGGCCGCTTCCCTCCAACAGCTCCCGTGGGTCGGTTCGCTGTCTTCAGCGGTACTATCAGCCACCTCCGACGACTCGTTGACCGTCGGGCCGCACTTCGTTGCCTTCGCTTGGCCCTACCTTGCTTTTGCTCTGCTTCGCTCCCGGTGCCTTGAGCGTGTGCTCCGGGCCTGGGCGGTTTGTTGTGCGGTGCCCGCGCCGCGTTCCCAGCAAGGAGCCAATGAGCCCTCCCAGGTTCCTGGGTGACCCTTGCATACATGCCCTGCTCTTCGACCCCGGCGGACGTTCACCTCAGGCTGGTTCTCGGTGAAACGCTGTTGCCTTCCGCCTAGTTAACGACGTCGGCTCCGCAATGAGGCGCTTTCGAGGCTCTATCACACGGCCTGCATGCCCCCTGTGTACGCTTCGCAGTAGGGATCGCTCCACTACCACGCAACACTCGGTTTCGGTGGATCGCCAATCCTTTCCGAACAGGACTTTCACCTGTGGGGTCACTTAGAAGGTTTCCGCTTTGTCTCTTCCTGTTACATCGCTTCCCCCTTCACCAAGCTTTGCCTGGCGCAATAACT
>JBNJGC010000056.1:0-3052 GCA_051747405.1 Pseudomonadota bacterium
CTAAGCCCCGCCCCAGGGCGGTCTCCGGGCCGCCCGCTCCCGCTCCGAGCGACATTTGCCACATTGGCCGAGCGGGAGTAAAATTAGCCGTTCATTGGAGATGGCAGTCTCATCCGGGGCTGCCATCTTTTGTTTTTTGGCTGATACGTTTTTTGTGGCAAAGCTATGTCGAACACACTGATGAGCACCTATGCGCGCCTGCCGGTGACCTTTGAGAAGGGCAGCGGCTGCTGGCTGTGGGACACCGATGGCAATAAATACCTGGACGCGGTAAGCGGTATCGCCGTGTGCAACCTGGGCCACGCCCACCCGGCGCTCACCGAGGCCGTATGTGAGCAAGCCGGCAAACTGGTGCACACCTCCAACCTCTACGGCATCGCCAACCAGCAGGCACTGGGGGATCGCCTCACCGCCGCCGCGGGTATGGATCGCGCCTTCTTCTGCAACTCCGGCGCCGAGGCCAACGAGGCGGCGATCAAGCTGGCGCGTCTGTACGGACACAACAAAGGCATCGACAACCCCACCATCATCGTCATGGAAAACAGCTTCCACGGGCGAACCCTGGCGACCCTGAGCGCCACCGGCAACCGCAAGGTCCAGGCCGGTTTCGAGCCGCTGGTCAAGGGGTTTGTGCGGGTGCCGTTCGACGACCTGGAGGCGGTGGAGAACGTCGCCAAGCACCACCCGGAGGTGGTCGCCATCCTGGTCGAGCCGGTGCAGGGCGAAGGTGGCGTACATGTGCCGCAGGAGAAGTACCTCAGCGCCCTGCGTGTGCTCTGCGACAAGCACCACTGGCTGCTCATGCTCGACGAGATCCAGACCGGCATGGGCCGCACCGGACGCATGTTCGCCCACCAGCATGAAGCTGTCTCACCGGATGTCATGAGCATCGCCAAGGGGCTCGGCAACGGCGTACCCATCGGCGCCTGCCTCGCCCGTGGCGAGGCGGCGGAGCTGTTCCAGCCCGGCAACCACGGCACCACCTTCGGCGGCAACCCGCTCGCCTGCGCCGCCGGCCTGGCCGTGCTCGACACCCTGGAAAACGACGCTCTGAGCGAGCGCGCCGAGGAGCTGGGCCTGCGCATGGTCACCGCCTTCGAACTGGCGTTGGGCGACCAGGATTACATCAACGACATCCGCGGCCAGGGCCTGATGATCGGCATCGAGCTGGACCGCCCCTGCGGCGAACTGGTGGGCATGGCGCTGGAGCGCGGGCTGCTGCTCAACGTCACCGCCGGCAACACCATCCGCCTGCTGCCGCCGCTGGTGCTCAGCGACGAGGATGCCGACTACCTCGTTCAGAGCGTGATTACGCTGATCAGCGACTTTGTCGCTCAGGAATAACGGAAGCCACAGCGATGCAGACAAAACACTTTCTCACCCTGCTGGACCTCCCCGGCAACGAGCTCGAACAGCTGATCCAGCGCGCCATCGACCTCAAGGCGATGCACCAACGCGGCGAGCAGTACCAGCCGATGAAAAACAAGGTGCTGGGGATGATCTTCGAGAAATCCTCGACCCGCACCCGCGTCTCCTTCGAGGCCGGCGCGGCCCAGTTCGGCGGCCACGCCATCTTCCTCTCACCGCGCGACACCCAGCTGGGCCGTGGCGAACCGGTGGAGGACACCGCCCGGGTACTCTCGCGCATGGTCGACATCATCATGATCCGCACCTTTGAGCACGAGAAGCTCGAAGCCTTTGCCGCCTACTCCAGCGTGCCGGTCATCAACGCCCTGACCGATATGTACCACCCCTGCCAGCTACTGGCCGATGTGCAGACCTACGTCGAACACCGCGGCGCGATTAAGGGCAAAACCGTGGCCTGGATCGGCGACGGCAACAACATGTGCCACTCCTACATCAACGCCGCCCGCCAGTTCGGCTTCGTCCTCAACATCGCCTGCCCCGAAGGCTACGAGCCCGACCCTAAGCTGCTGGAGGCGGGCGGCGATGCGGTACGCCTACTGCGCGACCCCAAAGAGGCCGCTAACGGGGCCAACCTGGTCACCACCGACGTCTGGGCCAGCATGGGCCAGGAAGAGGAGCAGAAGATCCGCGAAAAGGCCTTCGCCGCCTACGAAGTCAACGACGCCATCATGGCCTGCGCCGCCGAAGATGCCCTGTTCATGCACTGCCTGCCCGCCCATCGCGGCGAAGAGGTAAGCGCATCGGTCATCGACGGCCAACAGAGCGTAGTCTGGGACCAGGCAGAGAACCGCCTGCACGCCCAGAAGGCCCTGATGGAGCGACTGCTGGGCAAGGCGCCTCAAGCCTAACTCAAAGGCCTGGCGGCAAAAAGGAACGGCATACCGGGCTCGACCCGGCATCCATACAAGCCCAAATAATACGGAATACCGACTCGGGCCCGACGTGACCGAGAAGGACAACCAGGGCTGCCGCTAAGCGGTGAAACACCCGACAGAACAGCTTCACATCGGGACAGAGAGGCGGTTAAATAGCCCCATGCGCACCCCACTACTACTACTGCTACTCATCCTCACCGGCAGCGCCGCCGCCGGCCCCCTCGACGACGGCCTTAGCGCCTACACCCAAGGCGACTACAGCCGGGCATTCGAGCTGTGGAAGCCGCTGGCCGAATCGGGCAACAACGACGCCCAATACAACATCGCCCTGCTCTACAAAAACGGCCTCGGTGTCGAACAGAACGCCGACTACGCCCGCCAGCTGTTCAAAGTGGCCGGCGAACAGGGCCACGCCGATGCCCAATACAACCTGGGAATGATGAACTTCCGCGGCGAGGGGATCTACCGCAGCCCCAAAGGGGCCTTCCAGTGGTGGCAACGGGCCGCCGCCCAGGGACACGCCCCCGCCCAATACAACCTCGGCGTGATGTACGCCTACGGCATCTGGACCGCACAGGACACGGAGATGGCCCTCGACCTGTGGAAGGCCTCCGCCGGGCAGGGCAACAACGATGCCATACAGGCTCTTGCTAGGGTCTATGAGAATGGGGAGCTGGGGATGGAAGAGGATGCGGAGGAGGCAGCCTACTGGCGCGAGCGCATTGGAGAGTAAGCGAAAAAGGTGACAG
>JBNJGC010000056.1:3152-14740 GCA_051747405.1 Pseudomonadota bacterium
GAAAAAGGTGACAGATTTATTTTCTGACACACCCGAATGATCAGGTTGTGGCTTCCCCACATAGGTTTAATCTATCGGCCACCCGGCCCAGGCCGCAAAGTCAACCGCCGACATTGGCTTGGCATAATAAAAACCTTGAGCGTAGCGGTAGTTGAGAGTGCGCAAATAGGTCTCCTGGGCGGCAGTCTCCACCCCCTCGCCAAGAGCATCAATCTTGAGATGATGGCTCAACTGCGACAGACTTGCCACAACACCTGCACCGCGCCCCTCGGGGGTCTGCCAGACAAAGGTTTTGTCGACCTTGATGAGGTTGAACGGCATATCGATCATCCTCCCCAGCGACGAATAGCCAGTACCGAAGTCGTCCAGAGCCAGAGAGAAGCCAGCGGCCACAAGCTCGTCGATGACATGGCTGACCTCGGAAAGGTCGAATTTCAGCGCGTCCTCGGTGATTTCAAGTTTGACGCAAGCCGGGGCCACGCCGATCGCTTGCGTGATTGCGATAAAGCGATCGGCAAGGCCAGGATTACGAAGCTGAGTAGGGGCGACATTGACCGACAGCCAGAATGTCGCGTTGCCCGGTAGTTCCTGCCAACGTCGCAGCTGTAAGCAGGCGTCCTCAAAAACCTGCCCTCCAAGCTCCTCCATAAGCCCCAGCTGTTCGGCCAGAGGAATGAATTGATCCGGCCCTATAGGGGCCTGCCCGTCAGGCAAAGGCCAGCGCAACAACGCCTCAGCTCCTGCCATCTCTCCGCTTTCCAGGTCTATAACGGGTTGATAAAAAAGCACTAGCCCTTTCTCGGAGACGGCGCGTTGCAGATCACCTTCAAGCGTTATCCGCCGGCGCAGTGCCTCCTTGATGCTGTGATCTGCCCAGCGGATGGGATCAGCGTCCGTATTGGCGGCACCGTCGGTAAGCTCTTCGGCAAGAAGCGCAAGCTGCCGAGCGTGGCGGCCATCGGTCGGCGCACGGGCGATCCCCGCGCTAACCTCGACCCGGAGGACTTCACCTGCAACTTCGTAATCATTTTCTGTAACAGCGGCAATGAAAGAACGTGCTCGTGTCATCAGATGATGGTCTGGGTCGCTTGCCGCATCACCATCCGCAGGGATAATCACCGCGAAAGTGTACTCATGAGGGCGGGCAAGCGATTCACTCAACTCAAGGCGGTGACCAAGGCGTTTCGCAATATCGCTCAAGAGCTGATTGACGGCTTCAACACCGAAGGCCTGATCAATGCGGTCCAGGCGCCGGAACTGCAACGATACCAGGCCGGTCACCGATTGAGACGCGGTCGTCTCGTCAATGAGGCGCTGCATCCGCAACAGCATGCGCTGATGATTCAACGCTCCCGTGACCGCATCGTGGTTGGCGCCGGTGGAATTCAGGAGTGTACTCAGTCGCCGGGTTTGGCCTTCCAGTCGGTGATGGACAGAGTCCAGGTCCGTTATCTCCTGCTGCACGGAAAAGAAATAGTCATGCCCTTCATCATCATGACGCAAACGTGTAATGGTCCACTCGACCAGATACGGTGTTCCATCCTTCCGGTAATTCCAGGCTCGTCCCTCAAAGGAATCGCCGGCATACAAGTTTGACTTGAGCCGATTCAAGACCGCGCGATCCGTGTCCGGGCCCTGCAGGATTCGGGGCGTGGCTCCCAGAAGTTCCTCCCGGGTATAGCCCGTCATGCGGGTGAAAGCATCATTCACATGCACGAACACAGGTCCAGGTGGTTCTAGCTCGTCAGTAGTAATGACTACCGAAAAGTCTGATTCCTTAATGGCTGCCTGCAGGAAAAGGGGTATATTTTTGATCTTCATTGGCTCGCCCCTCAAGGAAGATACGACGTGAGTAATCACCCGTGGTCACCCGGCTCTTCATCTTTCTCTCCTTGGAACTCTTGCGGGCATACTCCTCCTAAATCCAAGTGCAGGTAACTCAGTCTAGTAAGCATCTGTATGTTGTCAAATTGGGACGGCGTCAAGTGAAGAACGAATAACGTGGACACACACCCAAACCTTGGGGTCTTGTAATCATGTATCGGGAAAAAAGTGACAGATTGAGAAAAAGTGACAGATTTATTTTCTGACATATAACGCCCGCCATCACCGGTGTCATAACCGCAACAAAGCGGAGGTTTTGAGATCCGGCGCATGGCATGTTTATTCCGCAGGTAGCGGCTTGATCCGATCCACTTCTTCCTTGAGCGCTTGAACGGTCGCCCAAAGTTCAACCGTTCGCTGTGCATTCAGCCAGAACTCTGGCGAGTTACCAAACAAACGAGCAAGTCGGAGCGCCATTTCAGGACTGACAGCACGACGGTTGCGACAATGTTGTTGGTGGGCTGTAAATATACGGGATCTATGTCTGCTCCCAGCCTATGAGCGGATGCCGGCGCGATATTATTCAAGCTCACCTTTCTTAATCGCCTCAGCAAACTCTTCGCCGTAGTGGATGGTCAACTCGCTGCCGGCAGGGATGTTGCGCAAGGCGTAGAGGTCGAAGCCGTCGAATTCACAGGTGGGGCGGTGGTGGTGGTTGAGGTAGCGCAGGATGTTGCGGCCGTCTCGGCCGAGCCAGGTGCCGTCGTCCTGTTCGGCCCACAGGACGTGGGGGCCGCCGTTTTCCATATCGGTGGTCTCAGGCCCCTTGTAGGTGCCCAGATAGCTGCCCTTGCTTAATGTTTTTTTGGCGAAGAGCCCTTTGCCGTGAATCCCCGACGCCTCGACGAAGAATAGCTCCGAGAGTTTGACCTTGGCCATGGTTACGCAGTCCGGTTGATGCTGAAGGGGTTAGCCTAACCAATCGGGCGTGGCAGTGCCAGGGTGGCGCTTAGCGCTCGCGGCGCACCTCTTCTTCCATCTGCTCCAGGCTGGTGTGGCGTACGTCCTTGCCCATGACCAGGTAGATGACGTACTCACAGATGTTGCGGGCGTGGTCGCCGATGCGCTCCAGGGCGCGGGCGGCCCACATGATATCGAGCACGCGGGTGATGGTGCGCGGGTCCTCCATCATGAAGGTGATGAGCTGGCGCATCAGCGACTCGTACTCCTTGTCCACTTTGATGTCCTCGCGGGCAACGGCGACCGCCGCCTCCACATCCATGCGGGCAAAGGCGTCCAGGGCGTCATTGAGCATCTGGCGGACGTGGTTGCCCAGGTGTTGCAGTTCGACAAACTGGCTCTTTTTCATGTCGGCATCGGCGAGGCTGACCGCCATGCGACCGACCCGCTCGGCCTGGTCGCCGATGCGCTCCAGGTCGGTGATAGTCTTGATCACCGCAACGATCAGGCGCAGGTCGCTGGCTGCAGGCTGGCGCCGCGCCAGGACGCGACTGCACTCCTCGTCGATGGCCACCTCCATGGCGTTGACCTGGTAGTCTCCGCTGATGATCGCCTCGGCCTCCTGGGCATCGCCGTTGACCAGGGCGTTGACCGCGCCGTTGAGCTGCTGCTCCACCAGTCCGCCCATGGCCATGACGCGGTTGCGGATATCTTCCAGCTCGGCGTTGTACTGCTGGGAGATGTGTTGACCGATATTCATATTGTCCATGGTTTTCTCCATCGCGCTGGGGCTCTACGGGCCGCAAGCGGTAGTTAATACTTCGTCTACCGGGTCTGCGGTAGAGAGTTAGCCGTAACGACCGGTGATGTAGTCTTCGGTCTGCTTTTTGTTTGGGTTGGTAAAGAGAGAGTCGGTATCTCCGAACTCCACCAGTTCGCCCATGTACATAAAGGCGGTGTAGTCCGAGACGCGGGCCGCCTGCTGCATGTTGTGGGTGACGATGACGATAGTGTAGCGGTCCTTGAGCTCGTAGATAAGCTCTTCGATCTTGAGCGTGGAGATCGGGTCCAGGGCCGAGGCCGGCTCATCCAGCAGCAGCACCTCCGGCTCGATGGCGATGGCCCGGGCGATGACCAAACGCTGTTGCTGACCACCGGAGAGCCCCAGCGCCGAGTCGTGCAGCCGGTCTTTGACCTCATCCCACAAGGCCGCGCCGCGCAGCGCGCTCTCCACCACATCATCCAGCTCACGGCGGCTCTTCTTGCCCATCAGGCGCAGGCCGTAGGCGACGTTCTCATAGATCGACTTGGGAAAGGGGTTGGGCTTCTGGAACACCATGCCGACGCGGCGGCGCAGTTCGGCCACGTTGACGTTGCGCTGGTACATATCTTCGCCGTCCAGCTCTACCCTGCCGTCGATACGCACCCCATCGACCAGGTCGTTCATGCGGTTGAAGCAGCGCAGCAGGGTCGATTTGCCGCAGCCGGAGGGGCCGATGAAGGCGGAGACCCGCTGGCGCGGGATCTGCAAATGGATACGCTTCAGTGCCTGCTTCTCGCCGTAGTAGAGGTTGAGGTCCTCGACGTTGAGGCAGATCTGCTCCTCCGCCAGTTTGCGGTGGCGCGGTTCGCGCTCCATGGCTTCGAGATTGACGCCGTGTGTCGGGGCTGCTGAATCACTCATCGCTCGCCTCTTGATGGATTACTGTTCCAGGGCGCGATACTTCTCGCGCAGGTGGTTACGGATGGCGATCGCCGCCAGGTTGAGGACCACGATCACCAGCACCAGCAACAGCGCGGTGGCGTAGACCAGGGGGCGGGCCGCCTCGACGTTGGGGCTCTGAAAGCCCACATCGTAGATGTGAAAACCCAGGTGCATGAACTTGCGGTCCAGATGCAGGTAGGGGGCGTTGCCGTCCAGCGGCAGGGAGGGGGCCAGCTTCACCACCCCCACCAGCATCAGCGGCGCCACCTCACCGGCGGCGCGGGCCACGGCGAGGATCAGGCCGGTCATCATCGCCGGGCTCGACATGGGAAGCACCGTGCGCCAGAGGGTCTCCGCCTTGGTCGCCCCCAGCGCCAGGCTCCCCTCACGGATGGAGCGGGGGATGCGGGACAGCCCCTCCTCGGTGGCGACGATGACCACCGGCAGGGTCAGAATCGCCAGGGTCAGGGAGGCCCAGAAGAGACCGCCGGTGCCGAAGGTGGGCGCCGGCAGCGCCTCGGGGAAGAACAGCTCATCGATGCTGCCGCCGAGAAAGTAGACGAAGAACCCCAGCCCGAACACGCCGTAGACAATGGAGGGGACGCCGGCGAGGTTGTTCACTGCGATACGGATGGTGCGTGTGACCACGCCCTGCTTGGCATACTCACGCAGGTAGACCGCGGCGATGACCCCGAAGGGGGTAACGAAGATCGACATCAGGATCACCATCATCACCGTGCCGAAGATGGCCGGGAAAATCCCCCCTTCGGTGTTCGCCTCGCGCGGCTCATCGCTGACAAACTCCCAGAGCTTGCCGGCGTAGAAACCCATCTTCTCCCCCAGCCCCATGGCGTTGGGCCGATAGATGCGCACCACCTTGGAGAGCGGCACCACCACCTGGCGACCGTCCATCACCTCACCGACCAGGCTGTCGCGTGCGATCTGCACATAGAGCTCGTTCAGCTCCGCCTGGAGGCCCTGGTAGCGCCGCTGAAGCAGCTGGCGCTGTTCAGCGATGGCCTGGTGCTCGGGACTACCGGCGGGGACGCCGTCGAGCTCCAGCCGCCGCTCATCCAGCCTGAGCTGCTCAAGCCGGTAGTTGATAGCGCCGATCTCGCCCCGCTCGATGGCGTGGATCGCCTCCCGCAGCCGCTCGGCCCGCTCCAGCAGCGGCTGGAGCGCCTTCCAGGCGGCACCATCACGGGCCACCACTTCGCCGTCGCGGCGCACCTCCCTGAGGTAGCCATAGAAGTTGCCCCACTCGTAGCGCTCGATCGCCACCAACGCCTCGGGGTAGCGGCGCTCCTCCAGCTGCGAGGCCAATACCCAGCGAAAATCGAGCCCCAGGGTGTCGCGGTTGCCGGTCTTGAGCAGCAGCCGGGTGGCCGTCTCTTGCCCCTCGCGGGGTTGGATGCGGCTGTCATTGAGCCGCTCCAGCGGCACCTCTTCGCTGTCGTGAAGCTCGCCGATCAGGCGCACACTACGGCCATCCTGCTGCTGGTACTCCGCCTCCATGATCGGCTTGGCCCAGAAGTGGCCCAGCCCGCGCACGGCGATCAGGGCCAGCAGCGCCACCACCATAATGATGCTGACACTCACCGCCCCGGCGTTGAGCCAGACCCACGGCTTGCCGCTGGCGAACCACTGTTTCAGATCATCGAACATCGCACCCACCCGCTACAGGCTGCTGTACTTGCGGCGCAGCCGCTGGCGCACAAGCTCCGCCAAGGTGTTGAAAAAGAAGGTAAAGACAAACAGCACCAGGGCCGCCAGGAAGAGCACCCGATAGTGCGTGCTGCCCACCGCCGACTCGGGCATCTCCACCGCGATATTGGCCGAGAGGGTGCGCATACCCTGGAAGATGCTCAGGTCCATCACCGGGGTGTTGCCGGTGGCCATGAGCACGATCATGGTCTCGCCCACCGCGCGGCCCACACCGATCATCACCGCAGAGAAAATCCCGGGGCTGGCGGTGAGCAGCACCACCCGTACCATGGTCTGCCACGGCGTGGCGCCCAGCGCCAGAGAGCCGAAGCTCAGGTGGCGGGGGACGCTGAAGATGGCATCCTCGGCGATGGAAAAGATGGTGGGGATCACGGCAAACCCCATCGCCAACCCCACCACCATGGCGTTGCGCTGGTCGTAGCTGAAACCGAGCTCGTTGTGCAGCCAGGCGCGCATATCGCCGCCGAACAGCGCCGTCTCCAGCGGCAGGCTGACGGCGAAACTCAACCACACCAGCGCCACCACCACCGGGATCAGCAGCGCCGCCTCCCAGCCGTCCGGCACACGGTTGCGCAGCGAGCGCGGCAACCGATGCCAGGCGTAGGCGAAGAGCAAAATCCCCAGCGGCAACACCAGCAGCATGGCGAACACACCGGGCATGTGCTGCTCCAGCACCGGCGCCAACCACAGCCCGGCGAGGAACCCGAGGATCACCGTGGGCAGCGCCTCCATGATCTCGATGGTCGGCTTGACCGCCTTGCGCATCCGCGGGGCCATGAAATAGGCGGTGAAGATCGCCCCCAAAATCGCCAGCGGCACGGCGATGATCATGGCGTAGAGAGCGGCCTTGAGGGTACCGAAGGCCAGCGGCGTCAGGCTGAACTTGGGCTCGAAGTCGTTGCTGGAGGAGGAGGACTGCCAGATGTACTCCGGCTCGCTATAGCCCTCGTAGTGGACCTTGCCCCAGAGTGAAGACCAGGAGATCTCCGGATGGGCATTCTCCATCCGCCAGAAGTGGAGCCGACCGGCACGGTCCTCGGCCAAAAAGGTATCGGAGCGCGGCGCACTGCTGAGTCGCACGATGGCATCCGCCGAGACCTGCTCCAGCAGCAGGTTGCGCTCTGCGGTGGCGTGGTAGACCCCTACCCTGCCCGTTGCATCCCCCAGCAGAAAGCCCTTGCGGCGCTCCTCCGAGGCAATGGCGGTGATCGCCGCACCCTGCTCGTTGAACTGGCGCACGCGCTGCAGACGGTGGTTGTTATTCTCATCCCGCACCGGGAACCACTGCACCAGCCGACCGCTGTCGGCGCCGGCAAGCAGGGATACCCCCCCCACCAACATGCGCAGACTCTCCAGCCTATCGCCCTGCCCCAGCAGGCGGCGCCGCTCCAGCAGGCGCGCCTCGGTGTCGATGGCGTAGTGCAGCAGCGTGCCGCTGCGATCGGCGATATAGAGGCGTCGCAGCCCCGGCTCCAGCAGGAGAAAGTCCGCGCTGATATCGACCCCGTCCAGCGCCAGCACTTCACGCTCCAGCGTCACCTCTTCGGTGAGAAATGAGCGCTGCTTGAGGTAACGCACCAGCGTCGCCTCCCCGCTGGCCGAAACCGCGGCGATGAGCAGTGCATCCTCACTGTTACGCATCGCCAGACGGCTGACCGGCTGGCCGTCGTCAAACAGCGGCAGCGGCTCCTCACCAAACGGGTATTCGAGCTGCGGGGTGATGGTACGGACATCGTTCGGGTAACTCACCGCAAAGCGGTGCTCGACCAGCAGGACACGGCCATCATCCAGCCCCAACGCATGCAGCGGCGAGCCGATGAGCCCCCGCGCCTGGCTGGTGATGGCATGGTCGCCGATCCCCAGGGGCAGAGACTCGCTGACCCGGCCCTCGGCGGTATCGAAAAAGACCGCCCTGCCCGCATCGGTATAGCGCACCGCCAGCCCGGACTGCTCCTCGATATCCAGTGACAGTGTCGCCCCCTCACCCGGCAAGGGGTAATCGGCCACCTTTTCGCTGCTGGCGGGGATAAACAGCGGGAAGACCACATAGAAAAGATAGAAGAAGATCAACACGATGGCGCCGATCACGCCGATGCCGCCCACCGCGACGCTGTGGCGGGCAAGCCGGTCCTTGAGCATACGCCAGCGGTGGCGCGGAGCGGCAGCACTTCCGGTCAGAGAGTTTCGCGTCTTGGCGGGGGCGGCGGTATCCATCGGCGCATCATATTACGGTTTTATTACACAAATATGACACACGCTGACGTTGTCGCCGTTCTGTCACATACGGCCTGAACAGCGCCGCTTGAGGGGGCCCGTGCGGGCGCTACATCAGCCGGTGGGCCGCCTCATCCTTCAGCCCCAGCACCTGTTGCGCCAGCGAGATGGCCTGGTCGCAGAAGATATCCAGATCGCTCCAGGCGCCGGAAACATCCAGCTCCTTCTCCATATTGGGGGTGATCAGCTTCAGCAGATACTCGTCCTGAGACTGGCGGATGGCCACCACGTAGAAATCGGGGTCACTGTTGCCCTCCGGCATCATGGCGAAGATGTAGCGATAGTCCTGCCCGTCGCCACTCTCCACCTCGCCGAGCACGGTGACGGAGAAATCCCCCAACTGATAGCGGCGCTTGGGAATGGCGGTGGTGATTTGCGGTGCGTTCATCTTTGCTACTATCCTGTCTGGTTTACCCTGTGTGTTATGTCCATCCTCGCATAAAATCAAGGCTCTCCGTTAACGGCAGGAACCCGCCATGTTTGATATCGCCGATGAAGCAACCCTCCTGGAGACACCCGGCGGCCAGACCCTGCGCCTGCGCTTCAGCGGCCCCTATGATGGGCGCGAAGTGACCTGGGACGCCACCTTCACCACCCTGACCGAATGGCGCCACCGCCATCCGCAAAGCGAAGTACGACAAAACTTTATCGAGATCCCCGGCGACCACGCGGATGAGCTGATACCGCTGACCGTCTGCCTCAACCTCCCCGCCATCGACCTACCCACCGTGCGCAAGGCAATACTGATGGTACGGCAGTACAAGCGGCTGGGGCCTGGCCGCCACTGCTACGGGCCACCACTCGATGCGTGTTGATACGCCGCAAGCACGTGCCAAACCGGGCGGACCGTACCCGTCGGAAGTGGCGCCCAAGTAAGGCCCTATCACCCACATAGGGCCGTGCCCGCCAACCTGTATCGCCTACCGCCCAGGCGGGCTCAAGTCGCAGGGGCGATCTCCGCGGCATGCAGCCAGGCAGGCACCTGATCCGTGGCGCGCCGCAGGGCGCGATCCAGCTCCCGATAACCGGGCTCGTGCGAAGCGACCAGGCGCCAATAGCGCGGCGAGTGGTTCATGTGGCGGGTGTGGCAGAGCTCATGGATGAAGAGATAGCGCACCAGCTCCGGTGCAAGAAACAGCAGGCCGTAATTGAGATTGATCCGACCGCGAGAGGAGCAGCTGCCCCAGCGACTGCGTTGACCGCGCACAGAGGCGCCGCTGTAGGCGAGCCCCGTCTGTTGGCTGACCTGCTCAAGCCAGGGCAGCAGCTGCTCTTTAGCCCGGCGCGAGAGCCACCGCTTGAGTGCCGGCTGCCAGTGCTGGCCGCCGCTGACACGCAGCCCCCGGGCGCCCACGGCCCGGCAGCCGTAGCGGCCCGTATCGTCCGGCAGATACTCCACCCGCCACTGCTCCCCCAACGCCGCCAGCGCGATCTGCTCCGGCGGGGGCGCCGCTTGTGGCACGACCGAGTGGCGACAGTGCAGCAGCTGCTGCACCACCCAGGGTTCGTGGCGATCGAGGATGGCGGGTATGGCACGCCGGTCGAAGCCGTGCGGCACCACCAGCTCCACGCCGCCGCCCGGGAGCAGGCGCAGCCGCACATGGCGAGCCCGCCGGCTGGCGCGCACCTTGAGGTGGTGGCGCCACTGGGAGAGTTCGAGGTTGGTGAGAGAGGGGTCGGCCACCACTGGGCTCAGTCACGCTGTCGATTAGCGAAGAGATTGGCCACCTCCAGCCCGTCCATATCGGCCAGCTCCTCCACATCGATCTCCTCGGAGGGGGGGATCAGCAGATTGCTGGCGTTCTCCGGCGCGAAACCGAAAAACTCCTTAATCCAGGGGTAGATCCCCTGCTCTTCCCCCCGTTCACGGTAGAGACTGTCCAGGGTATCGACCACCTCCCGCGCCAGGGCCTGCGCCTCGGCAGGCGGCTGGTCGATGGTGAAGCGTCGCCCATCCATAACGAAGCCACGTTCAAGCATCATCGCCTGAATGCGGTTAAACAGCGGTTTGAGCTGCGCCTCGGGATAGTTCTCGTAGTCCAGGTTGATGATAATGTCGTATCGCACCGCTTGCCCTCCACTGTATGACTCCGGCATTGCCGCCGCCGAGAGGTTCATCTTTATACCCTCACAGATTGTGCTTTTGTTGTAACATAACGCACTCATTCTGGCACGTGAAGATTTCCACCCATGCAGCGCTACGATGGCACACTGATCCACCGCACCCGTGACGAGGGCGGCGACATCGAGGTGGTAGAGGACGCCGTCTACCGCTCTTTGCACTTCGGCTCCGCCCCCAAGCAGAGCAGTATGCTGCGCCGCGACCCGCTCTACCTGGCGCTGGCCTACACCCGAGCCATGAGCGCCGCGCTGCTGTTCCATCGCGCGCCGCAGCGCATTCTGCTCATCGGCCTGGGCGGCGGCTCGCTGGCAAAATTCCTGCTGCACCACCTCCCCGACTGCCGTATCGACGCGGTGGAGAGTCGGGCGGCGGTGATCGAGGTGGCGCACAGCCACTTCGCCCTCCCCGAGGAGCTGCGACTGTCGCTGCGGGTCGGCGATGGCGGCCACTTTGTCCGCCAGGCCGCCGGCGAGGCGCGGGGCGGCTACGACATGATCTTTGTCGACGCCTTCCTCGGCGGCGGCATCGCCCGCTCGGTCTGTGGCATCAGCTTTCTCGAGGCCTCACGTTTGCTGCTGAGCGAAGAGGGGGTCTTCAGCATGAACCTATGGAACGGCGACTTTATCACCGCGCGGGAGATGCTTGAGGATATCCGCCAGAGCTTCGACGGTAACGTGCTGCAACTCGCGGTGGAGGGCAAGGACAACACCATCGCCCTGGCCCTGAACGGCGGCAATATCCGAAAGCGGCTCAAACGTCTCGGCGACCGGGCCGAGCGGCTCGGCGAGCTCACCGGTGTGGAGTACACCGCCTTTGCCAAGCAGCTGCGCAAACAGAACAGCTGGCTGCCGTTTTAAGCTCAGCGCAGCCGGCGCGACTTGCGGCGCAACCACAGCGCCGCCACCAGCACCACCCCGATGGAGGCCAAGATAGCCAGCGCCACCGCCCCGACCGAGCTGAGCAGCTCCGGCTTGAGCA
>JBNJGC010000057.1:0-14586 GCA_051747405.1 Pseudomonadota bacterium
GGAAAAATTGCGGAGAGTCAATGAGCGCATCTGTATAGTAAAGGTGTCAGTACCGAATGGCACATACTTAAGCAAACGGTTCGTCATTCCCGCATGACTTGTAGCGGGAATCCAGCCGTCAGAGGCCTGGATTCCGGCCAAAACCATGCCGGAATGACGGCTTCGATATACTGTCTGCTCTAAAGTAAGCGCCATTCGTGTCAGTACCCGTTAATTCACCAACGAAAAACCGGGTTACAGAGGATTAACCCCAGATAGTGGCTACAATTACCCTCTACGACCCATATCCCCGGTGATAAGTCAGGTCCAGAGAGGATAATCTCCCATTTTCCATGTGGTAGATTTTCTGCACAGGGATAGGGCATAGTCGGTGTCTCTGCATCACAACCCCCCACGAGCGTGACTTCTCAATCCCATGAAAAATAGATTGTCCCAGAACGCCGCCCCTTCCGTTTCGACGCTGAGCGACCTTGCAAAACTGGCAGACTACTCCCTCGTGGAGTCGCTGAAATGCGATCCTGACGCCAAAGCAGACGGTGCTGACCACGCGCCGCGACAGGTCTTCTCGGGGCATTATGTTCCCGTCAAACCCACGCCCATTGACGAGCCCGAATACGTCGCGCACAGCAAAGACTTTTTCCACGAACTGGGATTTGCCGACAGCCTGGCAGAGTCCGACGATTTCGTGCGCATGTTCAGCGGCGACCTGTCGCAGGTTCCGGAGCCGATGCGCAAGGTGGGTTGGGCCAGTGGCTACGCTCTTTCCATCTTCGGTACCGAGTACACCCAGCAGTGTCCGTTCCAGACCGGCAACGGCTATGGCGACGGTCGTGCCGTTTCCGTGCTTGAGGCGGTTATCCCTGATCGGAACGGGGGTCAACGCTGGGAGATGCAGCTCAAAGGTGGCGGTCGGACGCCATACTGTCGCGGCGCGGATGGTCGCGCTGTGCTGCGCTCCAGTGTGCGGGAGTTTCTGGCACAGGAACACATGCACGCGCTCGGCGTGCCAACCTCACGCTCGCTGAGTTTGTACGTTTCGAAAACGGAGAAGGTGCAGCGCCCATGGTATTCGGAGGGCTCGCGATCGGTGGATCCCGATACGATGGTGGCGGAGCCTGTCGCGATCTCGACGCGGGTCGCCCCGTCGTTCATTCGCGTCGGCCAGATCGAGCTGTTCGGTCGACGTGCGCGCAAGCAGGAACACCCGGAAGCGTTGGCGGAACTCGAGGCGATTGTGTTGCACTTGATCGATCGTGAGTATGCCGAGCTAATTGATGTGAACCTCAGCACCGCCGAGAAAGTCGTGCTGCTGGCACGGGAGTTCTGCGACCGCCTTACCTCGCTGGTGGCGAACTGGATCCGTGTTGGTTATTGCCAGGGCAACTTTAACAGCGATAACTGCGCCGCCGGTGGTTTTACACTCGACTACGGCCCCTTCGGTTTTATTGAGGCTTTTGACCCCTACTACCAGCCCTGGACAGGCGGGGGGGAACACTTCGCGTTCTGGAATCAGCCGGTGGCCGCGGAACGTAACTTCGAGATGTTTTGTACGGCGCTGCAACCGTTACTGGCATCACACCCGGATGCGCGGCAACAGCTCGACGAGATTCGAAGTGACTTTGCAAAAGTGATGCAACGGAAAATGGAAAAGATGTTTGCGGCCAAACTGGGGCTTGGCACATTTGACACAGAGTTATTTAGCGAGCTTGTCACGATGATGATGCAAACCACCGTCGATTATACGATCTTCTTCCGCGAGCTCTCTTCGGTACCGGATGACATTGGCCCACTGAAAAAAAGTTTCTACAGTGAAGTGAATGACGAGATGGAGAGGCGTTGGTCTGAGTGGCTGACGAAATGGAGGTCGCTCAATACCGACACCAGTGAGCAGATGAAGCGCGTTAACCCGAAATACAGTTTGCGGGAGTGGTTGCTGGCACCGGCCTATCAACAGGCCGCCACGGGAGACTACGCGCTACTACGAGAGCTGCAGGAGGTGATGACGCAGCCTTACGCCGAGCAGTCGAAGGCGGTGGAAGCGAAATACTATCGGCTCAAGCCGACGGAGTTCAGTGCGCTTGGCGGCCTGTCGCATATGAGCTGCTCTTCATAATATTTAAAATAGTGAATGTGATGAGTGAACCGCAACGTCTGGACAAGCGCCTGGGCAGTGGCGTTTTCTGCCTGCGGGGAAGTGGTTCTGATGGTAGGTTGATTGCCCGATACATTCTCATGCGGGGTGTAGGAATGATAAAGCGGAGCTACAACAACAGATCGTCTTCAATCCGCTGATAGCTGTCGGCGGCATTGATCAGTGAGTTGGCGGTCAGCGCAGGTACGCCATAGACCTGAGCGGTGACGCCGTAGTCGTTTCTGACCTTATCCAGCAGCATGTCAAAGTCGCCATCGCCCGATAGCAGTACAACGATATCGACCTCTTTTGCCGCCTCCATGACATCAATGGTAATACCCACGTCCCAGTCGCCCTTGGCGGAGCCGTCGCTGCGCTGGATATAGGGTTTGAGTTTTACCTCAAAGCCAATGTGTTTAAGGGCGTCCTGGAATTTAATCTGCTTGTCGTCGTTGCGGGCGATGGCGTAGGCGGTGGCGCTGGCGATCTCGCCCTCGTAACCGATACGCTCCCAGAATTTACGGTAGTTAAACTGGCGCCCGTAGGCCTGTCGGGTGGTGTAGTAGATGTTTTGCACGTCGACGAAGATGGCGATTCTTTTCACGGTCTATCCTGCGGTTGTTTTTCATTGTGGTGTCTTGTACCAGCATACACGAGGCCGGGAAAGGGGGGGCATCTAATAGTGATGCAGCGTTCAACAACTAAGTGCCCATGTAGCCGGGTGAGGTGCGTGACTAGATAGTTTACTATGGTGTCATACCTACCAGGTTAAGGTGATTAAGAGTGGATATCGAGTCTGAAACAGCACACACTCAGGAACATATCGGCAAGGGCAGCTACTACGCCGGCCAAAACGTACCCTCTTCGCCATGAACGCCTGCCGCCGTGAAGAGAACCGCGAGGTGTCGACTATTTTCTGACGATAAGGAAGACATCGTGAATACCATGACCGAGGAGTTTGGCAGTAAACTATGAGTAAAATATTGAGCGAGTGGTCGCCCTCGGAGGCGACGATGGATCTGCTCCGGCTTAATGGGCTGGATGACAAGTTGATTGAGGATGCGTTGGCCTATCTGAGGACGCAGACCGAGTTGGAGGACGTTGACAAGATCAACGGCTACAGCAACTGGGATTCGTTCTTCGTTATGTTCTGTATCAAGGCGGCGGGGAGTCCGCACAAGCCCGGGTAAGCGGTTTTGTGCCTCATCGCGGTATGCTGGTGGTTTAGGACGCTAAAGTGACGAAATTACGGAGCGGGGTGGCAGTGATGCGGGTAGGGCGTTACGGTTGGCGTATGGTATTTGCTCTGTTGTTGGTGATCTATCTGGCAGTGGCCGTGTACCACAGTTATAAGCCGCTGCCGGAAGGGGTTAGTGTGGCCACACCGCTGCGGGCGGCGGATGAGGTGCGCTTCCTTGCCGACTACACCTATGTCGATGAGCAGGGGGTGCGGCGCAGTGAGCAGGTGATCTTCGATGAGATCCTGCGGCTCATCGCACAGGCGGAGCGGTTGGTGGTGATGGATATGTTCCTTATCAACGCCTTCGCCGGTGATGCGGCGAACGCGTTGCGTCCGCTCTCGCGCGAGATAAGCGAGGCGCTGATCCGCCGCCGGGCCGAGGTGCCGGGGCTGGAGGTGGTGGTGATAACCGACCCTTTCAATACCCTCTACAACGGGGTGGATTCGTCGCTTCTGGAGCGGCTGGAGGCGGCGGGGGTGAAGGTGGTGCTGACCGACCTGACCCGGCTGCGCGACTCCAACCCGAGCTGGTCGGCGCTGTGGCGGATCCTTTTCCGCTGGTTGGGCAACTCGCCCGACGCCGGCTGGTTGCCGAGCCCGGTGGGGCCGGAGCGGGTCGGCCTGCGCACCTATCTGACCCTGCTCAATTTCAACGCCAACCACCGCAAGACCTTTGTCGCCGATGAGGGCGATGGCTGGGTTGGCCTGGTCACCTCGGGGAACCCCCATGATGCCAGCAGTGCGCACGACAATGTGGCGCTGCGTTTCACCGGCGCTGCGGCGCTGGATCTGCTGCAGTCGGAGCGGGCGGTGGCGCGTTTCTCCGGGAGCGACTTTGGCGAGGTGTCGCCGCCGCCGGTTGCGCCGTCGGCAGAGGGGCTTCGTCTTCAGTTGTTGACCGAGTCGCGCATACGGCAGGGGTTGCTCACGGCGATCAACGGGGCGCAGGCGGGGGATGCGTTGGATATCGTGGTGTTCTATCTCTCGCACCGGGCGATCGTTTCGGCGCTGAAGGCGGCGCAGCAACGCGGCGTGGCGATCCGGCTGGTGCTGGACCCCAATGAGGATGCCTTCGGGCGTAAGAAAAACGGTATCCCCAACCGTCAGGTGGCGCTGGAGCTGACCGAAGCCGGTGTACCGCTGCGCTGGTGTGATACCCACGGTGAGCAGTGCCACAGCAAGTTTTTGATGTTGCGACGGGCCGATGGTGGTGCTGAGTTGATCCTGGGTTCGGCCAACTTCACCCGCCGTAATCTGGATGATTACAACCTGGAGAGCAGTGTGCGAGTGGTGGCGCAGAGCAGCCAGCCGGTGGTGCTGCAGGCGCGGGAGTGGTTTGACGATTATTGGCAAAACCGTTCGGGACGCCACCTCACGGTGGAGTATGAGGCGTATGCCGATCCGTCGCGCTGGCGCTACTGGCAGTACCGTTTTATGGAGGCGAGCGGTTGGTCGACGTTCTGAGAGTTGTTGGTGGATGTTTGTGAGATATTTGTTAATTGTGGTGGGTGGATAAGCTCGGACGCTGCCACCAGAAGTTTAACCGAGAGTTAATAAGAGATAGAGGTTTATGGAATACGATGTGGTCGATGCGCGCATTGCGCCGGTGGGTCATCTGGAGGTGTTGTCGCAGCTGGAGGTGAATAAGCTGCTGGATACGACTAAGGGTGGTCTGCACACGCTGTTTCGCAACTGTGCCCTGGCGGTGCTTAACAGCGGCAGTAATCTGGATGATGGCAAGGCGTTGCTGGAGCGCTACCGCTCGTTCGATATTCAGGTGATCCAGCAGGAGCGGGGCATCAAGCTGGAGGTGAAGAACGCTCCGGCGCACGCCTTTGTCGACGGCAGGATGATCCGCGGTATCAACGAGCATCTGTTCGCGGTACTGCGCGATGTGATCTACATCAGCGATGAGATCGACGCCAGCGCCAATTTCGATCTGGAGAGCGCCGATGGGATCAGCAATGCGGTATTCCACATCCTGCGCAATGCCGGTGTGGTGCAGGCCCGGTCGGAGCCGAATATGGTGGTCTGCTGGGGCGGTCACTCCATCTCGCGTGAGGAGTATGACTACAGTAAGACGGTGGGTTACCAGATGGGGCTGCGCGGACTGGATATCTGCACCGGCTGCGGACCGGGGGCGATGAAAGGCCCGATGAAGGGGGCTGCCATTGGTCATGCCAAGCAGCGCATCGGCGATGGTAAATACCTGGGCATCACCGAGCCGGGGATCATCGCCGCCGAGTCGCCCAACCCCATCGTCAACGAGTTGGTGATCCTGCCCGATATCGAAAAAAGGCTGGAGGCGTTCGTGCGCAGCGGCCACGGTTTTGTGGTTTTCCCCGGCGGTGCCGGTACCGCGGAGGAGATCCTCTATCTGCTGGGTATTCTGCTCCACCCGGATAATCGTGGTATGCCCTTTCCGCTGGTCTTTACCGGGCCGGCGGACAGTGTCGACTATTTCCGTCAGATCGATGAGTTTATCGGCGCCACACTAGGTAAGGAGGCGCAGTCGCGCTATCGCATTATCGTCGACGATCCGTCCGCCGTGGCGGTGGCGATGCGTGAGGGGATCGAGCGGGTGCGTGAATATCGCAAGCAGCACAGTGACGCCTACTACTTTAACTGGAAGCTGAAGATCGATCCCGAATTCCAGCGCCCCTTCAAACCCACCCACGAGAACATGGCGGCGCTGGAGCTGAGTGCCGAGCAGCCGCCCCACCTGCTGGCGGCCAATCTGCGCCGCGCCTTCTCCGGTGTGGTGGCGGGTAACGTGAAGGATGAGGGGATACGCGCCATCGAGCAGCACGGTCTGTTTGAGATCAACGGCGACGTGGCGGTGATGGACCGAATGGATGCGCTGCTCAGCGCCTTTGTCGCGCAGCAGCGAATGAAACTACCGGGCAGTGAGTATGTACCCTGCTATCGTATCAACCGGCGGGGATGATCGCTGGCCGGATACGCTTTCGGCTTATCCACCCTACACCCTTGTGCATGGTACGGTTTGGCATTTTCGGGTCCGCATAGCATAATGCGCGCCCGTAACGCCCCGGTCGATGCAAGAGAACCCCATGAACACACTCGATACCCCGTTGAACGACCAGGAGCTCGATACCCTGGACACCTTCCTGTTGGAGCGCTTTCCCGACGAGCAAGTGGCGAAGGTCAGCGACGATGACAACACCGGCATCCTCAATATCTCTGAACTGGACGGTTTCATGAGCGCCATCATCAGCGGCCCGCTGGCGCTGACGCCGGAGCAGTGGTTGCCGGTGGTGTGGGGGGATTTTGAGCCCAAGTGGCGCGACCGCGCCGAGTCCGAGGCGATGGTTTCGCTGCTGCTGCGCCACATGCAGGATATCGCCACCCTGCTGCGGGAGGCACCGGAGCGGTTTAACCCCATCGTGCTGGAGCGCGAGGAGGCGGAGGGGGTGACCACGGTGGTGGACGACTGGTGCCTGGGTTACATGAAGGGGGTGGCGTTGGCGCAGGAGGGCTGGCGTGAGGGTGGCGAAGCGGTGATGGAGATGATGTTCCCCATCCTGCTCTTCTCCAGCGAGAAGTCACGCGAGCGCCTGGCGGGGATCGAGCCCGAGGAGGTGGAGGTGCTCAAGCGCTCCCTCGGCGCCAGCGCACGCAAAGTGTACGCCTTCTGGCAGGCGCGGCGCAGCGGTGCGGTGAGCACCTTCAGCCACACGGCGGAGCGCCCCGGTCGCAACGACCCCTGCCCGTGCGGCAGCGGCAGGAAGTACAAGAAGTGCTGTCTGCACTAAGGGTATATTTACATTCAACCGCACCTGGGCCATCACGGCTCTATTGCAGGCTTCGTCTATGGGGCCGGCCCTTCGGCCCGCCTACGGCGGCGGAAACACATAGGGCTCATCCCGGCTGAATAGGCCGAGGGCGGCGTCGACGGTTTCGTTGTCATAGCGGCTGCCGCGGTGCTCGCGCAGCTCATTCAGTCCCGCCTCTAACGGCAGGCCGGGGCGGTAGGGGCGGTGGGAGACCATCGCCTCGATCACGTCGGCCACGGCCACGACCCGCGCCTCGGGGATGATCGCCTCACCCTTTAGCCCCTCGGGGTAGCCGGTGCCGTCGATGCGCTCGTGGTGTTGATGCACGATTTGGGCGATGGGCCAGGGGAAGTCGATGTCCTTGACGATGTCGAAGCCGGCACGGGAGTGGGTGCGGATGATCTGCATCTCCATTTCACTCAGTCGACCGGGTCGGGTGAGCAGTTCGGTGGGGACGGAGATCTTGCCGATGTCGTGGATCAGGGCGCCGAGACGGATGGCGGTGAGCTGCTCCTTCTCCATACCCAGCTCCTGGCCGATGGCGACCGCCAGATCACTGACGCGGTGCTGGTGGCCGGCGGTGTAGGGGTCGCGCTTTTCCATGGTCATGCCCATGGCGTCGATGGTCTGCTCCAGGGTTTGCAGCAACTGCTCCTGGGCGCTGGAGAGTTCGCGGGTGCGGGCCTCGACCCGACCCTCCATCTCGGCGTAGGCGCGATTGAGTGCCAGGTGGGTCTCGACCCGCGCCAGCACCTCCTCCATTTGAAACGGTTTGATGATGTAGTCGACGCCGCCCGCCTTGAAGGCGGCGATCTTGTCCTCCGCCTCCTGCAGGGCGCTGATGAAGATGATCGGCAGGTCTGCGGTTTTCGGGTTATCCCGCAGGCGCCGGGCCACCTCGTAGCCGTCCATCTGCGGCATGCGGATATCGAGCAGGGCCAGATCCGGCGCCGCCAGCTGCGCCGCTTTGAGCGCCTGCTCGCCGCTGATGGCCGGGCGCACCGTGTAGCCCGCCTCTTCGAGGATGCCGCTGAGCACGCCGAGGTTGTTGGGGTTGTCGTCGACGATAAGAATGTCACCGCCCATGGGGGTGTCGGCGGTGGACGTACTACTTTGCATGGTCATCTTCTTCCTGCCCGCAGAGGCGGGCCAGCTGGTCGTAACGGTACTCTTTGGTCAGTGTGGTGAGGCGCTGCGCCAGCGGCTCGTTGTACTCGGCGATGGCGGCGATCGCCTCGCGGCTGGCGGCCACATCCAGCGCCGCGGCGGCGCGCCCCAAACGCTGTCGCAGGGTTGCCGGCAGGGCCTTGAGGGCGGCGGAGAGATCCCCGTTCTCGCCGTTGGCGTGGCTGTGGGGGTTCTCGCTGTGGCCGTAGCGGTAGGCGACGCCGAGAAAACGCCCCATCACTTCAAAGACCTCATCGGTGTCGATGGGTTTGCGCATGAAGTGGTCACTGCCCGCCTCAAGGACCGCATCGCGGTCCTCCTCGAAGGCGCTGGCGGTGAGGGCGATGATAACCGTTTTCTCCCCCTCCGGGGTGGCTTTGATGCGGCGTGTCGCCTCGTAGCCGTCCATCACCGGCATGCGCATGTCCATCCAGATCACATGGGGCTGCCACTGGTGGAAGCTCCTTAGCGCCTCGGCGCCATTGTCGACGCAGCGCACATTGAAGCCGACCGAGTCGAGGATGCTGGCCAGCAGTTGGCGCCCTTCGGGCTTGTCGTCCACCACCAGTACGCGGTATTCGGGCTGCCCCGGCTGCAGAGCGATAACATGCTGTTGGCCGTAGCCGCGGCGCAGCGGCGTGGCGTCGGCAGCGCGGTAGGGGAGGTGAACGGTAAAGGTGGTGCCCCGACCGGGGGTGCTGGTGACCTGAATCCGCCCCCCCATCACTTCGACGAACTCTTTGCTGATGCTCAATCCCAGGCCGGTGCCCTCGTGGCGGTGGTCACCGGGGCCCTGCTGGAAGGGCTCGAAGATGTGGCGGCGCTCGTTCTCGCCGATCCCCTGGCCGCTGTCGGCGATGTCGATGCGCAACCGCCCACTCTCTAGGCCGACGCTGAGGCGGACCCAGCCGTCGTCGGTGAATTTGATGGCGTTGCCCAGCAGGTTGATCAGGATCTGGCGTAGCTTGCGCTGATCCCCTTCGATATAGCCCGGCACCTCGGGGGCTACCCGCAGCTCCAGGGTCAGCCCCTTCTCTTCGGCGCGCAGGCGCAGCACGTCGGTGACGGCGGCGAGGAGTTCGTGCAGGTCGAAGGGGGCCTCGGCCAGTTCCATGCGACCGGCCTCGATGCGGGAGATCTCCAGCACGTCGTTGATCAGCGACAGCAGGTGCTGGCCGCTGCGGTAGATGGTCTGTAGGGTCTGGCGCTGCTCCGGCGCCATGGCCGGATCACGCTCCAGCAGTTGGGCGAAGCCGAGGATGGCGTTGAGCGGGGTGCGCAATTCGTGGCTCATATTGGCCAGAAAGAGGCTTTTGGCGCGATTGGCCTGCTCCGCCTCGTTGCGCGCCCGGTGGGCGTCGGCCAGGGCGTGTTCGAGCGAGTCGCTATTCTGTTGCAGCTTGTCGAAGGCCTGTTGCAGGTCGTCGAGCAGGCGGTTGAAGCTCTGCGCCAGACTGGTCACCTCATCCCCCCCCGGTATCGACAGGCGCTGGTGCCTGATCGGCGCCAAGGTCACTTGGTGGGCCACGGTCTGCAGTTGGCGCAGGCGGCCCGTGAGGACATGGCCGAGGGCTATGCTCAACCCCGCCACCAGCAGTAGTACCAGCAGGCTCAGTCCGGTGGCATAGTAGATGAGTTGGCGCAGTGGAGCGTTGAAGCGGTAGGGGTCGGTGGCCACCTCAAGCTCAGCCTTGAGAGGGGCCAGGCCACTGGGCAGTTGCAGCGGATAACGCAGGCCGATCCCTTTGTCGGGCTCGGGCAGGCCGGCGTAACGGGTGCTTTGTTGGGGGAGGGTCTCGCCCAGATAGAGGGCGAAGTGGGCCGAGTCGCGCCAGTCTTCGCTGTGGGAGACCCGGGGCGGCAGGTGCATCAACTGATTGCTGCGAACCTGCAGTACCAGCGCCCCTTCGGGCAGCCCGGTGTTGGCGTAGATCACCGGACGGGCCAGCACCAGCCAGCCCTCCTCGCCGGTATCAATGAGCGCGGCGCCGGTGCGGTTCTGTTCCACCAGCTCTGCGACCCATCCACTCTCGACCCGTAGCGCGGCGGGGTGGGAGAGGGGGCGGCCCATGAAGTCGGTGAGGGTGAGCTGGACCGAAACGCCGGCGATGGTCTGGTAGCTGCCGAGAAAGGCGCTGAGGTAGCGCTTGCGCCCCTCGTTGTCCGCCAGGGCGTTGGCCACCAGGGTGTTGCCGGCGAGGGTGGTGAGGGTGTCGTCCAGGGCGTCGAAGCGGCTCTCCATCACCTTGGCGGCATCCTCGGCGCGGTGCTCGAGCGACAGCTGCATGGTCTCCATCACCTGGGCGCGCAGGAGCATGAAGGCGACGCCGCCGATGAGCGCCACCGTGAGCAGGGTCAGCAGTGCCGCGGCCAGGGCGATGCGGTGGGTGAGAGTGAGCCTTTGCAGCATGGGGGCGCGTGACTACTCCGAATCGAGGGGCACGATGACACCGTCTTCGCGATAGCGTGCCATGAAGACCTGTTCCGGGCGCAGGGCGTCGTGGCGTTCGGGGCTGAAGGGGCGTGGGTAGTCACCGGTCAGACCGCGGTAGTCGCGTACCTGCTCCAGAGCGTCGCGGATGGCGCTGCGCTCGGTGCTGCCGGCGCGCTCGATGGCGCGGGCAAGGATGTGCACCAGGTCGTAGGCGTGGCCGAAACCCACGGGTGACTCAACCTGTGCGATACGCTCGATATCGAATAGCCGCTGCGCTACGGCCATGACCGGTTCGCGCTTGAGCGGCTCGGCGCGGAACAGGCTGAAGGTCTGTACGACCGAGAAGTCGAGCCGGTGCAGCATCGGTCCGGCCAGGGCGGGGAAGTTACCGCCGGTAACGCCCCAGTGGGCGATGATGGGCAGCGTCTCATCCGGCTCAAGCTCCTCCATCTGGCGCAGCAGGTGGGCGCCCTCCAGGTCGTTGGAAACCAGCAGGATCGCCTCGGCACCCCGGTCGCGCAGCTCGTTGTAGTAGCGCAGCATGTCCTTCTCGCCCCAGTTGTACCAGAGGGTATCGACCAGCCGGCGGTCGGCCTGGTTACCCAGGGCAGCCCTGGCGGCTGCGGCGTTGCTGCGCCCCCAGCCGGTATTGGGGACCATCAGTCCAAGCTTGGTTGCGCCTAGCTTCTCGGCATGACGGATCATCACCGGCATGGCGTAGCTGTCCCGCAGCGAGAGGCGAAAGGTGTAGCTGGGGCGGTGGTTGTGATCGGTCACACCATCGGCGGCGCTCCAGGCGGCCAGCATCGGCAGCTTCAGCTCGTGGATCAGTGGCAGCTGCTCCAGCAGCACGGGGCTGAAGCGCCCGCCCAGCACCGCGACCAGTCCGGGCATGGCGGCGAATTTGCGCAGATTGACCAGGCCGCGGGCCGGCACCGAGCGGTTGTCCAGGCTCACCAGCTCAAGAGGCCGACCGCCAAGTACGCCGCCCGCGCGGTTAATCTCGTCCATGGCGATGAGTGCGCCGCGCTCGATTGCCTGAGCGGAGGTGCTGTTGCGCAGGCCAAACTCGCCGTCCAGGCCGATCAGCACCGGCGATTTGTCACCGGCATAGAGCGGCAAGGCAAACAGCAGCAGTAGTAGTGTCTGTAGCACTCGGGACATGGTGGCGCCTCGTTTGGCCGCGGTTGGGGTTCTGCCCATGTTGCGCGGCGAGTGGGGCCGTGTCCCTGGCGGGTGGTGGTAATGGTGTGCGTGACTCTCCCGCGGTTACGCGGTGGCTTGCAACCGGCCTACTTTAACACTTTTTGTAGGTGATTTCGTCTCCTGTTTGCAGTGACAGGCTTTTACAGTATCTTTATCTGTTTTAGCCGCAGCCGGTACCGATATATGTTGATGGTGATATCCCCCGCCAAGACTCTGGACTACGAAACGCCGCCGAAGACGAAAACCTTTACCCAGCCCGACTACCTGGAGGAGGCGCAGCTTCTCATCGAGCGGGCGCGCCAGTACTCGGCGCTGGATATCGCCGAGCTGATGCAGGTGAGTATGAAGCTGGCCGAGCTCAACTTCGAGCGCTTCGAGCAGTGGCACACCCCGTTTACGCCGGAGAATGCCAAGCAGGCGGTGCTGGCGTTCAAGGGCGATGTCTACACCGGGCTGGATGCGGAGAGCTTCTCCGCCGCCGAGTTCAAGTTTGCCCAGAGCCATCTGCGTATCCTCTCCGGACTCTATGGGCTGCTGCGCCCGCTGGATCTGATGCAGCCCTACCGCCTGGAGATGGGGCGTAAGGTGGATACCGAGTGGGGTAAGAATCTGTACGAGTTCTGGGGCACCAAGATCACCGAGGGGCTCAACCGCCAACTGAAGAACCTGAAGAGCCGCTACCTCATCAATCTCGCCTCCAACGAGTACTTCAAGGCGGTCAAGCCTAAGGCGCTCGATGGCGAGATCATCACCCCCGAGTTCAAGGACTGGAAGAACGGCCAGTACAAGATGATGGGGGTCTATGCGAAGAGGGCGCGCGGTCAGTTGAGTCGTTTCGTGATCCAGAACCGACTCACCGAGCCGGAAGAGCTGAAGGGGTTCGATGTGGACGGCTACCGCTTCAACGAAGCGCTCTCCTCGGGTAACAAGTGGGTCTTTACCCGCAAGCAGTGAGTGGTGCGCTTACTCAGGCACAATAACCGCATAGGCTATGTGGTCAGAAATTAGGGGTTTGGAGCGAACTGGCGTATAGTGGACGTTCCACACTTCTAACAGGGACGGAACACACCATGTCTGAAGCAAGCCCCGTCAGCGATATCAAACGCCAGTTCGAGGTGGTCAATGTTACCAAGATCGCCACACCCGAGGGGATGGAGGGGAAGAGCTGGCACAGCTATACCATCAAGCGCGGCGCCACCGAGATCAACGGCCAGAAGCCCGGCACCCTGAAGGTGGTGACCGAGCATGCCCGCCAGGTCGCAGAAGACCTTAACGCTCGTAGCGGTGGTAAAGCCGGCTCTCTCTACGCCGCACGGCGGCGATAAGGGGCGCGCGGCGGGCCGGGCCAGCCCTCTCGGCAGGCCGCTCTCCCGGCTGAGCGATCCGGGCGTCACACCTGTTCAGAGATAGCCCATCTCCTGGGCGATGGCCGAGAGCAGCATGCGTCCCCCCTCCAGGCTGTTCATCATCCCCTGACGGTGGTCGATCCACCATTTGGCCTCCACCTGCTCCTCCAGGTACGCGATCGATTTGTGGATGCTGCTCTTCACGTCGCCCCAGTAGTCCGGATCCTCCTCGCTGGCTTGGGCATCCACCTCCTCGACCCACTTGAGCACCTTATCCACCGCACCGAAGGCGCTGAGGCGCACCGTCTCGGCCCAGGCCACCTGTCGCTCTGAGCCCTCCAGCGGCGGTAGCCCCCGCTCGCTGGCGAAGAGTCGCGCCTGCGCCGCCTTCTGTTGGCGCTCCTGCTCCTGCTCGCCGGCCTGGCAGACGCGGCAGGGGCCCTGGGCCAATTGTCCGGCACGCTCATCCCAGGTGTAGTCGTCGTCACCGTAGAAGGGGTGGAGCACCACGTGGTCGCAGCTGTGGCGGACAACCTTAAGGTCGAGCTGCTCGCGGCTCTCGCCGTTGCCCTGGTTGTGGCCCACCAGGGTGCAGGGGATCATGTTCTGCTCGCACCAGCGCGCCACGTCCAGGTGCTGGACAGTCTCGTAGACGCGGCGGATCTTCATGCCGTGGTAGTGCTGCTCGATGATCGCCGCCTTGAGTTCGCCCGCTTTGCTGTAGTCCTTGGCCGGGCGCATCCAAAGCGCATCGTAGCCGATGTGCCAGCGCGCCAGCCACGCCTCGGTTTTGGCCTTTACCGCGGCACTGCGACCGCTGATGATCACCACCGGCACTCCCTCGTCGCGGGCCTGGTTGAGGCGGTCGATGAGCGGCAGGTTGGGCATATCCTCGTCGCAGGCGTCGAGAAAACGCTCCCAATCCTTCACCCCCTCCTCGTTGTAGAGGTGGTGCAGGCGGTGCTCAAGCAGGGCGAGCACGCCGTCGAGGCCGCAGATGACGATTTCCCGTTGTTCAGACATGGGCGCTATTGTGCATCAAATCGGCAGAGTGCTGTAATAGCGTAGCCACAGAGGGCACAGAGCTCACAGGGAAAAAAGTGAATGTGCGTGAATCGCCATTGATATTATAGCGATGGGTTGTGCTTATTATTCTTAGGGTATCCATACTCTGTGTTCTCTGTGACCTCTGTGGCAAAAATGTTTTTCGCGACCGGAACAGTAGCTCCTACAGGGGTGGCTGTTGGGACGTTAATCGGCTATGTTTG
>JBNJGC010000058.1:0-14545 GCA_051747405.1 Pseudomonadota bacterium
CGCGAGAGCGGCAGACGACCGTAGTTTTCGCTGATGTGGGCCAGCGCCGCCGGCTCGCCGGGGATGCCGGCGGCCAGGGGGCCGTTCATCGACAGTCCGCCGATGACTTCGCCCTGTTCATCCAGGTACATATCCCGGTGTGCCGCCAGCGGTGCGGTCTCGCGACCGTCGACCATGGTCTCATGGCCATCTTCGGCGCGGTGCAGGAGCCAGAAGCCTCCGCCGCCGATACCGGAGCTGTAGGGTTCGACTACTGCCAGTGCGGCGCTGATCGCCACCGCTGCATCGAAGGCGTTGCCACCGGCGGCGAGGGTATCGGTGCCGGCTTGAGTGGCGAGGGGGTGAGCGGTGGCGATGGCCGCGCCTGGGGGCTTGTCCGCGGCGGTGAGGGAGAGGGGCAGGGTGAGAAGGAACAGGGCGAAGAGGGCTCTCATCGGTCAGGTGTCCGTTATGTGCGCGCTTTGCTGGAGACGAAAAAGGCCCCGACGGGGCCCTTTTCTACCACTTGTGGCGGGGTGGATTACCCCTCCGCTTGCAGCTTCTCGTATTTGGCTTGCAACTCATCCTTGCTCTCGGTGTGGTCCGGGTCGACGATGATGCAGTCCACCGGGCAGACCTCGATGCACTGGGGCTCGTCGTAGTGGCCGACACACTCGGTGCAGTGGGCGGGGTCGATCTCGTAGATCTCATCACCCTGGCTGATAGCGCCGTTGGGGCACTCGGGTTCACATACGTCGCAGTTAATACATTCGTCGGTAATCATCAGTGCCATGGCACTTTCCTCCTGCAGATTGGGCAAAGTTGGCCAGTATATCCGCCTTATATTAGCGCATTCTGTTATTAAGCGCAGCCTTTACCGTCGGATCGACAAAATCGGCTACGTCGCCACCCAGTGAGGCCACCTCCTTGACCAGGCTGGAGGAGGTAAAGGTGTACTTCTCCGCCGGGGTGAGGAAGATGGTCTCCACATCGGGTGCCAGGCGACGGTTCATGCCGGCCAGTTGAAACTCATACTCAAAATCAGAGACCGCACGCAGGCCACGCAGAATCACCGTCGCGTCATGTTCGCGGGCAAAGTCGGCCAGCAGACTGTCAAACCCGCAGACCTCGACCTGGGGCATATCCGCCACCACCTCACTGACCAAGGCCACCCGCTGCTCGAGATCGAACAGCGGCGCCTTCTTCGGGTTGGCGGCGATGGCGATGACGACCCGGTCGAACAGTCGACAGGCGCGTTGAATCAGGTCCCGGTGCCCGTTGGTGATGGGGTCGAAGGTTCCGGGGTAGATGGCGGTGACGGGCATGACGCATCTCTTGACTAGGATAGTGGGATCATAGCAGGGAGTTTGGAGTGGGGTCCAAGTTAGTTCAAAGTTCAAGGTTCAAAGTGCGCATTATCGGAGTGTTGGCTTCGAATGCTTTGTGTGCGCGTTGTCGCAGCGAAACACAAGGGCGAGATGCGTGATATTCGGTAGCAAAAGGCTCGCCGCCTAAATACGCTCTTTCAACTTTGAACCAAAAAATAGGCCACCTGCCCCGCCTTTTTGCTGCGCAGTAGCTCCCACCCTTCGGGCAGCACCGGTTCGCCCTGTTCCGACTCCAGCTCCAGGTAGAGGCGGGCGTCGGGGGCCAGCCAGTCTCGCTCCGCCAGCAGCTGGAGTGCCGGCGCCAGCAGGTCGCGGCGGAACGGCGGATCGACGAAGACGATATCGAACGGCTGTGGCTCGCCGCGCAGGTAGGCCAGCGCGTCGGTTCGCTGGATGTGGCCATTGTCCGCCTGGAGCAGCGAGAGGTTCTCCCTGAGTGCCGCTACCGCCTTGGGGTTGGTGTCGAGAAAGGTCACCTCCGCGGCACCGCGCGAGAGCGCCTCCAGTCCCAGAGCACCGCTGCCGGCGAAGAGGTCTAGGCAGCGGGCGCCGGCGATCACCGGCTGGAGCCAGTTGAAGAGGGTTTCGCGCACCCGATCGGTGGTGGGGCGTAGCCCTTCGCCGTCGGCAAAGCGCAGCTTGCGCCCGCGCCACTGACCGCCGATGAGGCGCAGGGTGTTGCCGCCCCCGCTTCGCTTCCCTTTTGCCATCTAGGGTGCCGCGCCTACGGTGACGGTGAGTAGCCGTTCGGGGTCGATACGGCGGCGGAAGGCCTCACGGATCTGCGCCGTGGTGACCGCTTCGACCCGCTGGTTGAAGCGCTTGAGGTAGTCCAGCGGCAGGTCGTAGAAGCCGATCATGGCTATGTAGCCGAGGATATCCTTGTTGGCGTCTATCTTGAGCGGGAAGCCGCCGGTGATGTTCTGTTTGGCCGCCTGCAACTGCTCGGCGCTGGGACCGTCGTTGCGAAACGCCACCAGGGTGTCGTAGAGCACCTGGCGGGCCTGCTCGGCGGTGGCGTTGCGGGTCTGTAGCCCCATCACGAAGGGCCCCTGCTGGCGCATGGGTGAGAAGTGGCTATAGGAGCTGTAGGCGAGGCCGCGCTTCTCCCGCACCTCTTCGCTGATGAGTGAGACCAAGCCGCTGCCGCCAAGGATGTGGTTGCCGACATAGAGCGGGAAGTAGTCGGCATCGCCCCGGCGCACCCCCGGCTGGCCCATCAGAAGATGGGTCTGACTGGAGGGGTGTTCGATATGCCGCTGCTGCGCCGTGTCGGGGGTGGCGACGCTGGGCAGCGGCTCCGCCGGTTCGCCGCGGGGCAGCTTATCCACCAGTTGGCGGGCGATCTGTTGCGCCTGGCTGCGGTCGAGGTCACCGACGATGGCGATCACGGCGTTGGCCCCGACGTAGTAGCGCCGGTAGTGCTCGAGCAGATCGGCGCGGCGGATGCGCCGTAGGCTCTCCTCGGTGCCGTCGGGCGGGGAGGCGTAGGGGTGCTCCCCATAGAGTGTGGTGTAGAAGGCCCGACTGGCGATATCCCCCGGTTGCTGCCGTTTGTACTGCAGGCCGGTGAGCATCTGGCGACGTACGCGCTCCAGTGCCCGTTCGGGGAAATCGGGCTGGCTGAGAAGCTGGGTGAAGGTCTCCAGTGCCGGCTGCAGTAGCTCCGCACGGGTGAGGCTGCGCAGGCTGGCGGTGGCCATGTCGCGGTGTGAGCTGGCGGAGAAGTTGGCGCCCAGATTATCCAGGCGGCGGGCGATGGTGTCGGCGTCGAGGCCTGCGGCTCCCTCTTCGAGCATGGCGTTGGTGAGCTTGGCCAGGCCGGGTAGTGCGCCGTCACGGGCCGCGCCGGCGTCGAATACCACGCGGATATCCACCATCGGCAGCTCAGGGGTGGGGACGAAATAGACCCGCGCGCCATTGTCGGTGCGCCAGTGCTGGATCTCGGGAACACCCCATGCGGGTCCGCCCAGCAGGAGCAGGGCGGGCAGCAGAAGGAGGCTGAGCAGTCGCTTAGTGTGTGCCATGGCTGGTCTCCCGGCGGTTCTCTTCATCTTCGATGGGCAGGGGGGCGAGGGTGGCGATGGTGAGCCGCTCGGGGCGCAGGAACTCCCGCGCCACGTGGCGGATCTGCTCCGCTGTCACCGCGTTGATGCGCTCCACATAGCGCTCCGCTTCGCGCCAGTCGAGACCGACGGTCTCCAACATGCCCAGCTGCATCGCCTGGTAGAAGATGGAGTCGAGCTCGTAGACCTTGGCGGCAGTGACCTGGGCCTTGACCCGGTCAAGCTCCTCCTGGCTGACCGGGGTGTTGTGCAGGCGGTCGATCTGCATCCGTAGCGCCGCCTCCAGCTCATCGACGCGGCGCTGCTGCGCCGGGGTGCCCTGTAGTAGCAGCAGGCTGTCGTGGCGGGCGAGTAGGTCGTAGCTGACCCCGGCGCTGGCGGCCAACTCCTCGCCGCGTACCAGTTCGCGGCTGATGCGGGCGCTGTCGCCACCGTCGAGGATGTGCGCCAGTACCTCGAGTGCGTAGGCTTTCCAGGGCTCATCGGCGGTGCGTAGCACCGGTACCTTGTACCCCATCAGCAGCATGGGCAGCTCGGCGGGCTGTTCGACGGTGATACGGCGCTCCCCCTGCTGTTCGGGCTCGCGGCGCGGCTTTTGTTGCGGCAGTCGGCTCGGCTCGATCCCGCCGAAGTGCTCCCGTGCCAGGGCGTAGACCGCCTCGGGCTCCACATCGCCGGCCACCACCAAGGTGGCGTTGTTGGGGGCGTACCAAGTGCGGTACCAGCTCTCAAGGTCCGCCACGGTGAGGTTTTCGAGGTCGTCCATCCAGCCGATCACCGGGTTGTGGTAGGGGTTGACGTGGAAGGCGGTGGCCATGAACTTCTCATAGGTCAGGGCGGTGGGTTTGTCTTCGGTGCGCAGGCGCCGCTCCTCCATCACCACGTTGGCCTCCTTGACGAACTCCTCTGGCGGTAGCTGCAGGTTGCGCATGCGATCCGCCTCCAGCTCGAAGGCGATGGGCAGGCGGCTCTTCTCCAGTTGCTGGAAGTAGGAGGTGTAGTCGCGACCGGTAAAGGCGTTCTCCTTGCCGCCGTTGGCGGCGATGATGCGTGAGAACTCGCCGGCGGGGTACTTGTCGGTGCCCTTGAACATCATGTGCTCGAGCACATGGGAGACGCCGGTGATGCCGATGTGCTCGTAGCTGGCGCCCACCTTGTACCAGATCTGTGACACCACCACCGGCGCCCGGTGGTTCTCACGGACGATAAGTTGCATGCCGTTGTCCAGCCGATATTCGTGGATGGTGCCGTCGTCGTTGGCAGCCACTTTTTCTGGCGTGTCGTTATCCTGCTGCGTCGGTGTGGCGCTGCAGCCGCCGAGTAGTGCCAGCAGCGCCAGGGTGGGGATTAACTGTCTCAACATGGGCAAACCGTTTTCCTTGATGGGTACAGGTAGTCTAAGTCTACTGCCACCGGGGGTGGAGTATCGAGCCGCTTACCCGCCGGTGGGCGAGGTGGTAGGATAACGCCTTTACGGCTCCCGCGCCCTTTAATGACAACGCCGGCGGGCGCCAGGTTCAACACGATTGCGGATGAAGTCCATGTTTGGTTTTGGAAAAGGCAAGAAAGAGAAGCAGCCGGAGCAGCCACCCCAGCCGGAACAGGAGACCCCCCAGCCCGAGGCGGCGCCGACGGAGGGGGAAAAGCCCGGCCTGTTCGCTCGGCTCAAGAGCGGCCTGAGCCGCACCCGCAGCAGCCTGACCGACGGGATCGGCGATCTGGTGCTGGGCAAGAAGGAGATCGACGACGAGCTGCTTGAGGAGATCGAGACCCAGCTGCTGGTGGCCGATATGGGGGTCGAGGCGACCCAGGCGATCATCGCCGATCTCACCCAGCGGGTCTCGCGCAAGCAGCTTGCCGATAGTGACGCCCTGATGGCGGCGCTGCGCGAAGAGATGCAGGCGATGCTGGCCCCTTGCAGTGCGCCGCTGGAGATCGATACCCAGAAGCAGCCCTATGTCATCCTGGTGGTCGGGGTGAATGGTGCCGGCAAGACCACCACCATCGGCAAGCTGGCCAAGCGCCTCCAGGGCGAGGGCAAGTCGGTGATGCTGGCGGCGGGGGACACCTTTCGCGCCGCCGCGGTGGAGCAGCTCCAGGTGTGGGGCGAGCGCAATGATATTGCGGTGATCGCCCAGCACAGCGGTGCCGATTCCGCCTCGGTGATCTTCGATGCCATTCAGGCGGCCCAGTCGCGCGGTACCGATGTGGTGATCGCCGACACCGCCGGGCGTCTGCACACCCAGTCCAATCTGATGGAGGAGCTGAAGAAGGTCAAGCGGGTGATGGGCAAGCTGGACCCGAGTGCACCGCATGAGGTGCTGCTGGTGCTGGACGCCGGCACTGGCCAGAACGCGCTCAATCAGGCGCAGCAGTTCCACGCAGCGGTGGGGGTCTCCGGGCTCGCCCTGACCAAGCTCGACGGTACCGCCAAAGGGGGGATCATCTTCGCCATCGCCAAGAAGATGGGACTGCCCATCCGCTTTATCGGCGTGGGTGAGGGGATCGACGATCTGCGGGTCTTCGACGCACGGGAGTTCGTCGATGCGCTGTTCGAGAAGTAGGTAGCGGATGATTCGCTTTACCCATGTCAGCAAGCGCTATCCCGGCGGCTATGAGGCGCTGCGGGACGTCAGCTTCCATCTGGCGGCGGGGGAGATGGCCTTCCTCACCGGTCACTCCGGCGCCGGTAAGTCGACCCTGCTCAAGTTGATCGCGTTGATCGAGCGCCCCAGCGGCGGCCAGGTGGTGGTCGGTGGTCAGAACCTCAATAAACTCGGGCGGCGCAAGATCCCCTACCACCGGCGCAATATCGGTGTGATCTTCCAGGATCACCGCCTGCTGTTCGACCGCACCGTGTTCGACAACGTGGCGCTGCCGCTGATCATTGCAGGCTACAACCACAGCGAGATCGGTCGGCGGGTGCGGGCAGCACTGGACAAGGTAGGCCTGCTGGGCAAAGAGAAGCTCTATCCCATCACCCTCTCCGGCGGTGAGCAGCAGCGGGTGGGCATCGCCCGAGCGGTGGTCAACAAGCCGCCACTGCTGCTGGCGGACGAGCCCACGGGGAACCTCGACCCGGCGCTGTCGCGGGAGATCATGGCCATCTTTGAGGCCTTCAACCGGGTTGGGGTGAGTGTGCTCATCGCCAGCCACGACCACGCCCTGATCCGTTCACTCCCCCACCGGGTACTGGCCCTCGACCATGGCCAGCTGGCCGGTGACGGCTACTGGAGGCGCAGCGATGGAGCGTAACCGTACCCTGCGTGAGCAGCAGCAGATCGGTGGCGGGCGGGGTGCCCGGGTACGTCGCGGAGCGGGGGCGAAGGGCTGGCTACACAACTATCTGCTACGCCACCTGCAGACCCTGATCTACGCCCTGGGTCAGCTTACCCGGCGCCCCTTCGCCACACTGATGACGGTGGCGGTGATCGGTATCGCCCTGGCCATGCCGGCAGGGCTGCATGTCATGCTCAAGAATGTGCAGAGTGTGCTCAGCGGTTGGGACAGCGCCGCGCAGGTGTCACTCTTTCTGCACAAGCAGACCGACGAGGCGGGGGCCGAGGCGCTGGCCGAGCGGTTGCGCCAGCGCCCTGAGATCGCTGCTGTCGACTACATCTCCGCCGAACAGGCGATGGAGGAGTTTCGTCGCCTCTCCGGTTTTGGTGACGCCCTCAAAGCGTTGGAGGAGAATCCGCTGCCCCCCGTTCTGGTGATCCACCCGGTGCTCAAAGAGCAGGATCCGGAGGCGTTGCAGCAGCTGGTGGATGAGCTGCGAACCGAGGCCACGGTCGATCTGGCGCAGCTGGACATGCAGTGGGTCAAACGGCTCTATGGGCTGATGGCCATCGGCCAGCGCGGGGTCTGGGTGCTCGCCTCGCTGCTGGCGTTGGCGGTGCTGCTGGTGGTGGGGAATACCATCCGTCTGGCGATCCAGAACCGTCGCGAGGAGATCGTCATCACCAAGCTCATCGGCGGCACCGACGCCTTCATCCGCCGCCCCTTCCTCTATACCGGATTCTGGTACGGGCTGATTGGTGGCGTCATCGGCGCGCTGATGGTGCAGGTCTCCTTGTGGATATTGGCGGAGCCGGTCAACAGCCTGGCCGGTCTCTACAACAGCAGTTTTCGTCTCGCCGGTATGGATATGGCGACCACCGGTGCACTGTTGCTGGGCGGGATGTTGTTAGGATTATCCGGATCCTGGTTGGCGGTGGGACGGCATCTGCGAGAGATCGAGCCCACTTGATACCCGCGGCTGCAGGCGAGATACTGTCGGCCTAACAAAAAAGATAATCCACAGTAGAGGGAGAGACTGTCAAACTTCACAGCAGGGGGATGAATGGCTCAAAGCCGTATTATGGTCGTAGACGGTTCGGCGGTCTCGCGTGAGATCGTCACCCGCATCCTGCGCGAAGTGATCGAGGGGGCGGAGATCACCGCCTGCGCCAGCGGCGTCGAGGCCCTGGAGCGTCTGAGCGAGGAGCGCTACGATCTGATCACCACCGCGCTGATGCTCTCCGACATGGATGGTCTCGATCTCTGTCGGCGCCTCCGCGCTACCAGCGGCCACCACTTCACCCCACTTATCGTGATCTCCGGCGACGCCGACGAGCGGCTGCTCAAAGAGGGCTTTGCCGCCGGGGTGACCGACTATTTCGACAAGTCCCAGGGCTACCCCGCCTTCGGCAAGTTCATCAAAGCATTCAGCCAGCGCAATACCGGTCTGGTTGGGCGGGTGCTCTATGTGGAGGATAGCCTGACCGCCGCCACTCTTACCCGCCGCATCCTCGAGCGCCACGGTCTCAAACTGACCCACATCACCTCAGCTGAAGAGGCGCTGGACTACCTGGAGCGGATGCGCCGGTTGCCCGCTGAGAGAGTGGATGAGGAGCAGGGCTTCGATATCGTCATCACCGACTTCCACCTGCAGGAGGAGATGACCGGCGGCGATCTGCTCCACGCCATCCGCACCCGCTACCACTACTCCCGCCAGGAGCTGCCGGTGTTGATGATCACCGGCAGTGAGGATATGCGTACCCAGGTGGAGGCGTTTCACGCCGGGGCCAACGATTTCGTCAACAAACCCCTCATCGAAGAGGTGCTGATGGCGCGCATCCACTCCCTGCTGCTGATCAAGCAGCAGTACGACGCCCTGCAGCGCCAGGCGCGCAAGATGGAGACGGTGGCCACTACCGACACCCTCACCGGCGTGCGCAACCGCTACCACATGGCCGATCGCGGCGAGACGTTGCGCCGTGACAAACGCAGCCAACCCTTCTGGGTGATGATCGTCGACATCGATCACTTCAAACGCATCAACGACAACCTCGGCCACCTGATTGGCGATCACGTGCTGGCGGCCATGGGCGATCTGCTCAACCGACGCTTCCCCGACGGCATGCCAGTGCGCTTTGGCGGCGAGGAGTTCGCCGTGCTGCTGCCCCGCACCCCCCGCCGTGATGCCCTGCGCCGCGCCGAGGCGCTGCGCGCCGATGCCGAGGCGCTGCGCCCCGAGGGGGTCGAGTTCACCATCAGCATCGGCATCGCAGGGGGCGAGGATCACCCCAAGGCGGATCTCAACACCCTGCTGCGGCTGGCGGACAAGGCGCTCTACGCCAGCAAGGACCGAGGGCGTAACACGGTCAGCTACACGCCGGAGGATGGCCAGCCGCAACCCCTCGAAGCCCCGACCCCTGTGAGCTGAAGGGAACTCCCCGCCTCTTTGTGTGTCTATGGGTAGCAGAATGTGCAGTGAAAGATTCGACTTGGCAAGTTAATACCTGAGTGGTATAGTTGGTTATAACGATTTGCCACAACGGTTCTCAGTTGGGAGGAATCCAATGTCCAAGGCTCTGGATTTACAGATGAATTTTCCGATGAGCAGCATCGAGGCCTACTCGCAGGCGGTCAACCGGATCCCGGTACTGAGCGCCGAGGAGGAGCACGATCTGGCTGTTCGCTACCGCAATGAAGAGGATGTGGCCGCGGCGCGCAAGCTGATTATGTCGCATTTGCGCTTCGTTGCCCACATCGCCCGCGGCTACAGCGGCTACGGCTTGCCCCATGCCGACCTCATCCAGGAGGGCAACATCGGCCTGATGAAGGCGGTGCGCCGCTTCGACCCGACTATGAACGTGCGTCTGGTCTCCTTTGCGGTGCATTGGATCCGCGCCGAGATCCACGAATTTATCCTGCGTAACTGGCGCATCGTCAAGGTCGCCACCACCAAGGCGCAGCGCAAGCTCTTCTTCAATCTGCGCAGCTCGAAAAAGCGCCTCGGTTGGTTCTCCTACGAGGAGGTGGATAAGGTTGCCGAAACCCTCGGCGTGACCCGTGCCGATGTGCTGGAGATGGAGTCGCGCCTGAGTGGTCGCGACATGGGCTTCGACAGCTCGCCCGACAGCAACGATGACGACGACATGTCCATCACTCCGGCCACCTACTTGCAGGATGTGCGCTTCGAGCCGGCCACCCAGGTCGAAGAGGCGCAGTGGACCGAGCACAGTAACAACCAGTTGCACCAGGCGCTGAGTGGGCTGGATGATCGCAGTCGTGACATCGTCGCCTCCCGCTGGCTGACCGAGGACAAGTCGACCCTGCAGGACCTGGCCGACAAGTACAACGTCTCCGCCGAGCGCATCCGCCAGCTGGAGAAGAATGCGATGAAAAAGCTGAAGAACGTGCTGGCCGCCTAGGCGCCCGTCGCTCCAAGGTAAAAAAAGGGGCTCATTTGAGCCCCTTTTTAGTCACTAGTCCCACCCTCCTGACGTAGCATTCTATTTCACGGTCACTGTGGCGGCGGCCATGGGCCGTCTATGCCTGACGAGCAATATCCCATAGGGTGCGCTGAGCTTGCGAAGCGCATCATGTTAGGTCAATGCCTGGAGCGTAAGCGCCAGGCAGCCGGGAGGGACTGAGGCCGGCATCTCCGCCGGGCATCGTTAGGGTATCGCCACACACGCGCCTCCGGACGGGGCAGCCTGGCCTACGAACTAACACCCGCTTCATAACTTTGCGCCTCAGCGCAAGGGCGGGCAGGCCGTTGCCCGTGATTTACTGAAGCGGAGCGAGGAGCGCTTCCGGTAGTTTGAGCGCGTCGGCGAGGCGTTCCGGATCGAGATCGGCCTGGTGGGGCACGACGCCCAGCAGCGGTGCGCCGATACGTTGATCGATGGCGTCGATGTTGCTCTGCTGCTGCGCCATCTGCGGTGTGACGCTGTTGGCGATCCAGCCGGCCAGCCGGCAGCCGCGGGCACGGATCGCCTCGGCGCTGAGCAGGGCGTGGTTGATGCAGCCGAGACGTAACCCCACCACCAGAATCACCGGTAGCCTCAGTGCCGCGGCCAGATTCGCCACCTCATCCCGCCGGTTGAGCGGTACCCGCCAGCCTCCTACCCCTTCGACCACGACACAGTCGGAGTCCTTGGACAGCTCTTTGCAGGTGTCGGCAATTGACGGTATTTCGATCTCTATGCCTGCAGTTTCGGCGGCGATGTGCGGTGCGATGGCTGGCGCGAAGGCGTAGGGATTGACCTGTTCATAGCGAAACGGCAAGCCGCTCTGCCGCCACAGCCTGAGGGCGTCGTCGTTGCGCAGCCCCTCCGGCGTGCTCTCGCAGCCGCTGGCCACCGGCTTCATCGCAGCAACCCGCAGCCCCTCGCGCTGCAGGCGGGCGATGAGGCCTACGCTGCACCAGGTCTTGCCGATCTCGGTGTCGGTGCCGGTTACAAAGAAACCTCTCATGAGCATCCCCTATCGTGTGATTACTACTTCTCTATTTACCGCAAAGGCGCAGAGATGGTTGATGCCACTGGCGCCAATACAGAATCGATTAGCCCGCGGGTTCACGCATATGCCCTGTGTTGTCGATAACTTTGCGCCATAGCGCCTTTGCGGTGAAATCATCAGGTGGATAGAGCCTTTATCGTTTGAGCTGTTCCAGCGGCACCTCTACCACCGCCGGGTCGTTCGGCGGGCAGGGTGTCTCGTTGCCGCACCAGGCGTGGCCGTAGACCACCTCGTAGGTGGCCGGTAGCAGTCCGTCATCGCGGCGAAACTGCTGGTAGGCCTCGATCACCGCCTTGAGCTTGCGCGGTGAGGTCAGCCCCTGCCGGCGACCGGGGTTGACGTTGTGCGCCCCCAGCTCCTTGAGTTCACGCATCAGGGTCATGCTGTCGCGGTAGGTGAGGGTGATGTGCTCCATGTCGATCACCGGCTCGGCCAGCCGTGCCCGCAGCATGGCGTCACCCACATCGTGCAGGTCGAGAAAGGTGTTCACATGCACCCGCTCGTCCACCGCCGCCCAACTGGCGCGCAGCTCCCTGAGCGTATCAGGTCCCAGCGTGGTGAAGAAAAGCACCCCGCCGGGTTTGAGCACGCGACGAAACTCGCTGAAGGTCTGCTCCAGGTCCATGCACCACTGCACGGTGAGGTTGGAGAAGAGCATATCGAAACTGTCGTCGGCGAAAGGCAACCGCTCGGCGTCGCCGCCGACGAAACCGTGCCCCTGACGAAAGCGCTGCCAGCGGCCAAAACGGCTGCGGGTTCGGCAGAGCATGGCGTGGGAGAGGTCCAGCGCCACGATGCGCGACTTCGGATAGCGCAAGGCCAGCGCCTCGCTGCAATGGCCGGTGCCGCTGCCCAGATCCAGAATGGTCTCGGGCACCATCTTCAGCAGATCCAGACGCTCCAGCAGGCGTGAAGCGACCTCGCGCTGCAACACCGCCACCTCGTCATAACGCGCGGCGGAGGCCTCAAAGGCGTTGCGAATAGCCTGCTTGTCGGGTCTGATTAGTGACATAAAAAAACTTTAACGCAGAGGACGCAGAGGACGCAGAGGCGCGGAGGGCGCAAAGGTTTTTGTTTCATTAAAAGCTAAGAAATAGCCAGGCATTGAGTTCTCTGCGACCTCTGCGCCTCTGCGGGCTTTGCGTTTATCCTGTTTATGCATTGAGAAATCCCCGTACTGCACTGGTGAACTCCTCGGGGTGGGAGATGAAGGGGGCGTGGCCGGCGCCTTCGATTACCGTGAGTTTGCCGTGGGGCAGTTGCCCTGCGGTGTATTCGGCGGCGGCCAGCGGGGCCAGTGTGTCGCGTTCGCCGTGCAGGACCAATGTCGGTTGCGCAATGGCGGGCAGCGCCGGTCGCAAGTCGTTCCTGCGCAGCAGTTCCAGGCCGCCGCTGAGCGCCTCGGGAGTCGGCTCGCCGTGGTCGAACAGGGTCTCGCGCAACCGGCGTAGCTCTTCCCGTGCCCGCTCCGACCCACGTGATTGCAGTGCGATGAAGCGTAGCAGTGTGGATCGGTAGTCTTCGCGCAGCGAGGCGGCGAACAGCTCCAGCTCCGCCTCCGGCATGGCGTGGGGCCAGTCGGGCCGTTGGGTAAAGCAGGGGTTGGTGCCGATCAGGATCAGCCTGCCGATGGCGGCGCCGTTTGCGGCGGCCTGCAGGGCGACCCTGCCGCCCAGCGACCAGCCCAGCCAGGCGGCGCCGGCGGGCAGCGCATCGGCGATGGCCGCTGCGACCCGCTCCAGTGTGTAGTCGCCCTGTAGCATGGGGCTGCGACCGTGGCCGGGCAGGTCCACAAGGTGCAGGCGAAAGTGTTCCGCCAACGGCGCGACCACCGGCGCAAACAGCCCGCCGTGCAGCCCCCAGCCGTGCAGCATGACAAGATCCGGACCGTTGCCCGTTGTCTCGATATGAAGTGTCATCGCATATCCCCAGGTTTCGCCGCAGAAGACGACACCCTCGGCAGCACGAGTGTTCCGGCAATAGGGCGGGCCGTGCCCGCCGTCTCGGTCGTATGCTGTCGGGTAACTACGCCTCCCCGGTATCGTCGAGGCCAACTTGCGCTGTTACTGCAGGCCTGAGGTGAAGTAGCCCTGTTTGGCGAAAAAGATTGCTTCGTCGCTGTGGCTCCCCGCAATGACAACTCGGAGGGCGCCGGGATTGGGGCGTTACGCTGTCGTAACTGGCGGGGAGACAAATCGTTCGAAACTGCCCTGATCATACCTCTGCGTCCTCCGCGTTTGATGCGTTGCCAAGGTTTCTGTCTCGTACAACGGCCTCCAGCGCATCGAGCAGCCGGTCCACCTGCGCTTCAGTATGGGCGGCGGAGAGGGTGATGCGCAGTCTCGCCGTCCCTTCGGGCACCGTGGGCGGTCGGATGGCGCTGATCAGGATACCCCGCCCCAGCAGTGCCTCGCTCATGCCGACCGCTGTTTTGGTATCCCCCACGAGCAAGGGTTGGATCGGCGTGGGTGAATCCATCAGTTGCAGACCGAGTTGCTGCGCACCCTCGCGTAGGCGCTGGATGAGTGTCTGCAGTTTCTCCCTTCGCCAGCCCTCGCTTTGGACCAGGCGCAGGCTGGCGCGGGTCGCCTCGGCCAGCGCCGGCGGGGTGGCGGTGGTGTAGATGTAGGGGCGGGCGGTGTTGATCAGATACTCGATCAGCGCCTCACTACCGGCGACAAAGGCGCCGAAGCTGCCGAAGCCCTTGCCCAGGGTACCCATGAGGATCGGCACCTCGTCGATGCCGAGGCCGAAATGCTCCAGGCTGCCCGCACCCGTTTTGCCCAGCACGCCCATGCCGTGGGCATCATCTACCATCAGCCAGGCGTCGTGTGCCTTTGCCGTAGCAGCCAGCTCGGGCAGTGGTGCGATGTCACCGTCCATACTGAATACGCCGTCAGTAAGTACCAACTTTTCTCCCGCCTTGCTGGTGCCAAGTTTGCCCTCAAGCGCGATGGCGTCGGCATGGGGGTAGCGACTCAGGCGGGCGCGGGAGAGCAGCCCGGCGTCGAGCAGCGAGGCGTGGTTGAGGCGGTCCTCGAACACCCCGTCGCCGGGTCCGGCCAGGGCACTGACCACCCCCAGATTGGCCATGTAGCCGGTGGAGAAGAGCAGCGCGCGAGGGCGATTGGTGAAGGTTGCCAGCTCCTCTTCGAGCTGGTGGTGGGCGCGGCTGTGGCCGTTGACCAGATGCGCCGCACCGCCGCCCACGCCGTAGTCGTCGGCGCCGCGTTTGAGCGCCGCAACTACCGCCGGGTGGTTGGCCAGCCCCAGGTAGTCGTTACTGCAGAAGCTGAGCAGCTCACGCCCGCCACTTTGCAG
>JBNJGC010000059.1:0-10714 GCA_051747405.1 Pseudomonadota bacterium
ATGCGCATGACCGAGCAGGGGGAGGTGGTCTCGGTCGGTGACGGGATCACCTGGCTCTCGGGACTGCCCTCGGCGCAGATGGATGGGCTGGTGGTCTTTGCCGACGGCAGCCGGGCGATGGTGTTCGATCTCAACCAGGATCTGGTCGGCGCGGTGCTGCTGGATGAGAGTCACCAGCTGGCGTCGGGCATGCCAGCCTTTCTTGCCCATGAGCAGCTCAGCGTCCCCTGCGGCGACGCGCTCAGTGGTCGGGTGGTCGACCCTCTGGGCAACCCCCTCGATGGTCAGGCCGCCCCGGCGGATACCGAGCAGCGCCTCATCGAGCGCCGCTCGCCCCCCATTATCAGCCGCGACTTCGTTAACCGGCCCCTCTACACGGGCCTGAAGATTGTCGATACCCTGATCCCCATCGGCAAGGGCCAGCGCCAGCTGGTGATTGGGGATGAGGGGCTGGGGCGCAGCTCGATCGCCATCGACACGGTGCTCAGCCAGCGCGGCAGGGGGGTGCGTTGTATCTATGTGCTTATCGGCCAGAAGCGCTCCACGGTGGTCAATACCATCGAGCTGCTGCGCAAGTACGGCGCCATCGACTACACCACCGTGGTGGTGGCGGAAGCGAGCGCCCTGCCCGGGATGCAGTACCTGGCGCCGTTCGCCGGGGCGGCGATGGCCGAGGCGTGGATGGAGGAGGGGGAGGATACGCTCATCGTCTACGACGACCTCTCCACCCACGCCAAGATCTACCGCGAGCTCTCCCTGCTGCTGCACCGCCCACCCGGTCGCGAGGCCTATCCGGGGGATATCTTCTCACTGCATGCACGGCTGTTGGAGCGCAGCACTGCGCTGAACGCCAAACACGGCGGCGGCTCGATGACGGCGCTGCCCATCGTTGAGACCCAGCAGGGGGAGATCGCCGGCTACATCCCCACCAACCTCATCTCCATCACCGACGGCCAGATCTACCTCGACCAGAACCTCTTCTCCGGCGGCTTCCGTCCGGCCATCGATATTGCCCGCTCGGTCTCCCGCATCGGCGGTCAGGCGCAGCACCCCCGCATCAAGCAGGAGGCGGGCAGGATGAAGCTCGACTACCTCCAGTTTCTTGAGCTGGAGGTGTTCACCCGCTTTGGCGCACGGCTGGAGGCGTCGATGGAGAAGGCGATCCGGCGTGGTCGCATCCTGCGGGAGATCCTCAAACAGGAGCGCCTTGACCCGCTATCCGAGACCTTCCACATGGCGTGGCTGGTGGCCTTCAACAGCGGCCTGTTCGATAAGGCCGAGCTGGAGGCGATCCCCGCACTGCTTGAGCGGCTGCGTAGTGAGCTCCCCTCCAGCGGGCTCCGGCTGGAGAGTGAGCGGGAGCAGTGGTTGGCAGCGCTGAAACGCTGGCTCCACCAGGGCTAGGTGGCGCGCCGTGGGACGTTACCGTGAAGTGGTGCAGCAGCTCGAACAGCTCGAAGAGCTGCGCGGCATCATCGCCTCGATGAAGACACTGGCACAGCTGGAGCTGCACAAGCTCGGCGGGCTGGCCGAGGAGCAGCACGGAATGATGACCCTGCTCAGTCGGGTGGGCAGCGACTTTCTTCATTTTTATCCCCAGCCAACGCAGCGGGACGGCGCCACCCTGTGGCTGCTGATCGGCTCTGAGCGCGGTTTTTGCGGTGATTTCAACGAAGCGCTCGTCCACGCCCTGCAAGCGCACTGTCCCGACTGCCGCCACCACCCCGAACGGGTGATCGGCGTCGGTCGCAAACTCTGGCTGAGGCTGGATGAGCAGCTCCCCGGCTACCTGCCGCTGCCCGGTGCCAGCGTCAGTGAAGAGGTGCCGCCGGTGCTCTCGGGGCTGGTCGCTGCCATGCAGCAGCAGATGTTCGAGCAGCAGGCCAGCCGCCTCAAACTGATCAGCCACGGCAGTACCCGGGGGGAGGTCGAGGTAGTGCAGCTGCTGCCGCCGACACTGGGTGAGCAGCAGAGTACGCTCACCACAGCGCCGCTGTTGCAGCTGCCCCCGGCGCAGTTTTTCCATCAATTCCTGCGCCACTACCTCTACCTCTTTCTCAGCAACCGCTTCTCCCTCTCGCTACTGGCGGAGAACCGCCACCGGGTGCAGCACTTGGAGGGGGCGGTGCAGCGCCTCGATGACCGGCTGGTCACCCTCACCAGCCGCGGTCGCTCACTGCGTCAGGAGGCGATCACCGAGGAGATTGAGACCATTTTGCTCAGTTCGGAGATCTGACGGCAAGTTGTGGCGGGCACGGTCCGCTCTATGTGAGATAACGCCCGCCGGCACCGACGGCGATGGTGAGAAAGCCGAGAATGGTATTGATGCCGACCAGGGTGCGAATCATATCGATCTGCTTCTTGCCGGTGGGCCAGTCCTGTGCCGCCACCGCCTGCTTGAGTCGCTTGAAGGGAGCGAAGTAGACGTGGAGGAAGATGGCGACCATCAGCAGGCCCAGCCCGTGCATCGCGTGAACGTAGAGCCCCACGTTGGCCATGCCGCCGAAGACGCTGAACAGCATCCAGTAGCCGGTGGCGAGGATGGTGATGAAGGCGACCCAAACCCACGGAAAAAAGCGCTTGAACACACCCACCCACAGCGGCTGGCGCAGTGGTGGTTCGAGCAGCTCGGCGGCGACCGGGCGCAGCATCTGATGGGCGAAAAACATCCCGCCGACCCAGATGACGGCGGCAAGCAGGTGGAGGGTGATGGCGATACTCATGGTCTACTCCTTAAGGGTGGTGAGAGCTACTCGTCGGCGATATGGCGCTGCAGCCAGCCGCGGATGCGGCGCGTTAAGGTGTCGCTCTGGTTGTCGAAATTGTGGTTGGCGCCGGGGATAAGCAGCTGCCGATAATTGACGCTGCGTCCCTGGCGCGGCGTGTAGCGATCAGCAATATCGCGGTAGCGGGTGTGGGCGCTCCCCTCCCGTTCACCTTGCTGACGAATCGCCGCCTGCTCGCGCCGTTCGGCGCTCTGCAGTACGCCGGGGGTGTCGCGGCTGCCGGCGATGTCGAGCATCGGCAGGGTCAGCCCCGCCAGCTGCTCGGCGCTGTCGAGGCGGGGCTCATCGGTGTTGGCCGGTGCCGGCATGCCGATCATCACCAGCCCGCGCACATCCGGGGGCTCACCACCGGCCAGATAGTCGACCGCGGCACGCGCGCCGCTGCCGTGACCGATGAGGACCACGGGCGGCTGACTGCGCTGGGCGAGCGCCTCAACGGCGGCGGCGATACGCTCGCGGCTGCGCTCCAGCCACTCGATGGTCAGCCCATCCTCCGCTAGTGGCGGCAGCGAGAGACTCAGGCTGCTCCAGCCGGCCTGGGGCAGGCCCAGCCGCAGCGGTTCAATGACTCCCGGTGCGGCAGGATGGCTGCCCCTATCATGCAGCAGTAGCACGCTGCCGCGCCCGCTCCCGCGGCTCTGCGCCTGGTAGAGGGCGAAGATCGGCTCGTCAGCGACGTTCAGGCTAAGCTTCTCCCCCTTCAACGGCATCGCCTGAAGCGCCTCAAAGCGGCTCTGTTGCGCCGGAGTATGCTCCGGGCGCGAGGGCGCCTGCTCATCTTCCGAGGCCTCCTGGGCGGCCAGAGGGCTCAGGCCCAGGGCGAGGAGCAGGATGAGAAACGGCTGTATGGGAACGTTCATGGTCTCACTCTATATGGGGGCGCCCCGGGTGGGGGCAAGCCCGGTTTGACAGGGTGCTATGGTTTTTCTTGTCTGTGCCTGTTAACTGACTGATTTTACAGACTTATGGCCGTCTGCTAACTGCCTCTGCGCGTGGCCGATCGTGCCCTGTTTGGCCCGCCAGCGGCAGGCCCCGTACCTGCATTATAGTGCCCTCCCGGGGGCGGGGCAGCCCACGGCGGAGGCGCCGACTGGCCGCAACTGTCGCAATATGCCCGGTTAGCAGGTAATATTTGCCGTTCAAAATTTTAGGGCCGCGCGACGACTGGCGGTTAACTGTTTTCAACCAAGAGGCGAATACCATGGCGGATTACCAAATTGCCCCCTCCATCCTGTCGGCCGACTTTGCCCGCCTGGGTGAGGAAGTCGATAACGTCATCGCATCCGGTACCGATATCGTCCACTTCGATGTTATGGATAACCACTATGTGCCCAACCTGACCATCGGCCCGTTGGTGTGTGAGGCGCTGCGCAAGCACGGCGTTACCGCCGATATCGACGTGCACCTGATGGTCAAGCCGGTGGACCGTATCATCCCCGACTTCGCCGCCGCCGGTGCCACCTACATCACCTTCCACCCGGAGGCCTCCGACCACGTCGATCGCTCGTTGCAGCTGATCAAGGGTGAGGGCTGCAAGGCCGGCCTGGTATTCAACCCGGCCACCCCGCTGGATGTGCTGGAGTGGGTCATCGACAAGGTCGACATGGTGCTGCTGATGTCCGTCAACCCCGGCTTCGGCGGTCAGAGCTTCATCCCGGCTACCCTGGACAAGCTGCGTCAGGCGCGAAAGATCATCGACCAGTCCGGTCGCGACATCCGTCTCGAGATCGACGGCGGCGTCAAGGCCGACAACATCCGCGAGATCGCCGAAGCGGGCGCCGACACCTTTGTCGCCGGTTCCGGTATCTTCGGCAAGGGCCAGGAGAGCGATCCGCACCGCTACGACACCATCGTCAAGCAGTTCCGCGACGAACTGGCCAAGGTAAAAGCTTAAAACGCAGAGGTCGCAGACGCCGCCATGGATGGCGGTGATAAACAATGTCAGGAACATATTGTCGAGACGCTGAGTTCGCAGAGAAATGCAGTGTAATCCCTTTGCGACCTCTGCGCCCTTTGCGTTGAGAATATTCACATGATTAAAAAACCGGAAATGGTGCTTATCGACGTGGACGGCACGCTGGTCGACAGCGTGCCGGATCTCCACTTCTGCGTCGATGAGATGATGAAGGCCCTGGACATGCCGCTGCGCGGCGAGGCCAAGGTGCGTACCTGGGTGGGCAACGGGGTGGAGCGTTTGGTACGCCGCGCCCTGACCGATAGTCTTGAGGGCGAGCCGGACGATGCGCTGTTCGACAAGGCCTATCCGATCTTTCTCGACCTCTACGCAGAGAACACCTCCAAACGCTCCGTGCTCTATCCGGGCGTGGTCGAGGGGCTCGACTATCTGCAGTCCGCCGGCTACAAGCTGGGCTGCGTCACCAACAAGGCCGAGCAGTTCACCGTGCCGTTGTTGAAAGACCTGGGTGTGTATGAGCGCTTCGGTATCGTCGTCAGCGGCGATACCCTGGCCGAGAAGAAACCGCACCCCATGCCGCTACTGCATGCGGCGGAGCACTTTGGCGTGAAGCCGGAGAACGCACTGATGCTGGGCGACTCGGTGAGCGATGTGAAGGCCGCCCGTGCCGCCGGTTTCCAGATCGTCTGTATGAGCTACGGCTACAACCACGGTGATGATATCCGCGATGCCAACCCGGACGCGGTGATCGACTCCATGGCGGAGCTCTCTTCCGTGCTGGAGAGTGCGGCGTAGGCTGCCCATGAATGTTCGTGGTAAGTTGAAAGAGTCACTATCGGGATGAACGAAATGGAGAAAAAGCAACTGGACAAACGATGGCGCAGTTGAGGCTGTCCCGATTGCGTTCGTCTTTTTTCCGTTTCGTTCAAACCGATAGGTGATGATTCATGACCCCTGAGCAGTTCCAGGCCCTGGCCGCTGAAGGCTACAACCGCATCCCGCTGATGCGCGAGGTGTTGGCCGACCTCGACACCCCACTATCCACCTACCTCAAACTTGCCGCGGCACCCTACAGCTACCTGTTCGAGTCGGTGCAGGGGGGCGAGAAGTGGGGCCGCTACTCCATCATCGGTCTGCCCGCCCGCACCCTGCTCAGTGTGCGCGGTCACCAGGTGACCGTCACCTCCAACCACGAGGTGGTGGAGCAGGAGGAAGTGGCCGACCCGCTTGCCTTCATCGAGGCGTTCCAGGCACGCTACAAGGTGCCGGAGATTGAGGGCCTGCCGAAGTTTACCGGCGGTCTGGTCGGCTACTTCGGCTACGACACCGTGCGCTACATCGAACCGCGCCTGGCCGACTGCCCCAATCCGGATCAGATGGGCACGCCCGATATCCTGCTGATGCTTTCCGACGAGGTGGTCGTCTTCGATAACCTCAGCGGCAAGCTCCATGTGGTGGTGCATGTGGACCCGACAGAGCCCGCCGCACTGGAGAGGGGCGAGACCCGCCTGCGGCAATTGGTGCAGCAGCTGGATCAGCCGGTCCGCCGTCCCGAGTACACCGCCCCCACCGAGGTCAATGAAAAGGATTTCGTCTCCGGCTTCACCCGGGAGGGATTCGAGGCGGCGGTGGAGAAGGCGCGCGACTACATCACCGACGGCGACATCATGCAGGTGGTGCTCTCGCAGCGTATGTCGATCCCCTTTAATGCGCCGCCGCTGGACCTCTACCGTTCGCTGCGAACCCTCAACCCCTCGCCCTATATGTTCTTCCTCGACCTGGATGAATTTCATGTGGTCGGCTCCTCGCCGGAGATCCTGGTGCGCTACGAGGAGGGAATGGTCACCGTGCGTCCCATCGCCGGCACCCGCCCACGCGGCAAGGACGAAGCCGAGGACCGGGCGCTGGAGCAGGAGCTGCTCGGCGATCCCAAGGAGCTGGCCGAACACCTGATGCTCATCGACCTGGGGCGCAACGATGTGGGGCGCATCGCCGAGACCGGCAGCGTCGAGCTGACCGACAGGATGGTCATCGAGCGCTACTCCCACGTCATGCACATCGTCTCCAACGTCGAGGGCAAGCTGAAACAAGATATGAGCGCGATGGACGCCCTGCGCGCCACCTTCCCCGCCGGTACCGTCTCCGGCGCGCCCAAAATACGCGCCATGGAGATCATCGACGAACTCGAACCGGTCAAGCGCGGCGTCTACGCCGGTGCGGTGGGCTACCTCGGCTGGCACGGCAACATGGACACCGCCATCGCCATCCGCACCGCCGTGATCAAGGAGAAGCGGCTGCACATCCAGGCCGGCGCCGGTATCGTCTACGACTCGGTGCCGCGCAAAGAGTGGGAAGAGACCATGAACAAAGGGCGCGCCGTCTTCCGCGCCGCCGCCCTCGCCGCGGCAGGGCTCGACAACAAACAGCACAGGTAATTCGGCAACAATTTTCAACGCAAAGGCGCGAAGACGCAAAGGACGCAAAGGGAATGAAGTGATGGACGAAAATGGGATCTCGCGGCAGATTGTCGGTGCAGCGATAGAGGTACACCGTTGTTTGGGGCCCGGGTTGATGGAGTCTGTTTATCGCCAGTGTCTGGCACATGAGTTGTCATTGCGGGGCTTTGAGTGCAGGGAAGAGGTGGCGCTGGGAGCAGGGTACAAGGGGTTGGAGTTCGATACGGCCTACCAGATGGATCTTTTGGTAGAAGACAAAGTGATTATTGAGCTCAAAGTGGTCGAAAAACTCCTACCTGTTCATGAGGCTCAGCTACTCTCCTATTTAAAGTTGAGTGACCGCCGGTTAGGAATGCTTCTGAACTTTCATGTTCCGGTTTTGCGCAATGGAGTAAAGAGGGTAGTCAATCGCTTATGAAACCTTTGCGTCTTTGCGCCTTTGCGTTAAGAGGTTCGAAATCATGTTAGTAATGATCGATAATTATGACTCCTTTACCTACAACCTGGTGCAGTATTTCGGGGAGCTGGGTGCGGAGGTGAGGGTGTTTCGCAACGATCAGGTTTCGCTTGCAGAGATCGAGTCGCTGCAACCGGATCATCTGGTGATCTCGCCCGGCCCCTGTACGCCGACCGAGGCGGGTATCTCCATCGAGGCGATCAAACATTTCGCCGGTGAGCTGCCGATCCTGGGGGTCTGTCTGGGGCACCAGTCCATCGGGCAGGCCTTTGGTGGCAAGGTTGTTCATGCCAAAAGGATCATGCACGGCAAGACTTCGATGGTCTACCACAGCAATGTCGGGGTGTTTAAGGGCCTCACCAACCCCTTCGAGGCGACCCGCTACCACTCTCTGGTGATCGAGCAGGCGAGCCTGCCGAGGTGCCTGGAGGTGACCGCCTGGACACAGGATGAGGACGACTCTATGGATGAGATCATGGGCATTCGCCATCGCGAGTTCATGATCGAAGGGGTGCAGTACCACCCCGAGTCGATCCTCTCCGAGCACGGCCACCAGCAGCTGGCCAACTTCCTCGAGATGCGTGGCGGAGTTCGCCAATAATTCAATGCAGAGGACGCAGGGGATTGAAGAGTCCCAGATGCATGGGGCGGCTTACACTAGCTGTACGCGGGGTGTTATGTAAGTATGCGCTCACCCTGGGTTTTGCCCCGGTTGTGGCGACGTAACCTTTTGATTATTGGTAGCCACAACCCGGCGGAAACTGCTTAACTGAACGCGCCTGGTTCTATGCGTTAGGGGCGTTTTATATTCCTCTGCGCACTCCGCGCCCTCTGCGTTGAGTGCTCTATCCAAAGGGTTTTTTGTGGTATCTACTTCTGAGTCGCGGGCAAAAGCCCTGCCGCTGTCGTTAATTGTGGCGGCGTTGGCGATGCTGGCGCCGTTTACCATCGACACCTACTTGCCCTCCTTTCCCGACATTGCGGCGGAGTTGGCGGCGAGCCATGTGCAGATGCAGCAGACGCTGAGCCTCTATCTGTTCGCCTTTGCCCTCTCGACACTGATCTACGGTCCGCTGTCGGACAGTTTCGGTCGTCGCCGTGTGATAATGGCGGCCCTGGGGCTCTATATGCTGGCCTCTATCGGCTGCGCCTACGCCACGACGATAGAGCAGTTGATCCTGCTGCGTATTGCTCAGGGTCTCAGCGCCAGTGCCGGACTGGTGGCCGGGCGGGCGATGATCCGTGATGTCTACCATGGCGCCGAGGCGCAGCGGGTGATGGCTCGGGTGATGCTGCTCTTTGGTGCGGCCCCGGCGCTGGCGCCGCTTATCGGCGGCGGGCTGCACGATCTGTTCGGTTGGCGCTCGGTGTTTCTGTTTCTCGCCATCGTCGCCCTGCTACAGTGGCTGATGCTGGGGCTGGGTACACGCGAGACACTGCCACCGCAACGGCGCCACAGCATCCATCCGCTGGCGGTGGGCAGGGCCTATGCCAAGGCCCTGCGCAGCGGCAAGTTCATGGCGCTGGTGTTCTGCTTTGCCTTGATGTTCAGCGGCTTCTTCCTCTATGTGGCCGGGGCGCCGGCGATCATCTACGACTTTCTCGGGTTGGGTGTGAACGATTTCTGGCGACTCTTCGTGCCGGCGGTGGCGGCGATTATGTTCGGCTCCCAGGTCTCCGGACGCTTGGCTGGGCGCTTATCGCCCAAGCGAACCGTCGGTTTGGGGTTTTCCATGATGCTGGTGGCCGCGCTGCTGAATGTGGCGCAGGCGCAGCTTCTGCCGCCGACGCCGCTTTGGGTGGTGGCACCGCTGGTGCTCTATGTGCTGGGGATGGCGATCACCATGCCCAACCTCAACCTCATGGGGCTGGACTGTTTTCCCAACAACCGCGGTATGGCGGCGGCGATGCAGAGTTTTGTACAGATGAGCTTTACCGCGCTTATCGTCGGTGCCGTTGTACCGCTGGTCTCCGGTTCGCTACAAGGTATTGCGTTGACGATGCTGGGGTTGAATCTTGTGGGGGCGCTGCTCTGGCAGTGGCTGAAACACCAGCACGGCGCCTGCGACAGCGAGGTTTCACCTTGACCCCTCGGGGTGGGAGCGACAAAATCGGTCCAAGAAAAAGTCGAGCCGCGAAGTCGACGAGGGGCGCGAAGTCAAAGGCCGGCGACATGGGTGTTGGCCTTCGAGTGCTTGGTGGTGAATGAATTTCAAGAGTAGAGATTAACTATGGATATGCAGACAGCGATTCGAAAGGTCACCGAGGGAGAGAACCTCTCCAGCGAACAGATGCAGCAGGCGATGCGTCTGATTATGACCGGACAGGCGAGTGATGCGCAGATCGGCGGTTTTCTCATCGGCCTGCGGATGAAGGGGGAGACGGTGGACGAGATCGCCGCCGCCGCGGGGGTGATGCGTGAGCTGGCCAGCGGCGTGGAGGTCGCGGGCGACCATGTCGTGGATATCGTCGGCACCGGCGGTGATGGCTCCAACACCTTCAACATCTCCACCGCCAGCACCTTCGTGGTGGCGGCTGCCGGTGGTACCGTGGCCAAGCACGGCAACCGTTCGGTATCCTCCAAATCCGGCGCGGCGGACCTGCTTGAGGCCGCAGGGGTCAAGTTGGATCTTTCGCCGGAACAGGTGGCCCGTTGCATCGCTGAGGTGGGGGTCGGTTTCATGTTCGCCCCCATGCACCACAGCGCGATGAAGCACGCCATCGGTCCGCGCAAGGAGATGGGGGTACGCACTATCTTCAACATCCTGGGGCCGCTGACCAACCCCGCCGGTGCCCCCAACCAACTACTGGGCGTGTACAGCGAGGCACTGGTGGAGCCGTTGGCGCAGGTGCTGCAGAAACTCGGCAGTAACCATGTGCTGGTGGTGCGATCCGATGACGGCATGGACGAGATCAGCATCGGCGCACCAACCCGCGTGGCCGAATTGAAGAACGGTAGCATCGATACCTACACCGTGCAGCCGGAGGATTTCGGCCTGAAGCGGGCCGATATCTCTGCGCTGGCGGTGGAGGATGCCGCGCAGTCGTTGACGGTGGTAAAGCGCGTGTTGGGTGGAGAGCCGGGCCCGGCCCGCGACAT
>JBNJGC010000059.1:10814-14402 GCA_051747405.1 Pseudomonadota bacterium
TGAGCCGGCGGTGATCGCCGAGGTGAAGAGGGCTTCGCCGAGCAAGGGGGTGATACGCGAGAAATTTGTTCCCGCGGAGATCGCACAGAGTTATGAGAAGGGCGGTGCGGCCTGCCTCTCGGTGTTGACCGATATCGACTTTTTTCAGGGCAGCGATGAATATCTGCAGCAGGCGCGCGCGGCCTGTACGCTGCCGGTGATCCGTAAGGACTTTATCGTCGACCCCTACCAAGTCTACGAGGCGCGGGTGATCGGGGCCGACTGTATCCTGCTCATTGCGGCCTGTCTGAGCGATGCGCAGATGCAGCAGCTCAGCGCCCTGGCGACGGAGTTGGCTATGGATGTGCTGGTTGAGGTACACGATGGCGAGGAGTTGCAGCGCACCTTGCCGCTGGGTCTGCCGCTGGTGGGGATCAACAACCGTAACCTACGCACCTTCGAGGTGAGCCTCGATACCACGCTGGAGCTGCTGGCGCAGATCCCCGAGGGGCGTATCGTGGTGACCGAAAGCGGCATTCACACACCGGAGGATGTGGCGCTGATGCGCAGCCATCAGGTCAATACCTTCCTGGTGGGTGAGGCGTTTATGCGGGCGGACGAGCCGGGGCAGAAGCTGGCGGAGCTGTTCGCTGCAGCGGTGTAGGTCGGGCTTTGGTCCGAGCTACAGGGGGGGGGAAGGGCTAGCGGGTGCCGTAGACGACGATGGTCTTGCCCTTGGCGCTGATCAGGTTCTGCTCCTCCAGCGACTTCAGGACCCGCCCGGCCATTTCGCGGGAGCAGCCGACGATACGGCCAAGCTCCTGGCGGGTGATCTTGATCTGCATCCCATCCGGGTGGGTGATCGCGTCGGGGCTCTTGGCCAGATCCAACAGGGTGCGGGCAATGCGACCGGTCACATCGACGAAGGCCAGGTCACTGACCTTACGGCTGGTTTTGCGCAGGCGCATGGCCATCTGCGCAGCCAGGTGAAAGAGGATCTCCGGGTCTTTCTCCGCCAGCTGACGGAAGCGGGTGTAGCTGATCTCGGCCACTTCGCACTCGTTGCGTGCACGAACCCAGGCGCTGCGCCCCTGACTCTCGTCGAACAGCCCCATCTCGCCGAAGAAGTCGCCGCTGTTGAGATAGGCGAGGACGATCTCGTGACCGTTGTCATCTTCGATGAGAACCGTGACCGAGCCGGTGACGATGTAATAGAGTACGTCTGGCTTGTCGCCGGCGCAGATGAGGGTGCTCTTGGGCGGATAGCGGCGGCGGTGGCAGTGCTCCAAAAAGCGCTCCACTGCGGGGCTTAGCTGGTTGAGGGCTGTCGCCTTCATGCCGGGTCCTTGCGTAGCGTCTGAATCTTTGACCGAGGCCCTTAGATATACCAGTCACGTTCCCGGATAGCAAGCAAAATCAAGGGCTTTGCTGTAAAACTTTGTAAAATTTATGAGGACGAATAACGATGGATGCACGCATCAAGTGGGTAGAGAATGCCACCTTTGTCGGTGAGTCGGGCAGCGGTCACGCGGTTGTGATGGACGGCCCGCCGGAGATGGGCGGGCGCAACCTGGGTGTGCGTCCGATGGAGATGATGCTGCTGGGTATGGGCGGCTGTACCACCTTCGATGTGGTGCATATCCTGAAGAAGTCCCGCGAGGCGGTTACCGACTGCGTCGCCGAACTCTCCGCCGAGCGGGCCGAGACCGAGCCCAAGGTCTTCACCAAAATCCATGTCCACTTTATCGTTCGCGGCAAGGGGCTCAAGGAGGCAAAGGTGAAAAAGGCGGTGGAGCTCTCGGCGGAGAAGTACTGCTCGGCCTCGCTGATGCTGGGCAATGCGGGGGTTGCGATCACACATGACTATGAGATCATCGCCGAGTAGCCCCGGTCGGCTCAGGCAGAGACGAATTTTCACCCCCCAGAGGGCGAAAATGGGTGATAATGCCGCGCCGGAACCATCGGCCATGTGAACGAGTTTGGAGACCTTCCCTAGTGGTAAAAGAGCGCAAGCTGAAACTGCACGGTTTTAACAACCTGACCAAGACCCTCAGTTTCAATATCTACGATATCTGCTACACCCACACCGAGGCGCAGCAGCTGGCCTACATCGAGTATATCGACGAGGTCTACAACGCCGAGCGGCTGACCCAGATCCTCACCGACGTCTCCGATATTATCGGCGCCAATATCCTCAACATCGCGCGGGAGGACTATGAACCCCAGGGGGCGAGTGTGACCATCCTCATCTCCGAAGAGCCGGTGGTGGCGGAGAAGCTCTCTAACTCCGAGTCCCCCGGGCCGCTGCCCGAGTCGGTGGTGGGGCATCTGGACAAGAGCCACCTGACGGTGCACACCTATCCCGAGACTCACCCCCACGAGGGGATCGCCACCTTCCGCGTGGATATCGATGTCTCCACCTGTGGCCGTATCTCACCGCTCAAGGCACTCAACTACCTGCTACACAGCTTTGAGTCGGACATCGTCACCATGGACTACCGGGTACGCGGCTTTACCCGTGATGTGCGCGGTAAAAAACACTTTATCGACCACAAGATCAACTCGATCCAGAACTACATCGCCAAAGACACCAAGCTGCGCTACGAGATGATCGACGTCAATGTCTATCAGGAGAACTTCTTCCACACCAAGATGATGCTCAAGGATCTCGACCTTGACACCTACCTGTTCGACGTCGACGCCGACGACCTCAGCCACGCCGAGGCCAAGCGCATCCGTAACCTGGTCGAGCGGGAGATCCGCGAGATCTTCTACGGCAGGAACATCACCCGGCTCGGCTAAGCTGGCAGCGGGTGGCGCCCGCGAAGCAAACCGTGCTCACGGCGTTGATGGTGACAAACGTAGAGGGGCTGAGCTGCCAAGCGCATCAATGCCTCCAGCCGGTGGCTGCACCCGCAACAACTTGGCCAATACGCCAACCGATGAGTTGCAGTTAACGGTTAGCGGGTAAAGCGTTACGGTTCAAACCCAATAAGCGGTCTTGGTCATCACCTTGGAGGTCAGCTGCATCAGCTTCTTGATGGGCGTGGGGTAGGGGGCAGCGCCCGCGGCCTGAGCCATATCGGCGTGACGCGCCTCATCCTCGTGCATCTGTTCAAGCACGGCGCGACTCCTCTTGTCTTGTGGCGAGAGCTGCGCCATATGCTCCTCCAGATGGCGACAGACCTGATGCTCGGTCTCCACCACAAATCCCAGACTCCACTTATCGCCGATCGCCCCGGCCAGTGCCCCGATCGCCACCGAACCGCCGTACCACAGCGGGTTGAGATAGCTCACATGGGTGCCCAGCTCATGGGCACGGCGCTCGCACCACTCCAGGTGATCGTTCTCCTCCAATGCGGCACGCTCCATCTTCGCGCGCACATCGGGTAGTTTGGCGGTCAGCGCCTGCCCCTGATAGAGCCCCTGCGCCGACACCTCCCCCGCATGGTTGATGCGCATCAGGCGCCCCGCCAGCTCCCGTTCACTCTCGGATAGGGGAGCCTCCTCAAGCCCCTCAGCCGGGTTGGGGCGCTCGGTGATCTTCGGCTGCCCCGCCACAGTGCGCAGCGCCGTATCGAGATTAATGAACAGATTATCGAGCGGTGA
>JBNJGC010000060.1:0-14330 GCA_051747405.1 Pseudomonadota bacterium
CTTCTCGATGAGGCGAAAAAAAAGGCGACCTGCCAAGCAGGTCGCCTTTATCACTTCAGTGCCCTGAAATATTAGGGCTTGAAGGTGGTCAGACCGAGAACCTCCCAGTCCTGCATACCACCACGGTAGTATTTGATCTTCTCGGCAGGGTAGCCCTCCTCGAGCAGACCGGCGATACCCAGCGGGGACTGGCCACACCACATACCGTTACAGAACAGGTAGAGGGTCTTGGCATTGCTGAAGTCCCAGCCATTGGCGGTCTCTTTGGCACCGAACTTCTCCAGCGACTCGGCGATGGTCAGATCGTCTGCGCCCTTGGCGCGGCTGATCTTGGTGAACGGAATGTTCACCGAGCCGGGGATGGAGCCACGGGCGTGCCAATCGGGGGTCCGGTTGTCCACAACCATGACAGTGTCGTCACCGCTGGCAATCCTTTCCAGAGCGTCGATCATTTCCAGCTCCGCCACGGTCTCTACATCATCATGCAGCTTGACCGGCTTGATGCAGAAGGGCGGGCACTTGCGTGAAGTGTACTGGAAGGCGGGATTGATTTCGTTGTTCTGGTCCTGATTACGCATCAGGGTGACCTTTTCGCCCTTGTGTAGAACAGTGGCGGTGGCCATCTCGGGTGTGATCTTGACTGCCACGTCCTTATCGGACGGCGCAGAGGCACAACCGGAGAGGGTCGCCACAGCGGCTGAGGCGATTAGGGCACCGATGGTGCGTCCAAACGGCATATTCATCATGGTTTTCCTCCAGACTTGTTCGAAATTTATTGTTCTGTTTACTTAACGGTGGTCAGACCCAGAATCTCCCAGCTCTGCATGCCGCCGCGGTACCACTTGATCTTCTCACCGGGGTAGCCCTCAGCGAGCAGGCCGGCGATACCGGCGGGGGACTGGCCGCACCACATGCCGTTACAGAAGAAAACGGCGGTTTTGGCGTTGCTGAAGTCCCAGCCGCTGCCGGTCTCCTTGGCGCCCAGAGTCTCGAGGGTCTCGGCGATGGTCAGGGCGTCGGCGCCCTTGGCGCGGCTCATCTTGGTGAACGGGATGTTGATGGCGCCGGGGATGGTGCCACGCTTGACCCAGTCGGGGGTGCGGTTGTCCACCAGGATGATGGAGTCGTCACCGTTGCTCATCTTGACCGCATAGTCGATCACTTCAAGCTCGGCGACAGTCTCGACACCGTTGCCCAGGGACATGGGCTTGATGCAGAAGGGCGGGCACTTGCGCGAGGTCTTGGCGAACGCCGGGTTGACGGTGTTCTTTTGATCCTGGTTGCGCATGATGTCGACGCTTTTGCCGTTGTGCTTAACGCTCGCCTTACCCATCTCCGGGGTGATCTTCACCGCCAGGTCAGCGGCGCTTGCGACACCGGCAGAGAGAGAGAGACACGCCATCAGGGCGGTGGAGGTTAGGATTTTCTTGATTTGCATTAGCAGCTTCTCCTTTGGTTTGTGGGTGCTGTTTTTAGCGGCCATGTGGCCTTGTTGTGAAATTGTCGCGAGTGTTAGTCACACTCGGGTTCGGCAGCGGGGATCCCGCCATCGCCGCCAGAGGCCGGTTCACTGCTCGGCTCGGCCGCTGCGGGCTCCGGCTCACTGCTTTGGGCAGGCGTGGAGCCTGTGGATGCACAACCTGTCAGCAACAGGGTAGCAAAGACAAGGGCAGACAGAAGTGCCATGGGATGCTTCATAAATCCTCCAATTCATCATATTCCCGGCGGGCCGGGTGGATTGTTATCTGCAATACGGTCTAGGGATAATGCCACAATCAGTAAGCATTACAAGCGTTCACTATTGCGCCAGTCAGATTGCAACATATATGCCAGATGTAACCGGTTTGTAAAGGGGGGATAATGCCTTAGGGATTGTGTAGGGTATTGTTTTGATGAAAAAAAATCGCGCCCGATGGGCGCGATCAACACCACAGTGTGGAGGGAGAGGTCCGTTCGGCACTTCCTGCCGAGCAGACCAACCACGTCGCTGATAAAGCAAGGGGTGTGCCAATAATTGGAATGGCCTGGGAGCTGGCCATTTCCATGGTCGGTATGTGTGAATTGGCTGACATGTCATGTCAAATGACAGGTGGAGTCAGGCTGCGTCCGCTGTCATGTCATGCGCTACCGTGTCAGCCGAGGCCTTGGCTGTGCAGCAGGGCGCCGCTGAGTTTGTAGAGCAGACGCGCACCCACGTTGGCGTCCCACTCGCTCTGCGTCTCGCCCGGTGAGACCTCACACAGATCAAAGCCAACGATACGCCGTCCTGATTGGGCCAACTGCTCGATGATGTAGCACGCCTCCTGATAGCTCAGGCCGCCCGGTACCGGGGTGCCGGTAGAGGGGCAGTAGGCGGGGTCCAGGGCGTCGATATCGAATGAGATGTAGAGCTGGCGCGGAAGCTCCGCCAGGATCTTCTCGGTGATGTGGCGAAACGACTCGCCCCGGGCGCGCATCTCAAACAGATCATGGTCGTAGAAGACGCTGCAGCGCCCCTCCAGCTGCTGCGCATACTGCTTCTCTTCGCGGCTGTAGTCGCGTATGCCTACTTGCACCAGGCGATCGATGCGGCTGTCCTGCATGATATTGCGAAAGATGGAGGCGTGGGAGTTGATAAAGCCTTCGTAGGCCTGGCGCAGGTCGTGGTGGGCGTCGAAGTGGAGAATGGCGAACGGCTCCTCCTGCCGCTTCGCCAGGGCTCTTATCAGCCCCTCCGGGGAGGAGTGATCGCCGCCGACGAGGCCGACAAACTTGCCCGCCTCCAGCTGCTGCATGGCGCTTTGGTAGACACTGAGGTTGACCTGCTGACTGGCCCGGTTGACCTGTGCGGTCGCTTCCGTGTCCGTCTCACCGCGCTCCAGGGCCTCTATCGCCTTCTGTGCCGCCGTCTTGGCTTCGGTGTTGAGTTGGTGCAGTTGCGGGTCGGGCTCGAGCAGGGCGATACCGGCGCGGTAGGGGCGGTCGAAGGCGCCATCCTCCAGGTCGAGTTGGTGGCTCGCCCTGCGGATCGCCTCGGGGGCCTTGCTGGTGCCGCCGCCGTAGGAGGTTGTCGCCTCCCACGGGACCGGTAGTAGCACCAGAGCCGCTTGCTCGGGATCGAGGGTGGAGCCGAGAAAGCCCGCGTCGGCCAGTGGATGGTGGCCCGATTCGAGCTGCAGGTTTGCGTCGCTGAGTGTGCTCCGGTTTGCCATCGTCGTGCTCCGGTTGAAGGGGTCACCTCCGCGATCGTCTGCCGCGTCGCGGCGGGTGGGGCGTACTGTGACGGTGCCGCACGGTTATGTGCGGCCCGATACCGGCTAGTGGTCCATGCGGGAAATAATATCATTCTCAGAGCCCCGCTAATGAGTCAAGACAAGGCGCACTGCGCAGGGGAATGGCTGGCCCTTTCCAAGCAGTGCAACGCCGCATTGACTCATTAGCGGGGCTCCCTGTGGACCGGCTGAGAGTGACATTATTTCCCGCATGCACCACTAGCGATGCGGTACGCTGTGGATGACGCTGCTGTACTCGAAGTAGACAGTGTAGTCGTCATAGACCCAGCGTGTAATAGGCGGGTCGCCCACCGCCGGTTTGACCTCCAGGGGCTGGCCATAGCGCTGGCGGACCTGCTCCATGGGCATGCCCTTGACCGGCATCTCCACGGCGGCCCGGTCGGTCTGTGTGGTTGCCTCCTCAGCGGGCATCTGCAGCTGCTGTGCGGCGGCAGGGCTGCTCAGTCCCAGTGCAGCCAGCATGGCTAAAGAGGTGGCAGAGAAAAATCGCATCGTCCGGCTCCTTGGTTCTTTTTCGGGTATCGGGTACTTCTTCAAGTATAATAACTATCTGATTGAAATATACGCCATTTGCCCTCACAGAGTAAAACCCTTCAAGGAACCATTGTGTCCTCCGTCACTCAAACCGGCATGCAACAACCTCACGACATCTTCGCTTACCGCCTATACTGGGCGAAACGTCTGCTACCGGCTCCGGTGCTGCCCATGTCCCGTGAGGAGATGGAGCTGCTGGGCTGGGACTCCTGCGATATTATTCTGGTCACCGGTGACGCCTATGTGGACCATCCCAGCTTCGGTATGGCGGTGATCGGTCGCGTGCTGGAGGCTCAGGGCTTCAGGGTCGGTATCATCGCCCAACCCGACTGGACCTCGGCGGAGGACTTTCGCCGCCTGGGCAAGCCCAACCTCTTCTTCGGCGTCACCGCCGGTAATATGGACTCGATGGTCAACCGTTACACCGCCGACCGCAAGATCCGCTCCGACGATGCCTACTCGCCCGGGGGCAGGGGCGGTACCCGTCCCGACCGCTCGGTGATTGTCTATGCCCAGCGTTGTCGCGAGGCGTATAAGGATGTGCCGCTCATCCTCGGCGGCATCGAGGCGAGCCTGCGCCGGCTTGCCCACTACGATTACTGGTCCGATAAGGTGCGCCGCTCGGTGCTGCTCGACGCCAAGGCCGACATGCTGCTCTACGGTAACGCCGAGCGGGCAATCGTCGAGCTGGCCCACGGTCTCGCCGCCGGTAAGCGCCTGCAGGAGATGCGCGAGATCCGCGGTACCGCCTTTGTGCTCAAACAGACCCCCTCGGACTGGGTCGAGCTCGACTCCAGTGAACTGGATGAGCCGGGCAGGCTACAACCGCATCCGGACCCCTACGCCGCAGAGCCGGGCTGCAGCCAAAAAACCGTGGTGCAGAGTATTCGCCAGGTGCCGCGCGAGCAGCGGGGCAGGGTGGTGGTGCGTATGCCCTCCTATGAGCAGATCAAGGACGATCCGGTGCTCTACGCCCACGCCTCGCGGGTATTCCACCTGGAGACCAACCCGGGCAACGCCCGACCACTGGTGCAGGCCCACAGCAACCGTCAGGTGTGGCTCAATCCGCCACCGTTGCCACTCACCACCAAAGAGCTGGACCGGGTCTTCGAGCTGCCCTACACCCGTAAGCCGCATCCGGCCTACGGTCAAGCGCGTATCCCCGCCTATGAGATGATCCGCTTCTCGGTCAACATCATGCGTGGCTGCTTCGGCGGTTGTACCTTCTGTTCGATCACCGAGCACGAGGGGCGCATCATCCAGAGCCGCTCGGAGGGGTCCATTGTGCGCGAGGTGGAGGCGATCCGTGACCTCACCCCCGACTTTAGTGGCAATATCTCCGACCTGGGCGGCCCCACCGCCAATATGTGGCGGCTGCACTGCAAGGATGTGGCCATTGAGTCGGCCTGTCGCCGCCTCTCCTGCGTCTATCCCGACATCTGCAAAAACCTTAACACCGACCAGACCCCATTGGTTCAGCTCTACCGACGGGTGCGCCAGCTTGACGGGATCAAACGCGTCTTCATCGCCTCGGGCCTGCGCTACGACCTGGCGGTGGAGACCCCCGCCTACGTCAAAGAGCTGGTGACCCACCACGTTGGGGGATACCTGAAAATCGCCCCTGAGCATAGCGAAGGCGGCCCGCTACGCCATATGATGAAGCCGGGTATGGGGACCTATGACCGGTTCAAACAGATGTTTGAGAAGTACTCCCGGGAGGCGGGCAAGGAGCAGTACCTGATCCCCTATTTCATCTCCGCCCACCCCGGCACCGCCGATGAGGACATGCTCAACCTCGCCCTCTGGCTCAAGCGCCACGGTTTTCGTCTCGACCAGGTACAGAACTTTCTCCCCTCCCCGATGGCCATCGCCTCGGCGATGTACCACAGTGGTAAAAACCCGCTTCGCCGGGTACACCACCAGGGTGGGGATGTGGTGATCCCTAAAGGGGAGCGCCAGCGACGCCTGCACAAGGCTTTTCTGCGCTACCACGACCCGAAAAACTGGCCCATGCTGCGCGAGGCGCTCAAGCGTATGGGGCGCCAGGACCTCATCGGCAACGGCAAACGCCACCTGGTCCCTGCCTGGCAGCCCAAGGGGGCTTCGGTGAGTAAGCCGGGGCAGCGGCTCAAACAGCGCGGTAAAGGCACCGCCCCTGCGGGCGCCAAGCCAAGACGGAAAAAACAGCGTTAAGACGTTAGAATTTCAGCAACAGAGGTAAGGATTGGTACAAAGCCCATGGTCTATGTAGAGAGTCAACTGCCACCGCCGTCCCACGATACCGAGGACAGCAAGGCGATCTGGATCGCCTCGTTGGCGGAGGGGCGTAGCCAGGAGGAGGTGGCTCTCATTCGCACGGCGCTGGAGATGGCCGGTTCGGCCCATACCGCCCAGACCCGCGCCTCCGGCGAACCCTATCTGACCCATGTGATGGCCGTGGCCGATATCGTCGCCGGATTGCGCCTGGACCACGAGAGTATCGCCGCGGCACTGCTGCACGATGTGGTGGAGGATACCGAGATCACCCTTGAGGAGGTGGAGCGCCAGTGCGGTCTCGCCGTGGCGCGGCTGGTCGACGGTGTGACCAAGATGAGCTCCATCGGCGATTACCAGCTCAACGGCGAGGGCGGCAAAGAGCAGATCAAGGCCGAGAGTCTGCGCAAGCTCCTGTTGGCGATGGCCGAGGATGTGCGCGTGGTGCTGATCAAGCTCTCCGACCGGCTGCACAATATGCGCACGCTCAAACACCTGTCCGAGGACAAGCAGCGGCGTATCGCCCGCGAAACCATGGATATCTACGCCCCGCTGGCCAACCGCCTCGGCATTTGGCAGGTCAAGTGGGAGCTGGAGGATCTCTCCTTCCGCTACCTCGACCCGGTCACCTACAAACAGATCGCCAAGTTCCTCGACGAGCGCAGGGTCGACCGCCAGAGCTACATCGACAATGTCATCGCCATCCTGGACAAACAGCTGGACAGAGCCGGGGTCACGGCGGATATCAAGGGGCGCCCCAAGCACCTGTTCAGCATCTGGAAAAAGATGAAGCGCAAGGGGCTGAGTTTTCACGACCTCTACGACGTGCGCGCCGTGCGTGTGCTGGTCGATTCGGTAGCCGACTGCTATCACGTATTGGGCGTGGTTCACAGCCTCTGGCCCCATATCCCCAAGGAGTTCGACGACTACATCGCCACGCCCAAGGAGAACAACTACCAGTCGATCCACACCGCCGTAGTGGGCCCCGGCGGCAAGACCCTGGAGGTACAGATCCGCACCTGGGAGATGGACAAGCACGCCGAGCTTGGCGTCGCCGCCCACTGGCGCTACAAGGAGGGGGGCAAGCAGGACAAGAGCTTCGAGCAGAAGATCGCCTGGCTGCGCCAGCTGCTCGACTGGAAGGACGAGGAGGCCAATGCCGGCGACTTTATCGACCGCTTCAAATCCGAAGTGTTTCAGGACCGGGTCTACATCCTCACCCCCGACGGTGAGGTTTTCGACCTGCCGCAGGGGGCCACACCGCTCGATTTTGCCTACTACGTCCACACCGAGGTGGGCAACCGCTGCCGTGGCGCCAAGGTCAACGGTCGCATCGTCCCTCTGACCTACGAACTCAACTCCGGCGAGCAGGTGGAGGTGCTGACCACCAAGCACGGCGGGCCGAGCCGCGACTGGCTCAACCCGCACCTGGGTTATCTCAAGACCTCACGCGCCCGCTCCAAGGCGCGTACCTGGTTCAAACAACAGGATCAGCAGCAGAACCTCGCCGACGGCAAGAGCCTGCTCGAGCGGGAGCTGCACCGCCTCGGTGTGACGGGGCTGGCCCCGGAGAGGCTCTGTGAGCAGTTCCACCTCCAGAGTGTGGATGAGATGCTTATCGCTATCGGGCGGGGGGATATCAATCCGGCGCAGATCGCCGGAGCGGTGCATAAACTCACCGCCCAGGAGAGCGTCACCCTGGAGGAGCCCCGCCCGGTTCAGCGGCGCAGACGCCAGAGCCGGGATGACGGTATCAAGATCCGCGGTGTGGGCAATCTGATGACCAATATGGCGCGCTGCTGCAAGCCCGCACCGGGCGACCCGATCATCGGCTTTATCACCCAGGGGCGCGGCGTCACCATCCACCGCAGCGACTGCAAGAACATCCTTAACCTGCCCGAGAGCAAGCGACCGCGGCTTATCGAGGTGGAGTGGGGTGGTCTGGATGAGGCCAAGACCTATCCGGTGGATGTGGAGATCGACGCGGTCGATCGCCAGGGCCTGCTTATCGACATCTACTCCGTGCTCGGCAACGAGAAGGTGAACATCCTCGCCACCAACACCCTGAGCGATAAAAAGAGCCACACCGCCCGCATCCACCTGACCCTGGAGATCGCCGACATCGACCAGCTAAGCCGCATCCTCGGGCGTATCAATCAGCTGCCCAACATCGTCGGGGTGCGGCGCAAGCTCTGATATGCGATTTGACCCCGCACTCACTCCGGCGACACTGATCCGTCGCTATAAGCGCTTTCTAGCCGATGTGGCGCTGCCCGGCGGCGAGGTGATCACCGTCCACACCCCCAATACCGGTGCCATGACCGGCTGTAGCGAGCCCGGCAGCACGGTTTGGCTGCGCGATGCGGACAACCCCAAACGCAAGTACCGCTACAGTTGGGAGGTGACGGAGAGCCTGGCCGGGGTGATGATCGGGGTCCATACCGGTATCACCAACCGACTTGTGGCCGAGGCGATCGAAAACGGCACCGTGGCGCCGCTGCAGGGCTACCGGGAGATCCGCTCCGAGGTGCGCTACGGGGAGGAGCGCAGCCGTATCGACCTGCTGCTGCAGGGCCACCGCGACGGGCGCGACTGCTATGTGGAGATCAAGAACGTCACCAGCTGCGATGAGCGGGGCTTGGGCTATTTTCCGGATGCGGTCAGTAGCCGCGCCAGCAAGCATCTTCGTGAGTTGATGGCGATGGCCGGTCGCGGTGAGCGGGCGGTGATCTTCTTCTGTGTTCAGCGCGGTGATGTTGAGGCGGTGCGACCGGCCGATGAGATCGACCCCCTCTACGGCACCACCCTGCGCCAGGCGTTGGCGGCGGGGGTGGAGGCGCTGGCCTATCGGGCGCGGGTCAGCCCGGAGGAGGTGGTGCTCGAGACCCCGCTGCCGGTGGTGTGCGAGGGGAGAGCCGAACGGTAAACGGGCGATTAACGCTTCGCTGTTATAAATTCCACAACTGTTATAGCGGAGCCTCCATCCGGTTGATGCGCCGCATCGGCGGAGCCGGTCGACAGGGGCTGGTGCGGAGGCTGCCCGAAGCGTTATTCCACATAGGAGGTGTTAATGATTTTACGCCGAAAAGCCGCCTTTCCCGTCTCCCCGATCAAACCCGCCATCGTCGAGCATGTCGCCGGCGTTACCCCGCGCTGCCCCCACTGTGAGAGTCGTGAACTGGTACGGGTGCAGCGGCGCTGGTGGATGCGTCTGGTGCCGCATAGCCGACGCTTCGGCTGCCACACCTGCAAAAAGGGCTTTTTACAGGTGTGGCGCCCGGAGCAGTGAGTCTGCGCCACGTTGCACGAATGCGGCACTGCGGCTGCAAATGTGGTTTAATGCGCAGCCATGTATCGACCACTACAACTGTTTATCGGCCTGCGCTATACCCGTGCCAAGCGCCGTAACCACTTTATCTCCTTCATCTCCCTGACCTCGATGCTGGGTATCGCCCTCGGGGTGACGGCGCTTATCACCGTCCTCTCGGTAATGAACGGCTTTGAGACCGAGCTGCGCCAACGCATTCTGGGGATGACCTCCCACGCCACCATCAGCGGCTACGGCGAGCCGATGGGCCGCTGGCAGTCGTTGGCGGCGATCGCCGATCGCCACCCCGAGGTAGTGGGCAGCGCCCCCTATATCCAGAAAGAGGGGATGTTGATCCACGGTCAGCAGGTCAACGGCTCGATCCTGCGCGGCGTGCTTCCCGGCGAGGAGCCCAGAGTCTCGGCGGTGGGGGATGAGATGGTCAGCGGTGCGCTGGATGACCTGGTGCCGGGAGAGTTTCACATCATCCTCGGGATCGACCTGGCGCGCATCCTCGGCGTGATGACCGGCGACAAGGTTACCCTCGTGACCCCCAGCGCCAACGTCACGCCGGCGGGGGTGATGCCGCGTATGAAGCGCTTTACCGTCAGCGGCATCTTCGAGGTGGGGATGTACGAGTACGACAGTGCCATGGCGCTGATCCACCTGGAGGATGCCCGGCGGCTGTTCCGCATGGGTGACGGCGTGACGGGACTTCGCCTGAAATTGGACGATATGTTCCGCGCCCCCATGGTCAGTCGGGAGCTGGCCAAGGAGGTGCCGGGTATCTACCAGGTGCGGGACTGGACCCAGTACCACGCCAACTTCTTCCGCGCCATCAAGACGGAGAAGACCGTCATGTTCGTGATTCTGTTGCTGATTATCGCGGTGGCGGCGTTCAATATCGTCTCCACGCTGGTGATGGTGGTGACCGACAAGACCACCGATATCGCCATCCTGCGTACCCTGGGCGCCTCGCCGCGCACCATCCTGGGGGTGTTCATGGTGCAGGGGACGGTGATCGGTTTCATCGGCACCCTGCTGGGCCTTATCGGCGGGGTGACGCTGGCTATGAATGTGGAGAACATCGTACCGGCCATCGAGCAGATGCTCGGAATGCAGTTTCTGCCGGCGGATGTCTACTACATCAGCGACCTACCCTCGGAGCTGCACTGGGGTGATGTGGTCAAGATTACCGCCGTCTCCTTCCTGATCAGCATTGTTGCCACGGTCTATCCGGCGCTGCGCGCCTCGCGCACCCAGCCGGCGGAGTCGTTGCGTTATGAATAGGGCAGAGCAGATGAATACGGTTCTCGGTTGTAGCAATCTGTGCAAGCGTTTCGTGCAGGGGCCGCTGGCGGTCGAGGTGCTCAAGGGGGTTGACCTGGAGGTGGGCGCCGGCGAACGCATCGCCATCGTCGGTACCTCGGGTTCAGGCAAAAGTACCCTGCTGCACCTGCTGGGCGGCCTGGACACCCCCAGCGAGGGAGAGGTGCATGTGGATGGCAGAGCCATCTCCAGCATGGGTGAGGCGGCCCGTGGCCGACTGCGTAATGAAGCGTTGGGTTTCGTCTATCAGTTCCACCACCTGCTGCCGGAGTTTACCGCCCTGGAGAACGTGGCGATGCCGCTGCTGATTCGGGGCGACAAGCCGGCAGCGGCGCGCGAGCAGGCCCAGGCGATCCTGGCGCGGGTCGGGCTGGCCGAGCGGGTGGCGCATAAGCCCGGTGAGCTCTCCGGCGGTGAGCGACAGCGCGCCGCCATCGCCCGGGCGCTGGTTACCCGACCGCGCTGTATCCTCGCCGATGAGCCTACTGGTAATCTGGATCAGCGTACCGCCGATCAGGTCTACGGCCTGATGCTGGAGCTCAACGAGGAGCTGCGCACCAGCTTCGTCATCGTGACCCACGACGTGGCAATGGCCCGGCGGATGGACCGGGTACTGCGCATGGAGGATGGCGTGCTGACGCAGCCTAACTCATAACCGAACAGAATAACTTATTTAATTCAGTCGCTTAGACGAAGAACCTGCAGTGTTAGCTTAGCTGTAATCCTTTACTCTTCACCCTTCTCCCGCAGCTGGCGGCGGAGTTTGCGTTCGCGGTAGTGGCGTACCAGGTGCAGGCGCCACAACAGCCGAATGGTCAGATAGCCGGCAAGTGCGCTGGTTACGCTAAGCAGCAGGCTTCCCACCAGTAGCGGTTGCCAGATGATGCTCAGCTCCCCCTTTATCCCCTCATAGGTCAGCTCGAAGGCGCTCTGCTCGACATGGACCGGACTGCCCAGCAGCCATGTTCCCACCAGGTAGGCGAAGTAGAAGATCGGCGGGATGGTCAGGGGGTTGGTGATCCAGACCAGCGCCACCGAGACGGGCAGGTTGACCCGGAACAGGATCGCCGCCACCGCCGCCAGCAGCATCTGCAACGGCAGGGGGACGAAGGCGAAGAACAGCCCTACGGCAAAGGCCCCGGAGGCGGAGCGGCGGTTGAGGTGGAACAGGTTGGGGTCGTGCAGTAGCGTGCCGAGAAAACGCAGCGAACGATGGCTGCGGATCCGGTGGTGATCCGGCATGTAGTGTTTGATAAACTTTTTTGGCATGGAGTGGGTCGGTTAGGGATCGCTCGGCTGGCCCGTATTATCCACAATTTCATCCTAAGTAAAACCTATGCTCTCAGGGACGATGGCATTCATTGCAGGTACGCTTTTCCTCTATCGCCTGCCGGCGTTGCCGTCGCTCGGGTCCCTGCTGCTGCTCTGGGTGGCGCCGTTTGTCCTCCTCATCATACCGCGCTTGCGTCGTTTTGCCTGGCTGGCGCTGCTCTTCTCTCTCGGTTTCTCTCTGGCGGCGCTGGATGGCTGGCAGCGTTTAACGCCGTCACTGCCGGAGGCGTTGGAGAAAACGCCGCTGGTGGTCCATGGCGTGGTCGATTCACTGCCGCGGCGAGAGGGTCGGATTCTACGTTTCGAATTACAGCTGGAGCGTGCGATGGACCTGCGGGGAGAGGCGGTGAGGCTGCCAGAGCGGCTGAGGCTGTCCTGGTATAACGATGGCCCGGAGTCGCTGGCGCCAGGGCAGCGCTGGCGGCTGCGAGTCAAACTCAAGCGTCCGCACGGGATGCAGAACCCCGGTGGCTTCGACTACGAGAAGTGGCTGTTCCAGCGCGGTATCGGTGCCACCGGCTATGTGCGCAGCCGCGGTGACAACCGTCTGCTCACCCCGGCCGGCGGTACGGCTCCGGTGATGCAGCTACGCCACCACCTCAAGGGGGCTATCGCCCAAGCGCTGCCGGAGCATCCCATGCGGGGGCTGGTCACGGCCCTGGCGATCGGTGAACGTGGCGAGATCAGCGATAGGCAGTGGCAAGTATTGATTGCCAGCGGCACCAACCATCTGGTGGCCATCTCGGGGCTGCATGTGGGGCTGGTCGCCGGAATGGGGTTTATGTTGATGCGCAGCCTGTGGCGCTGGTGTCCGGCCTGCGCGCAGCGCCTACCCGCGCCGAGGGCGGCGGCTCTGCTGGCGATGCTGCTGGCGCTGGCTTATGCCGCCTTGGCCGGCTTTTCCCTACCGACACAGCGGGCGCTTGTGATGCTGTCGGTCGTGTTGGGGGCGGTGTGGTTGCAGCGCCCGCTGCGCAAGGGGCGTGTTCTGCTCCTGGCTCTCTGGGCGGTGGTGCTGCTCGATCCGGTTTCGGTGCTATCGGCCGGCTTCTGGCTCTCCTTCGGTGCGGTGACGGTGATCCTCTACGGCATGACCGGACGCCTCGCCGGCGATACGTTCTGGTGGCGCTGGGGGCGGGTGCAGTGGATCGCCTCCTTTGGTCTGATGCCGCTTCTGTTGCTGTTTTTTCAGCAGGGTTCACTCAATGCGCCGCTCGCCAATATGGTGGCCGTGCCCTGGGTGAGTCTGCTGGTGGTACCGCTGACACTGCTCGGTACGGCGCTGGTGTCGGTGCTGCCGACGCTTGGCGCGCCGCTGTTGGGGCTGGCTGCGACACTGCTGGGTTGGCTCTGGCCGCTATTGGAGTGGCTCAACGCTCTGCTGCCGGTGCTACCCCGCGGGATCACCCTGGGGTTGCTGCCGGTGGCGCTGCTGGGGGTGGCTTGGCTGTTTGCGCCGCATGGTTGGCCGTTGCGCTGGGCCGGCGTGGTGCTGCTGTTGCCGCTGCTGTTGTGGCGACCGTCACCCCCGGAGCCGGGCAGTGCCCGTGTGACCCTGCTCGATGTGGGGCAGGGGTTGGCGGCAGTGGTCCAGACGCACGAGCATCTGCTGCTGTTCGACACCGGGCCGCGCTACCCCTCCGGTTTCAATACCGGCGATGCGGTGGTGGTACCGTTTCTGCGCGCTGCCGGTGTCGAGCGGGTGGATACGCTGGTGATCAGTCACAGTGGTAACGATCACGCCGGCGGGGTGCCGGCTGTGGTGGAGCAGTTGGAGGTCGGGCGCATCGTCAGTGCCATGGCCCGGCGTGATGGCTGGCCCGCGGTGACCCCGTGTAGCGCCGGGATGCGCTGGCGTTACGACGGCGTACTGTTCGAGATGCTGCACCCGGCGCGGGCGGGGTTGGCGCCGGAGAAGAACGATAACTCCTGCGTCCTCCGGGTGAGTGCCGGCGGTCGGCGCCTGCTGCTCACCGCCGATATCGAGGCGGCGGCGGAGCGTGCGCTGCTACAACAGCCGCAGAGCCTGGCCGCAGATATCCTGGTGGCGCCGCACCACGGCAGCACCTCCTCATCCAGCGCGGCCTTTGTTGAGGCGGTGGGGGCCGAGGCGGTACTCTTCTCGGTGGGCTACCGTAACCGCTACGGCTTTCCCCACGCAGAGGTGGTGGAGCGCTACCGGCAACAAGGGGCTGAGCTCTTGCGCACCGATGAGGACGGTGCGATCAGCTTTTTGCTGGGCAACGACGCGCCTCAGCTGCAACGCTACCGATGGCAGAACCGTCGAATTTGGCGCTAGTGGT
>JBNJGC010000061.1:0-14310 GCA_051747405.1 Pseudomonadota bacterium
GCGGCCAGCTCATCGGCGATCTGCAGCCAGTCGTCCAGTTTCAGTGCATTGCGTTTGGAACAGACCACCTCGCCGAGGTAGACCGTATCCACCGGCCAGCCGGCGGCCTCGCGGTAAAAATCGAAGAGCTGCTCGCGCGGCCAGAAATAGAGAATCGGTCCTAGAGATAATTTCATAGTCAAAACCCTTTAACGCAGAGTTCGCAGACGCCGCCATGGATGGCGGTGATAGACAATGTCAGGAACATATTGTCCAGGCGCGGAGCACGCAGAGTGGATAAATTTATTTGTACTTTCACCCTTTTGACCCCGCGGTGAGTACAAAGCTTTTAGGCCTTTTGCGATCTCTGCGTCCTCTGCGCCCTCTGCGTTTAATAATGTTTTACTGCCACTGTCTGTCGAGGGCACCCAGGGTGTGGGTGCTGCCTTCGGCGACTTTGTCGAGTTGCGCCACCCAGTCGCTGCGCGGTGTATACGCTGCCGGGTTGGCTTCGGCGGCGTCGAGCGCCTGGCGCAGCACTTTGGTGACCTGGCCGACGTAGGCGGGGCTGCGCTGGCGCCCTTCGACTTTGATCGCCGAGATACCCGACTCAACCAGTTGCGGCAGGATGTCGAGCACGGAGAGGGAGGTGGGTTCCTCAATGGCGTAGTCGAGCTTGCCGTTGACCAGGAAGCGGCCTTTGCAGATCACCGGGTAACCGGCGCTTTCGTTCTCGCCGTAGCGGTCGATCAGCACTTCGCCCAGGCGCACGTTGCGTCCGCTCGGTGTCTCTTCCCAGCGCACCGATTTTGCCGGCGAACAGGCGCCGCAGGTGTTGGGCGATTCGCCGGTGACGTAGGAGGAGAGATAACAGCGCCCCTCCACCATGACGCAGAGCGAACCGAAGGCGAAGACCTCCACCTCCACGTCGGTGTCGGCGATTACGCGCTTGACCTGCGACAGCGAAAGCACCCGCGGCAGTACCACGCGCTGGATGTTGAACTGTTCGCGGTAGAAGTTGATCGCATCGCCGCTGGTGGCGGAGCCTTGTACCGAAAGGTGCAGGCGAAGATCCGGATGATTCTTTGCCGCGTAGCGCATCAGGCCGGTGTCGGCGAGGATCAACGCATCGATCCCGAGCTCCGCCGCCTTGTCCACCGCTGCGGTCCAGAGCGACCAGTTATGCGGTTGCGGATAGGTGTTGAGCGCCAGCAATACTTTGGCACCGCGACTGTGTGCATACTCAATGCCCTGACGCGCGGCACGATCATCGAAGTTGAGGCCGGGAAAATTACGCGCGTTGGTGGCGTCACGAAACCCCATATAAACGGTATTCGCGCCGTTATCCACCGCCTGACGCAGCGCCGGAAAGCTCCCCGCCGGGCAAACCAGTTCGACTCTATTTTTCATATCAACCCCCAGAACCTTTAACGCAGAGATCGCAGAGACGCAGAGTGCGCAAAGGTTGTTATTTGTTAAAACGTGCCGGCCACTCCTACATCAACATTTCACACCTCTGCGTGCTTTGCGCCTCTGCGCTCTTTGCGTTTAGGCCTTTTGTTTGAAAGCCCTGGTATGTACCGCGACGGGCAAGCTCGTGTTCGATGGCGTTGAGCACGCGCCATTTCCAGCTGCACCAGCCGGGGGCGAGTAGGATCTTCTCCTCTGCTGTGCCGGTGAGTCGGTGGTAGACCACCTCTTGCAGGGTGCGCTCGACCATGTCCGCCACGGTTTGGATATATTCCTGAAAGTGCCACGGTAGATATTCGCCCCGGCGCCACTGGTTGGCCAGCATGGTGCCCTTTACTACGTGCAGCGGATGGAGTTTGAGCCCTTCGGCGCCAAGCTCCAGCACCCGCTCCAACGAGATGAGGTTGTGCGCGCGCTCCTCGCCGGGCAGGCCGATGATCAGGTGGGTACAGACCGGCAGGCCACGCTCGCGGGCGGCGACGACCGCCTCGCGGTAGTCGGCGAAACCGTGGCCGCGGTTGACCTTCTCCAGGGTATGGTCAAAGGCGGACTGGAGCCCCAGCTCCAGCCACACCTCGTAGCCCTGGTCACGGTAGGCGGCGAGCAGGTCGAGCACCTTCGGCGGCACGCAGTCGGGGCGGGTGCCGATGGAGAGGCCGATCACGTCCGGCTCGGCCAGGGCGGCGTCGTAGCGCGCCTTGAGCACCGCCGGGTCGTCGTAGGTGTTGGTGTAGGCCTGGAAGTAGGCGAGGAATTTTTTCGCCCCGGTGCGTTTGGCCAGCACGCGACGGCCCGCGGCGATCTGCTCGAGGACGTCGGGCTCCCTGCGCCCGTTTGGACTAAAGGAGTTGTTGTTGCAGAAGGTGCAGCCACCGCGCCCCTTCTCGCCGTCGCGGTTGGGGCAGGTGAAGCCGGCATCGATGGCGAGTTTGTGCACCCGCTCGCCATATTGCCTCAGCAGGTGTTGGCCGAAGGTGTTGATGTAGTCACTCAGTGCCATCGATTAACCGACGATATCCAGCACCCGGCGGCGGAAGCCGACACCGATGGACTGGGCGATCTTCTCGCAGGCGTCGATATCGACCCCCTCCAGGCCGTCGATAGCGGTCAGACTCACCGCCATGCCCTGTTCATGGGCCAGGCGGGCGAAATCGAGCATCGCCGCAAACGCTCCCTCCTCCTTGGGGCGGGTGTGGCGGATGTAGGTCTCCTCATCCTGGGCGTTCATGGAGATGGAGAGGGTATCGACCACCTCGGCCATCTCCGGCGTCACATCCCGCCCTTGGCGCAGGTTGGCCAGCCCGTCGGTATTGACGCGAATACGCGCCCCCTGCTTTTTTAGCTCACGGGCGATGGCCAGCAGCGCATCGAGCCGAACTGTCGGCTCACCCAGACCGCAAAAGACGATCTCCTTATATTGGGCGGGGTCACCCACCGCCTCCAGCACCTCCTCCGCCGTGGGCTCACGGTGCAGGCGCAGATCGTAGCTCTGTACCTCCCAACTGCGGTTGTATTTGGGGCAGAAGGCACAACGTAGAGTACATTGGCTGGTGATATTGAGATAGCAGTTGCCGTGCAGGGGGTATGCTATGATCGATCTGAACTCCTCGTCCGGCGTCGCTGCAGACTGCATGGATTTAGCCCTCGATTGCTGGTAAGTGTGGTTCCCGAAGATTGCTGCCGCCACGGCGATGCAGATCAATTCCCGGCGTTACTGTATGATACGCTCTTTTGTGCGCAATAAACCCGTAGGTGTTGCATGATCCAAACCCCATTTCCTTTACTCAAGCTCCGAGATCGCGAGTTGCTGCCCATCATACAGGGAGGTATGGGGGTGGGAGTCTCTGCCCACAAGCTCGCCGGCACCGTAGCCCGCGAAGGCGCCGTGGGCACCATTGCCAGCATCGACCTGCGCGTGCACCACCCGGACCTGATGGAGCGTACCCGCCGGGTCAAGGATCGCAAGATCATCGATGACGCCAATCTCGAGGCGCTGGACCGCGAAATCAAGGCGGCGCGCGAGATCGCCGGCCCCGACGGCTACCTGGCGGTCAACGTCATGCGCGCGGTGGACCGCTATCCGGACCTGGTCAAACAGGCCTGCGAGAGCGGTGCCAACGCCATCATCATGGGCGCAGGCCTGCCCTTCGAGCTACCGGAGCTGACCAAGGACTATCCCGATGTGCACCTCATCCCGATCCTCTCCGAGGAGCGCGGTGTGCGCGCCGTGCTCAAGCGCTGGATGCGCAAGGGCCGCCTACCCGAGGCGATCGTGCTGGAGCATCCGCGCTACGCCGGCGGCCACCTGGGCGCGCCCAAGCCCGAGGATATCGACAACCCGCGCTTCGACTTCAAGCGGGTGCTGGCCGAGATCCCCAAGGTCTTCGACCAGCTCAAGATCGACCCCATCCCGCTGCTGCCCGCCGGCGGCGTCAACTCCTTTACCAAGATCAAGGAGCTTTTGAGCTATGGTGCCAGCGGTGTGCAGATCGGCACCCCCTTCGCCGTCACCGATGAGGGCGACGCCCACCCCACCTTCAAGAAGGTGCTGCTGGAGGCCAAGCCGGAGGACGTGGTCACCTTCATGAGCACCGCCGGTCTGCCGGCCCGTGCCGTACTCACCCCCTGGCTGAAAAAGTACCTGCAGCGTGAGGAGCGGGTCCGCTCCCGCGCCACCCCGGAGAAGGGCAAGTGCGCGGTCTGGTTCGAGTGCCTGACCCACTGCGGGCTCAAGGATGGCGACCCGGAGTCGGGGCAGTTCTGCATCGACACCCAGCTGGAGGCGGCGGTAATGGGCAATCTGGAGAAGGGGCTGTTCTTCCGCGGCTCGGAGCCCCTGCCCTTCGGCGACCAGCTGCGCTCGGTACACGACCTCCTGGCCTATCTGCTGACCGGTAACGACCCCAAGGGCGCTACCCGCTGATCACTGGAGTCCACCTCTCGAGGTGGCTCACCCCGCTACCGCGATGACAGCTCAAGAGCTGTACTCCAAGTAAGCGCTTACTGCTGACGCGGCTGGCTGAGCATCCGCAGCCCCAACGCCGCCTGCTCGCAGAAGTGTTTGAAGCCGATAAAGCTCTGCTCATCCAGCTGATGCCGACTCTGTGAGCGGTCGGCATAGAACAGCCCTCGCGGCGTACCGCCCACACTGACCGGCATGAGAAAGAACTCGCGCTGCCCCAGGTAGCGGCGCAGGCTGCCCGGCAACTCCCCCACATCGCTGCCACCGTGGACCCAGCGCGCCTGGCCCTGCTCCAGGACATCGGTAAAGATATTGCGCTTGCGCCCGCCCGGCTCCACCAGGTAGGCCCCGTCCAGGGCTTCACGATCGCTGCCGAGGGCGTACTTAACGGTCAGGGCGTTGCTGGTGGGTGAGAGCAGCGCAAACCAGGCCCGGTCCATTCCCAGACCGCGGTAGATCCCCTCCAACACCATACTGACCATGGCGCTCACATCGACCCGCTCGTTGAGCATGGCCGAGAGTTCCCGCAGGATACTTAGCTGCAGCTCGTAGTCGGGCTGGTCGGTACTCGGCTCCGGCGCCGCCTCCTGCAACTCCCGCTCCCGTGGTGGCTGGGGGATCAACCGTCCGGCGGCCACGGCGCCGCAGTCGTTGGCGGTCTGGCGCGCCACCTGGGCGTTGTCCTCCAGCAGCTCCAGGGTCTGACCGGCAGGCCGCCCTATCAGTGCTGCGATATCCCGGGCGATGTACAGTACCGCCTCCCCCTTCCACGACTGCTCGGTCTGCATCACCAAGCGCCAGGCCAGGTCGAGAATACGGGCGCGCCGGCTGTGCTCCAGATTGCCACGCAGCGCGATCTCCAGCAGCTTGCTCAAGTGCCACTCGCGGTTGAGCGCCACGGTCAGCTCACTGAGGCTGAAGCCCAACACCCGCTTTTCGGTGACGCGCTCGCTCTCCACTGCCAGCTCCAACTCGGCGTCGAGCGGCTCATCCATGCCGTAGGGGAAACACCAGAAGACCATATTGCCCAGCCGGTAGAGCAGTGTGGCGATGAAGATCTCCTCCGGCGACTCATCGCCGCACTCCACGGCGATCACCTTGGCCTGCACCGCCGCGTGGATGGCGCGGGCCAGCTCCCGCGTGACCCGATCTTGGGACTTGCCCTGTAGCAGGTTGTCGACCATGGCGATGGAGAGGGTCATGCTGCGGATGGGGTCGAAGCCCAGTCTGACCACGGCGCGGCTGACAGTGGTAATGCGCTGGCCCACGGGGTTGTAGAAGACGCTGTTGGCCATGCGCAACACTCGGGCGGTCATCGCGCTGTCCTGCAGGATAACCTGCGCGAACTCGCTCACCGAGGTGGTGGGGTTCTCGGCGATCTCAGCGAGCTTCTGCGCGGTGTGGGCGAAGATGGGCATCTCCTGCTCGTTGAGAAGCTCCACCCACTGGGCGAGGTTTTGTGGTGTCTGGGGCATGGTTGGTTGCTGGTTGCTGGTTGCTGGTTGCTGGTTGCTGGTTGCTGGTTGCTGGTTGCTGGTTGCTGGTTGCTGGTTGTGCAGTACACCACCACAGAGACTTTTAGGCAACGGCTAGTCTCAAAGTACGCCGGTAACAGAGGAGCCCCAGCAGCAGGTTGTAGCCCAGCAGCAGTGCACTGGACAACCAGACAAGCGCTGCCGCCGGCGTGAGCCAGTGCGGCCCCGGCAGCGCCGCTGCCAGCACGAATAGCGCCAGCAGATGCAGCCGCAGCTGCCAGCGGGCGTTGCGCTCGGGGATCACCTGCTTCATGTTCGGCACCCGGAGCTGGGGCCGCCCCGTCTGCTGCAGGCGGTTGTTCAGGTGCAGCCAGATCAGAAACGGCACGATTTTATAGAGCATGCCGCTGACCGCCGAGGCGGCGAAACCGAGAAAGAAGAGCAACCCCACCATCAGCGCCAACCACGCTGCCGACCACAGCCACAGCGCTGCCCAGGCGAGCACCGCCAGCACGAGGGAGCCCATCGCCAGGCGCCAAAAGTCGAGGGTCACATCGGCCAGGCGCCGACGGCGATGCTGCTGTAGCCAGAGTGTCTGTGCGGCAAAGAGCAGCGCCGCCAGCCCCAGCAGTCCGCCCACCCAGACAAGCCCCGGCACGAGGTGGCTACCACTCCACAACAGCAACAGGGCGGCGCTCAACGGCGCCAGAGCGCGGCGTAGGTGTCGCGGATACTCCGGGGTGATCTGAAACATCGGCACCACCTGGTAGGCCACACCGACAATGAGCAGAAATATCCAGCCCATGGCCCCCCAGCCGATGTGCAGGCGGGTCAGGGGGTGGGCCAGCGGCAGCAGACCTTCGAACCGCAGCAGCAGGTAGAGGGCGATCGCCACTGTCGGCGCCAGGGCCAGCAGCGCTAGCGCCATCGCCGGACGGGTGGCGTGGCGAGTCCGGGCGCGCAGCAGGCTCGCCGCGACCGCCAGCAGAAACAGCCCTGCCGCCGCGGCCAACAGCACACCGCCGATCTGCGCTGTCTGCGCCTGTGCGCCGCCCATGCCGACGGTGAGCAGCACCACCCCCGGCAACCAGAGGACCAGCACCGCCCAGGCGAGCGCCCGCGCCCGCCACAGCGGCACCCCGATGAGCACGGGCACCACCTGCTGCACGGCCCCCAGCATCACCGTTCCCAGAAAACCCAGGGTGACCAGGTGAGTGAGCGCCAACATCTGCGGGCTCCAGCGCGTCGCCAGCAGATCCGCCCCGCCCGACAGCAGGAGCAGCGCAGCGGCGGCAAGAAACAGCGGCGCACTGAGAAAATAGGGCAGCGGCACCGACAGCGGCGGGGTCTGACTCAGGGAGAGGGCGGTGTAGTTCACACCTCCTCCCACGGCGCTAGCCCCGTTGCCGCCGTATCGGCCTGGGCCGCTGCCTGCTCATCGTCCGCTCGCCAGATGAACAGCTCGCACTCGCAGTGGTTGCCCCTGCGGGTATCGGCGACGAAGCCGTTCTCCTGCAAAAAGCGGTAGAGGTGGCAGGGCTGCATCCGGTGGCAAAAGTGGAGAAAGTCACCCGCGGGCAGCCGCTCCAGGGCGGCGATGGCGCGCAGCAGAGGCTCGGGCGCCTCCAGCTCGCTCACATCCAGCCACTGTTCAGCCACTACGCCCCCAACTGCTGCATCTGCTCGAGCAGTGCGGCCTGCTCGGCTTGCAGGGTGCGGTCGCTCATGGGGTAGAGGATCTGCTCCTCCTTGGCGTTGTGCTGCTGCATGAGGATGAGTAGCGTCTCGGTCGCGCCCAAGTAGTCGTCACTGTTACGCTCGCTGAGCGCCTGCTCCATGTCGCTGAACAGTGAGCGCATCTGCTGGTGCTCATGGCGCATCACCACGGTCGGGCCGGCGCTGGCGCCCGTGGCTTGCTCGAAGGCGGGAAAGAGCAGCTCCTCCTCCATGGCGAAGTGGTGCTGCATGGCGCTGATAAATGCCCTATGGGCCTTCTCGGCCCACTCCCAGTCACCGCTCTCCACCGCCTGTTCGGCGTCGGCGAAGAGTTGGTCGCAGCGGGCGTGATCATCGCCCATGAATTGGCTGAATGTGGTCATGGCTCACCTCCTGTGACGAGTATCCCCACAGCGTAGGGGAGCGGCCTTGATTTACATCAACACAGTGAAAGTCCGGGCCGGTAACACCGAATGGCAGGCATGACGGCCCGGCAGGTGTGGAGGGTGTGGCCTGGCTCAGGTACCGCTTATGCGGTCGAAGTAGCGGGCGCGGTAGAGCAGGCGTGGGGGGGCAGCGGGGTCATCGCTGAAGCCGTCGCGGGTGTGCAGGACATTATTGCAGAGCAGGCCCATGCCCGATTCGAGCTTTGCGCGGAAGATGTAGGGGTGATCCTCACCGGCGAGGATGCGGTCCAGCGCCGCCAGCGCCGCAGCGGTGGCGGCATCGTCGCGCCACTCGATGTTGCGTTTGCGGGCGGTGTAGCGCATGTGCAGTGTGCCGGTGGCCGCGTGGAGGGAGAAGACCGGGCCGATCGAAGCGGGCCGTTCGTTCCCCTCCCCATCCTTGCCCGGGGGGATGGTCATGACATCCGGCTGCATCAGGGCAAGGATGTGATCGGGGTTTTCATCGCGCAGCAGTAGGTAGGCGATCTCCGGATCAAGCAACTGATTCTCGCCCCCCTCGACGGCGGGCCGCACGCAGTGCAGCAACATGCCGCGGATCTGCCGCTCGCCGGTGTTGTAGTAGCCGTCGCAGTGCCAGTTGATGGGGCGGTTGGTGTAGGGGATATATTTGGGGTGATCCCCTTCCGGGTTGACGGTGATGGAGGTCAAGCCATCGTCGTCGGCCAGCAGGTTGCTGTCCAGGTGGGTCAGACCGAAGCGCTCTGCCAGGGCGCGCGGGATCGCCTTGTCGGGGTTGTCGCCCATGGCGCTGCGGTAGATGACCATATTGGTCTTGCGCAGCCGCTGCAAAAGCGCTGCGTACTCCGCCTCGGTGGGGTTGGCCGGGTCGGCCAGATCGACAATCAGCGCAGTCGGGTCACTGGGATAGTCGGCCAGCTTGGCCTCACGCCACAGGGCGTAGGCCTCGGCATTGTCCGGCAGGAAGGGGGAATCGCTCTCCATCGTGCTTGCGCTAGGCCTGCAGGGCATCGCGCACCCGCTCCAACTTCTCTTTGACCTCACGACCGAGGGCGGCCAGCGTCTCATCACCGGCCAGGCCGAGGATGGTGGCCGGGTCCATAAAGGCGACCACAACCTTGTCGTCCGCCTCTTCACGCACCAGCACGTTGCACGGCAGTAGCAGGCCGATGTCAGGGTCGGTCTCGATGGCGCTGTTGGCCAGCTTGGGGTTGCAGGCGCCGAGGATGCGGTAGGGGCGCTTGTCCAGGTCGAGCTTGGCCTTGAGTGCGGCTTGAACGTCGATCTCGCTCATCACCCCAAAGCCCTCGCCCTTGAGTGCCTCGGTGACCTTGTCTATCACACTGTCGAAATCGCCGTTTAGGGTTACGCTGAATCCGTACATATCTGTCTCTCCGCTGTTTGGGCTCTGCAGTCGCTGCCGCGGGGCTTTTCGTGCCCATGATGTTGAGTCGTTTAAGCTTGCGATGTTACCACCACTGAGAAGCCGAAGATCAGGGCAACCGCACTCTTTTACGCGGCTGCTGTGAGCTGTACTTTGGGTGCGACGTGAGTATGCGCTCACTTTGCACCGAGTCTAAGCCTACTGGCGACGATTCTATGGTCATCTCAGTGGAAAAGATAATGCGGATGGCGTGCGCCGAGATCAAGGTAGCGCCGCAGCCGGTGGCACATCGCCACGGGGGCACCGCGCACGGCACTGGCTGACGGAGCACCGTGAACGGCACCGATGTGGTGCGGGTACAGGCTGGAGGGTTGGCGACGGCAGAGGCCCTGCCGCCGCCGCGCCATCACCCCCCTTCCCTGTCGTAACCCTCCATGCGCGCCCAGGCGTCATAGGCCTGGTCCGGCCATTTGGACTGGAACCAGGCGATGATGGCATCGATCTCCACCGGGCTGAGGCGGTTGCCCCAGGCGGGCATATTGCCCTGCCCACCGGGGCTACCGTGGGTGATCACCTCTCGCAGCACCCGCATCGGGTGGTGCCAGGTGTGTCCCGTACCGTTGAGCGGCGGCGGCGGGAAGCGGCCCTCGGCGTCGCGCTGGCGCCAGTTGGGCGCCCCCTCCCCCTCACTGCCGTGGCAGGTGGCGCAGTTCTGTTTGTACAGCCTGCCGCCGAGGGCGACGGTAGAGGCATCAAACGCGCGTGCCGCCCCTCCGGTGGTGGGGCTCGCTTCTGCCGCGCCACTCTCCGCGCCCTGTTCACTACAGGCGCTGAGCAGTACAAGCGCCATGGCGCTCACTGTCACTACTTTTAACATTGGATATCCTCGCTCTCTGGCGCGCCACCGTGGGGTGTGCGCGCTGTTCAACTCTCACCTTTCGCAGATGGTGCCGGTTTGGACGATCAGCCCAGGCGGGGCGGTGGAGCGTCAACCGGCGTGGTGAGGGTCCGAAAGCGGGAGGTATAGGGGCAAAAAGGTGAGCCGCCGCCTGGCGAGGTGGCAGCGAACGCGGCGGGCAAGGCAGCGGGGACGCTACAACAGGCCTGGCAGTGGCTGCAGGTGTCGGCGCTGTCGGGGCTGTGCTCCTCCCCGTGCATGGACTCGGTGCAGGGGGTATGCACAGATGCCTGAGCCGGCGCGGCATGGACGCTCAGCACCGTCCCCATGAGGAGCAGGAGCATTAGCAGTGTCCAGGGTCTGAGGCTGTTATGCTGCATATTCGGTAGGCCGTTGGCCCTCCCCGTCGTGGAGCCGGGGCTCATCCCCGCCCCCTGCGGCGCTGCACCGCTACACTGTACGACCCCGGCGGCGCCCGCAGGTTCCTGGCTACTTGGTCAGCGCCATGAACAGCTGCGGCAGCTTCTCCGGCAGCCGCTCGATGCGGTCGATCACCGTATACTGCTTGCCGAAGATATCCTCGATGTACTCATCGGCGCGGGTATCGAGGTTGATACAGTAGGTGTAGATACCGTCCTGGTCCAGCTCCTGTACCGCCTTGTGGGCGTCCTGAATGAGCAGCTCGGAGTCGTCCACATCGATATCGGAGGGCTCGCCGTCGGTGAGCACCAGCAGCAGCTTTTTGTCCGCCTGGCGCGCGCCGAGATAGTGGCCGGCGTGGCGCAGCGCCGCGCCCATGCGGGTGGAGTAGCCCGCCTCCATCGCCGCCAGGCGTGCCTTGACGGTGTCGTCCCAGTGCTCGGTAAAGCCCTTGAGGTGCTGATAGAAGACCTCGTGGCGGGTGTTGGAGGAGAAGCCGGCGATGGCGAACTCGTCCCCCAGCCCCTCGATGGCCAGACTCAGCAACGAGACCGCTTCCTGGGAGAGCTCGAGGATGGTCTGCTCGCAGCCCTCGGGCACATCGTTGAGCGAGGCGGAGAGATCCAGCAGCAGGGAGACGGCGATGTCACGACCGTCGTGGCGGTGGCTCATGTTGATGCGCGGGTCGGGCTGGGAGCCGGCCTTGTAGTCAATCAATGAGCGGATCGCCACATCCAGGTCCAGCTCACTACCCTCCTCCTGGTAGCGCACCCGCACCATCTGCTGCGGCTTGAGAAGATCCAGGATGCGTTTGAGCTGCTTGCTCAGGGCGTCGTGCTTGGCCAGCAGGCGATCGATATGCCCCGCATCACCCGAGGGGTGCAGGTGCTCGTAGACGCTGACCCAGTCGGGGCGGAAGGTCTGGGTGTTGTAGTCCCACTCATGGTAGAGGCGCGGCGGCAGGCGGTCGGTCTCCTTCTCGTCCGGGTTGAGCTTGCGCTCCTCCTCGAACATCTCCTCCTCGTCGCCCTCTTCGATGAAACGCCACATATGGCGGTTGTCATCGCGGTAGTCCACCTCGGTGTCGGTGAAGTGCATCTTGGGTGACTGGTCCGACTGCAGGCGGGTCTGAGCGATGTAACTGATGGCGATCTGCGCCATCTCGCTGGTGGAGCTCTCCCCTTCGGCCATGGCGTCGTGGAAACGCCGGCAGAACTCCAGCACCTTTTCGTTCTCGTAACCGTGGCTGTCGGGGTTCTGGATCGCCCAGGAGAGCATCGCCAGGCGGTGGCGGATGCAGGACTCCTCCTCGGGCTTGCAGGCATCCTCTTGCGGACGTGGGTGGAGCGTGCTCCAGATGCGGCGCAGGCCGGGGTATAGCTGCATCGCCAGATACTCCACCCGGGAGTCTTCCAGGAACTCGATGGCCACCCGCTGGAAGGGGCTGAAGTTGTCGGCAACGATCGGTGTGGTCCAGCGGCGGTGTGCGGCGATGTGCGCCAGCACCGCGCGGTAGCGATCCATACCTGAGATACCATCCAGGTCATCGAACACATCGGGCACGCGGATGCCGTAGGCATCGTAATAGGGCATCGGTTTGCGCAGCTCGTCGAAGGCGAGCGAATAGGGCACCAGGTGGTCGCCGTCCTGCCACAAGGAGCGCAGGTAGAGGTCGAGTTTGCGCTCGTTGTCCATGAACAGAGTGCCGTGGCGCTCGCGCTGCATCACCGCGCGGCTGTCGGCCGACTGCAGGCTGAAGTAGTCCTTCTGCCGCTCTGGGTGGTTGGAGTAGTTGCGGATACCGTACTCGACCCAGTTCTTCACCCCGGCGCAGGAGAGGCTCTTGAACAGCACCGGCACCTTCTCCAGAAACTCCGGCAGGCCGGGGCTGGGGATGGTGGTGTGGAAGCCGTGGATGGAGCCGGTGGTGCGCTCCATGAAGTCGAACACCATCTCGATGTAGCCACGCAGCAGCTCCAGACTGCCGAGCCGGCGCGAGGCCTCGGCGATGGTCTGCAAAAAGGGCGGGATCGCCTTGCCGTTGGGCGTGCGCGACATATCCCACACCGCCTGGGAGACCACGCTCAGCGCCGCCTCGCCCAAGCGGGTGGCCACCTCCGGCATCTCCTCCAGGTAGACCAGCACCGGCTCGAAGCCGCGACCGATCTTGCAGATCAGCCCCGCGCCTTCGAGATAGTCCTTGATCCCCTGCTCCGAGAGTTGCTTATGTGCCTCCTCCATGCAGAGGGGAAAGAACTCGTCGAGATCCTTGAACCCGCAACCGAGCTCCTCGCGATAGGCCTGTAACTGTTCGTCATTGAGAGGCATTGATTCAAACCCTGTTCAACGCAGAGAGCGCAGAGGCGCAAAGGGCGCTGAGAATAGTGATGGCTGTACCAATCAGGCCGGAGCAGACCGGCACATCACCGTTACCGAGTCGCAGCATTAATATCCTCTGCGTTCTCTGCGTCTCTGCGCTCTCTGCGTTAAATGTTTTTATGCAAAGACAGCATCGATGGCGTGGTCGAGGGTGTCGCGGATGTCCTTGTCGTCGGTGATGGGTCGCACCAGCGCCATGCGGCAGGCGGAGCGGGGTTTGATGCCCTTGCCGATGAGATTGGCCGCGTAGACCAGCAGGCGGGTGGAGATCCCCTCGTCCAGGCCGTGGCCCTTGAGGTTGCGGGCGGTCTCGCCGATCTTGACCAGCTTCATTGCGGTGTCGTTGTCAATGCCGGTCTCCTTGGCGACGATGCCCGCCTCGGTCTCGGCCTCGGCGTAGTCGAAGTCCATCGCCACGAAGCGCTGCTTGGTGGACTGTTTGAGATCCTTCATCAAGCTCTGGTAGCCGGGGTTGTAGGAGATCACCAGCTGAAAATCGGGGTGCGCCTCGACCACCTCGCCCTTCTTGTCCAGCGGCAGGGTGCGGCGGTGGTCGGTGAGCGGGTGGATCACCACGGTGGTGTCCTGGCGCGCCTCCACCACCTCGTCCAGGTAGCAGATGGCGCCGATGCGCGCGGCCACGGTCAGCGGACCGTCGAGCCAGCGGGTGCCGTCGGCGTCGAGCAGGTAGCGACCGACCAGGTCGGAGGCGGTCATGTCCTCGTTACAGGCGACGGTGATGAGCGGCTTGCCCAGTTTCCAGGCCATGTGCTCGATAAAGCGCGATTTACCGCAACCGGTCGGCCCCTTGACCATCACCGGCAGGCGCGCCTCATAGGCGGCCTGGTAAAGCTCGACCTCTTCATCCTGCGCCTGGTAGAACGGCTCTTCCTTGATGATGTACTGTTCCTTATCGATGCTGCTCATGGACAACTCCCGACGTGTCTTGTATTGAATTTACCGCAGTATATGACAGAGACTACCATAATAAGAATTCATTAATTTTAATCAATCTCATAAGCTATGACTTATATTTATTACGCCAGAGCCCAGGGCAACCGCATACTTTGTCATCGCTTGTGTAAGCCCTTGATTTACCGTTTTCTGCCGCAAGGACGCGGCAGTCGAGCCTCCAGGGAGGGATTCACGGCGTACCGTAAATCAAGGGCTTACACTAGCTGTACGCAGGGTGTTATGTAAGT
>JBNJGC010000062.1:0-4870 GCA_051747405.1 Pseudomonadota bacterium
GGTAAGCGGGTCTATTTGATGGTTTCGCAGCCGGCGCAGGTGGTGTTGGCGACCGAGACCAAGCTGCAGGTGCCGGGGCGGCCCGAGGCGATGCAGGCGTTCTTTGCCGAGCGCTTTGGTGCCGCGCCGGGTCAGCTTGAGGTGTTCGGTCGCGAGCAGTGGATGGCGCCGGTGGCCAGCGGCTCAAATGCGCCGCAGTCGATGGTGATCTGTCCCTGTTCTACCAGCACCCTCTCTTCAGTGGCTACCGGGGCGAGCAACACCCTGATCGAGCGCGCCGCGGATGTGATGCTCAAGGAGCGGCGTCAGCTCATCATGGTGGTGAGGGAGATGCCGCTGTCGTCGATCCACCTGGAGCATATGCTCAAGCTGGCGCAACTGGGGGTGACGATCATGCCCGCCAGCCCGGCCTTCTATCACCAGCCGAAGAGCGTGGAGGATATGGTCGATTTCGTGGCGGCGCGGGTGCTGGATCACCTGGGAGTGGCGCAGCAGTTGGCGCCGCGCTGGGGCGAACCGTAGCCCTACGGCGGCGTTTGCAGCAACAGCACTTTGCCGCCCCAGCCGTCCAGGGTGCTGTCGCGACGGACGGGTTTGCTCTCCAGCGGTAGTTGCAGCGCGCGCAGTCGCTGTAACGGTGTGTCGAATTCGGCGATGGTGCGCGGCGCGGTCACGCCGACTTGTGTCACCGGTTGCAGCCAGGTGACGTTTCCCACCCAGAGGGGTTGCCCGGTCGGCTGTACCCTGTGCCGGCTGGGCCACAGGCGCAGGGTCAGCATCTTGCCCTCTTCTTCAGTGTCGAGTACCCGCAGCAGCGCCTCGTTGTGGCCGTCATGGACCTGTGGCAGCACCGGCATGAGCGGCGTCGGCGTATCGGGGTTGAGCCAGGCGAGCCAGTTCAGCGCCCCCACCTCCGGCGGTTGCCGCCAGCCATACTCATTCAGCCTGCGTGTCAGTGCCTGCAGGGAGCCGGCGTACTGCAGGTTTAGCGGGTGGTTGCTGTAACCGCGCAGATCGCCGCGGTGGATGGGGAGCTCTCGCCAGCCCTCTTGCCACCAATCGGCCAGCGTCATGGGTTCGCTCTCCCGTTGCACACTGTAGCGCTGCAGGGTCTGCTGGTGGCTGTACACCCCGTGCCAGAATCCGCTCAGGCTGAGGGTCAGCAGCGCCACCAGCGCCAGCTGCCCCGGGGCCAGCCGCTCGCCCGGGTGGCTACGGTAGCCTAGCCCCAGCAGAGCGATCCAGGCCACTCCCAGTGTCAGTGCCCCCATCACCCCGGAGAGGGTGGATGCCCCCAGATAGAGTCGCGCCAGGGCGAGTCCCAGCAGGAGTATCGCGGCCACGGCGTAGATGCGCCAGCGCCGCTGCTGCTGGGTAAACTCCCGGGCAATCAGTACCGCCAGAAAGCCGTAGATGGCCACCGCTGCCAGCAATTGACCGCTGCGCAACGGTACAGTGGGGGGATCCGGTGTGGTCGGCGCCAGCCACAGCAGATTGAGGCTGAGCAGGGCGCCCAGGCCTGCCGCCGCCAGCCAGTGGTGCAGGGCGTGCCGGTGGTTATGGCGCCACAGCCAGGCGCTGATGACCAGCGCCACGGGCAGCAGCACCTGCCACTCCCCCAGCAGGACGACGGCGGCGGAAAGGTTGTCCACGGGCGGTGTGCGCAGTGTTTCGGTGGCGTTGAGCAGGTAGTTGTCGAGGTGAAACAGCAGCCCCTCCTGGCCGCTGGCGTGGGCCACCAAGGCAAACAGGGTGGAGGTGGCGAGCAGCAGCAACGCCAGCAGGGTCAGGCCTCGGGCCTCGGGCTGCTCCGGGTCGAGCAAAGAGGCGGGGATCCGCCCGGCCAGCGGGTGGCGTCGGGTCCAGGCCAAGGTGTGCTGCAATAGCGGGTAGGCGTGGCGGTGCAGGCGGTTAAACAGCATCCGCAATAGCCACAGGGCGACGAACAGTGTCCCAAACAGAGTGGCGAGTACCACCGCCAGACGCGAGGCGACCTCCGAGGCGAGCCCCAGAGAGGTGGCGAAGAGCATACCGGGGAGTAGGTAGGCCGGTGCCCAGAGCAGAGCGGAGAGAATGTTGAAGGCGAGGAAGCGCCGCGTCGGCATCTCCAACATGCCGGCGACGGCGGGGATCACCGGACGAATCGGTCCGATGAAACGTCCAATCAAGATGCTTTTGCCGCCGTGGCGATAGAAAAAATCGGTGGCCCCGGCGATCAGCTCCGGGTGGTTCCGTAGCGGCCAGAGCCGCTTTATCTGCATGTGGTAGCGTCGCCCGAGCCAGAAGCTGACGCCGTCGCCGGCGATAGCGCCGGCGGCGGCCCAGCCCAGCGTGCTCCACAGTGGCAGGCTGCCGCCGCCCATCAGTGCGCCGATGGCAAACATCATCGCGGCCCCGGGTAGCACCAGCCCGACCAGCGCCAGCGATTCGAGAAAGGCGACCAGAAAGACCCCTACGCCCGCCCAGGCGGGGTTGGCGCTGATCCAGGCCAAGACCACTGAGACCGTTTCCATGCCGCCATTCTACAACCGGTATTCGCTATGCGGGGCAATTTTCTTGCAAATTCCGACCAAATTGCTAAGATATCGCAATTCTTTAGTTTAACAGTATGGTATTCGTATGGAGTATCTCCAGTTTCATACCCAAGAGATGCCCCACCTGTCAGAGAGCGGTGCCCGCTATGTGGTGGTGGCGATCTGCGGTGACTGGCGCGATGGTGAGGTGACCAACTATGCGGTCAACATCCCGAAGTTGCAGCGAGTGCTGCGCAAGCGGTTTATGAATCGGTTGGATGGCCTGCCGAGTAGCGAACCGGTGCTGGGGAGGAGTGGCGGCAAGCTACCGGCTTAGATGTGATTCGGGCTGTGGCTGCGGATGCTGTTACGTCCCGCCGCCTTGGCCTGGTACATCGCCCGGTCTGCAGCATCGATCAGGGCCTCCAGGCTGGTAAGCGCGCCACTCTGCTCAGCGATACCGATGCTGACGCTACAGTGACGAACCTGCCCCTGGGGTGTAGCCAGGCCTCTTGCTTCGACCTTCTGCCGGATCCGCTCTGCCACAATGCTCGCCTCGCGGGCGCCGGTCTCGGGCAAGGTTACCGCAAACTCCTCCCCGCCGTAGCGACCGAAGATGTCGGTCTCACGCAGATTCTCCTGACATAGCTCGGCGATGGTGCGCAGCGCCTCATCGCCGAAGGCGTGACCATGCTCGTCGTTCAGTACCTTGAAGTGGTCCAGGTCGATCAACAACAGGCTGAGGGGTCGACCGTGGCGCCTCGCCAGACTAAATTGGCGGCGGGAGAGGTCAAAGAAGTGGTTGCGTCGTAGCGCACCGGTCAGGTCGTCATGGGTAGCCTGGTGTTGCAGGCTCTGGTAACGGTTCTCCAGCTGTTGGACCGTATCGGTCAACTCGCTAATGGTGTCACAGCTTTTGCACAGCGGCAGGGGTGGGGGGGTGATGGGTTTCATGTCCTTTAAACCTATTTATCCATGAGCCTTTTGCTCCCGGGACGGGCCGGTATGCTTTGTAGAGGGTTGCCCAGGTTGGGCAACCCTCGAAGTATACCACTATCGAACGGTGGCGGTTAAAGGCTCTGCAGTACCCTGCCCGCGGCGGCGATGGTCTCGTCGATGTCGGCATCGCTGTGGGCGGCGGAGACGAAGCCCGCCTCGAAGGCGGAGGGGGCCAGATAAACCCCTTCGTTGAGCATGCCGTGGAAGAAGAGCTTGAAGCGGTCGGCATCGCACTTCTCCACCGCCTGGGCGAAGGAGGTGATCTTATCCTCCTCGGTGAAGAACAGGCCGAACATGCCGCCGGCGTGGTTTTCGCTCATCGGGATGCCCGCCTTTTTCGCCTCGGCCATGATGCCGCTGACCAGCTTCTCCACCCTGGCGCCGATCCCTTCGTAGAAGTCCGGCGCGGAGGCGAGCTTGAGGGTGGTCAGACCTGCCGCCATCGCCACCGGATTACCGGAGAGGGTGCCGGCCTGATAGACCGGGCCGAGCGGGGATATGTGCTCCATGATCTCGCGCTTGCCGCCGAAGGCGCCCACCGGCATGCCGCCGCCAACCACCTTGCCCAGGGTGGTCATGTCGGGCTTGACGCCGTAGTGGGCTTGGGCACCGCCGAGGGCGACACGGAAACCGGTCATCACCTCATCGAAGATCAGCACACTGCCATACTCATCGCACACCTCACGCAGCCCTTCGAGGAAGCCGGGGACCGGCGGGATGCAGTTCATGTTACCCGCGACCGGCTCGACGATGATGCAGGCCACCTGACCGCCGATGTGGCTGAACGCCTCCTTCACCTTTTCGATATCGTTGAACGGCAGGGTCACGGTGTGCTCGGCCAGCGCCGCCGGCACGCCGGGGGAGTTGGGTACGCCGAGGGTCAGGGCGCCGGAGCCGGCCTTCACCAGCAATGAGTCGGAGTGGCCGTGATAGCAGCCCTCGAATTTGACGATCTTGTCGCGACCGGTATAGCCGCGGGCCAGGCGGATGGCGCTCATGGTCGCCTCGGTGCCGGAGCTGACCATGCGCACCATGTCCATCGAGGGGACCAGCTGGCACAGCAGGTCGGCCATCTCGGTCTCGATCACCGTGGGGGCGCCGAAGGAGAGGCCGCTGGCGGCGATATCCTGTACCGCCTTGATGACGTCCGGGTGGGAGTGGCCGGCGACCATCGGTCCCCAGGAGGCGACGTAGTCGATATATTTTTTATCGGACTCGGACCAGAGGTAGGCCCCTTCACCCTTCTTGAAGAAGATCGGCTCGCCGCCGACGCCCTTGAAGGCCCGTACCGGGGAGTTGACCCCGCCGGGGATGTGTTTCTTGGCGGCTTCAAAAAGTTCGTGTGAATGCGGCATGGT
>JBNJGC010000062.1:4970-14119 GCA_051747405.1 Pseudomonadota bacterium
CTGATCTTTTCGGCGGCGCCGAGGATGTCGGCCTGGCCGAAGACGCCGTTGATCACGGCGAGCATGTCGGCACCGGCCTCGACCAGTGGTGCGCCATTGTCGGCGGTGATGCCGCCGATGGCAACCACCGGGATGGAGAGCTTCTGTTTGGCCTCGTGGATCAGCGCCGCCTCGGCCTTGAGTGCGTTGGGCTTGGTCGGCGAGGGGTGGAAGCTGCCGAAGGCGACGTAGTCGGCGCCGGCCCGCTCCGCCTCAATGGCGCGGTCGAGGTCGTTGTAGCAGGAGACGCCGATGATGCCGTTGGGAGGCAGTCTACGGCGTGCCTCGGCGATGTCGCCATCGTCCTTGCCCAGGTGGACCCCCTTGGCCATGACGCTGAGCGCCAGCTCCACATCATCATTAATGATCAGCGGGATGCCGAGAGGACGGCAGAGGTTGCTGAGATCCGCCGCCTCCCACTGGCGGCGCATCTCGTCATCGCCCTTGTCGCGGTACTGGATCATCACCGCACCGCCCTGGATCGCCAGTGCCACGGCCTCGACCATGCGCTCGGGGGAGAGCAGCTTGCTGTCGGTGATGGCGTAGAGTCCGCGTGGCAGTTGTCGTGTGGTCATAAAATCTCCTCAATCGAAGGCACTGGCGAAAGCACTGGCTACTCGCCCCGTCCGGCAGGCTATTTTCACCGCTCAGGCGCGAAGGCGCAAAGATGTGATGGTCGGCATGACAAAACCGTTGCGGAGCGTATTAGCCGTCACTTTCACCGCGCGCCCAGAACAGGCGGTTGGGGTGGTATTGGCCGAGCCCCAGGCGGAAGCCGCTGTTGAGCGCCTCCCAGGTGTACTCCTGCGCCTCGTGGATGGCGGTGAACGGCTCCAGCCCCTGCGCCAGCAGACCGGCGATGGCGGAGGCGAGGGTGCAGCCGGAGCCGTGGTAGCTGTGCGGCAGGCGGTCCCAGGAGAAGCTCTCCAGCAGGCGGTGGTTGCCGTAGAGACGGTTGTCCACCCGCTCGCTGTTCTCGTGGGTGCCGGTAATCAGCACCAGTTCGCAGCCGTCGTCGAGCAGCTCCTGGGCGCAGGCATCCAGTGTGTCTGCCTCGGGGGCCAGGGCGCGCGCCTCTTCGCTGTTGGGGGTGAGTACCGTGGCCAGCGGGAACAGCAGTTCGCGCATCGCCGCCTGCATCTCGTCACCGGAGAGGTGGGTGCCGCCGCCGGCGCGCAGAATGGGGTCGAGCACCACGGGGATCTCGGGGTAGTCGTGGAGGAGGGTGTGGATCACCTCGATGATTTCCACGCTGCCGGTGAGGCCAATCTTGAAGGCCGCCACCGGCATATCCTCCAGCACGGCGCGCGCCTGCTCCACCACCAGCGCAGGTTCGGTAGGCACGATGCGCTGCACGTTCTGCGTGTCCTGCACCGTCAGCGCCGTGATCACCGGCGCCGCCTGTGCGCCCATGCTGGCCACCGCCTCGATATCGGCCTGAATGCCGGCCCCGCCGGTGGGGTCGTTGCCGGCAAAGCTCATTACCACGGGAATCTTGTATTGGTTCATAGAATAAAAGCTTTAACGCAAAGGGCCGCTCACTGGCATCCTGCCATCGCGGCACTTGTGCGTCCATGCACGTCGCGCTATGACGCAAAGGCCGCAAAGGGAAGCAGGTCTCGATAAACCTTGCCACCTGTGTGTGCCGACGGAAAAGTTATATCACGATAACCGGGAACGGCAGCAATTAACAAAACAGCCATCATTAAGTTCTTTGCGTCCTTCGCGTCTTTGCGCCTTTGCGTTGAGGTTTTAAGGTTCAATCAAACTCCCCGCCTGCCGGGCAATGAAGGCGGTTTTGGCGGAGAGCTCCAGCGAGCAGCTCCACTTGTAGGCCAGGTTGAGGCTCTTGGCCTGGGCGTAGACGCCGTGGCCGCGAACCACGGCGATGGGGTGATCGGCCAGCGCTTGGGCGACCCTCTCCGGCGCCTCGTCCACATAGCGGTCGTAGGGGATGGTAATCACCGGTACGCGCGGGAAGTAGAGCTGCCCCTCGAAGTCCGGCGGAATAAAATCCTCGCCGTTCATGGTCAGGGCTACGGTATGGGGGCCGTGGCTGTGCAGCACGGCGCCGGCCTCGGGGTTGGCCCGGTAGACCAGACGGTGCAGACGGGCGTCGAGCGAGGCGCCCTGCCCCGGCTCACCATCGAGTTCGCAACGGATGAGCTGGTCGGCACTCAGGGTATCGGCACAGGCGCCGCTGGGAGTGACCCAGAAGTCCTGCGCCACCCGTACCGAGGCGTTGCCGCTGTGGGAGTCGTTGATGCCGTAGTGGCGCAGCCAGTGGTAGTGGCGCACCAAATCTTCGCGTGGATCCAATCCGGGTCCCCTTGCTGTGTGGCTGGTTCGAATATCGATAGTATGCCACAAGCGGGCTGTCGGGTTCGATGCAGGGAGAGGTTGCGCACCTGTGCAGTCCCCGTGGGTGGCGGTCGTTCTGGTGATTGTTTCCTGGTGTTCCGGTTAGCGCACGGTCTTTTATCTACCAGAAGAGATACTTCGGTCGCCATACCCTTGCGGGTTTAGTGACTGCCAGCGCCAAGTATCAGCCATCATTGCATCAAGTCCACGGTCAGCCCGCCACATTAACTCATGTGCCGCCTTTGCGGGATCGGACCAATACGCTGCAATATCGCCCGGGCGCCGTTCAACGATCCGGTAGGGGATCTCCCGTTTTGATGCCAGCTCAAAGGCGCGCACGACCTCCAGTACACTGTGGCCATGCCCCGTGCCGAGATTCCATGTGAACACCCCCCGTTTACCCGCCAGGTAGTCCAGTGCCGCCATATGGCCGCGAGCCAGGTCGACTACATGGATGTAATCACGCACACCCGTGCCGTCACGAGTGGGGTAATCCCCACCGAATACCAAAAGCTCATCCAAGCGCCCAACCGCTACCTGTGCGATATAGGGTAGGAGGTTGTTGGGGCTGCCTTGAGGATCTTCGCCAATGAGCCCGGACGCATGAGCACCCACTGGATTGAAGTATCGCAGCAGTGCCACAGACCAGCGCTTATCAGAGTATGCCAGATCCCTCAGCATCTCCTCGACCATGAGCTTGGAGCGAGCATAGGGGTTGGTGGGGGTGCCGGTGGAACAGCCCTCGTTAAAGGGTATATCTTCAGACTCACCATAGACCGTGGCTGATGAGCTGAAAACAATGCGGAAAACCCCGGCTTTTGCCATCGCCTGGCATAGGGCGACGGTGCCGTAAAGATTGTTGTCGAAGTAGTCGAGCGGTCTCATTACGCTCTCGCTCACCGATTTAAAGCCGGAAAAGTGAATAACCGCGGAAATGGGTGAATAGGATGAGAATATATGCTCTAGCAGTGCCACATCGCGTACGTCTCCCTGGACAAATTCCGGGGACTTTCCGGTAATTTTCGCTACCCGCTGTAACGGCTCGCTGGAGCTGTTACACAGATTGTCCAGAACAACGACCTCGTGCCCCTCTTTTAATAGCTCGACCAGCATATGGCTGCCAATGTAGCCAGTTCCACCCGTAACAAGTACCCGCACAAGACTCTCCTTTACAGCTCCGCCCATAACCATAGCGGTAAAAACCAAAGCCAAACAAGGGGCGGTTGGCAGGGTGAGCGCATACTTACATAACACCCCGCGTACAGCTAGTGTAAGCCCTTGATATACGGTACGCCGTGAATCCCTCCCTGGAGGCTCGACTGCCGCGTCTTTGCGGCAGATGACCGTAAATCAAGGGCTTACACTAGCGATGACAAAGTATGCGGCTGCCCTGGGGCGGTTGGCATCTGCCTTTAGCTGCCGCTTCAGTTATGCTATGGCACTCCATCACAGACACCCGAGGTACTTATGAATGCCCACTTCCGCTGGCTACCCTCATTTAGCACTCTGCTGTCGGTTGTGATGACTTCTGTCGTCCTGGTCGTGGTTGGCGTGTTCTCCATGTTGGCGTGGGATACCGGGCACGAGGCCATCGATCAGAGTACGCGTCTGCTGGCCACCGAGGTGGCACGAAGTGTGGAAGACCACGTCGATGAGTTGTTGGAGCGGCCGGCGCTTATGGTCGGTCGGCTTTCCGAGCAGCTGAAGCATATTGAACCGGATGAACGAAAGGCGGCGCTGCGGGAGGCGCTTGTCTTTACTCGCGGGGTCTCTTTTGTGACCTATGTCGGGGGAAGTGGAAGCGGGTTTAGCGCCGTGCGTACCAAGGCGGGTGTCGCTGTAGAGACGGTGAGGTTCCAGGATCCGCCGGCATGGTTCAGTGCTGCGGCTCAGGCTGAGGGTCCGCTGTGGAGCTCGGTACGGCGTCATGACCTTGATGATGCCCTGGTTATGGAGGTGGCGCGGGCGGTTAGGGATGATGAGGGCGGACTTATGGGTGTGCTGGCCGGTGGGTTTCGCATCGACCGTCTGGAGTCGTTGCTGGCGGAGTTCGCGGCAGATCACGGTGCTATCGCCTTTTTGTCAGACCCGGAAGGTGAGCTGCTGGCCAGCCATGAAGCTTTTGCATCAATGGATGGGGAGCCGCGGCGCTTACATCAGGTCGAGCACCCGGTCATTGCCGCGGTAGCGCGGGAGGTTCACACTCTCGACGTGGACCGGCGTGTAGTGGTGAACGGGGAGTCTTACGACGCCTTTGCTCACGAGGTGGCCCATCGGCTGCCAGAGCATTGGCGTTTGTTGATCGCTGTGCCGCGTTCGCGTTTCCAAGGGCCGCTAATAGAGCATTTGCAAGCCGTTGCGGTGCTGGCTGTATTCGCATTAATAGGCGCCTTTGGCTTGGCGCTGTTCATCGGTCGCAGTACGGCCCGGCCACTGTCGGAGGTGGCAGGCGGGGCAGGCCGTATCCGCGACGGTGAATTTGAAGTGGATTTCCCCCCCCAACGAGTGCGAGAGCTCCAGCACCTGTCCGACTCGCTGCGTTCAATGGTGGGCGGGCTGCGTGAGCGCGATCGTATGAAAGATGCCTTCGCCCGCTATGTCTCGCCACGCCTGGTGGATCGGGTCGCCTCGGACCCGGAGGCGCTACGGCCCGGTGGGCGATTGATGCAGGCGGTGATCGTCTTCACCGACCTGCGTGGCTTCACTGCCCTGACCGAGCGGCTCGGCCCGGTGGAGACGGTGGCGCTTATCAACCGCTACCTGGAGGCGATGATGGCCGTCTCCGATGCCCATGGCGGCTTTATCACCGATCTGATGGGGGACGGCCTCTTGATCGCCTTCGGTATCGGTGATGAGGCCAACCCTGCCCACGATGCGGTGCGCTGCATGCTGGCGATGCAGCAGGCGCTGGAGGATCTCAATCGCGAGTGCAAGGCGGAGACAGGGACTCGCCTGGAGATGGGGGCCGGCGCCCACATGGGTGAGGTGATCGTCGGTAATATCGGTAGCGCCAGCCACATCAAATACGGCGTGGTGGGTGATGCGGTGAACACGGCGGCACGGGTGGAGGCGTTGACGGTCGGCGGCGAAGTTCTGGTGTCGGAGTCGATCTATCGTGCTTGCGGGGACGCGCTGGAGGTTGAGCCGCCCCGAGAGGTCCCGGTGAAGGGGAAGCGGGAGCCGCTACGGGTATACAGCGTACAGGCGTTGCACGGTCCGCAGGGCTTGTCTCTGCCGGGAGCCGAGCCGGTGAACTGGATAGCGGTGGATGTCACTGGCCGTGCGTGGCGGCTCACGGGTAAGGTATTGGCTGATGAGTCGATGGGGTTGCGCATCGTCGCCGCCGAGGAGCGCTACCTGCTGGTTGAATGCTCCGCTCCGCTTGCGGTGCATGACGACCTGCGTATTGATGTGGGCACCGGTACCCTCTACGGTCGGGTGCGGCAGCAGGAGGGACCGGAACGCTGGCTAGTGCGCTGGACCGGTGGGGCTCAGGACCCGGTGGCGCTGCTGCAGGAGGCCGGTACCACAGCGGCTCCGGCGGACTGAATGGTTTCAGTTTGAATGGATTCCGGGTCGAGCCCGGAATGACGGTTTGTTGTGGGAATGGGGCAAGCATGGGTGCCTAAAAAGATAGGCTGCGCTGGGCTTGCGAGGCGCATCCTATTCGGTTAATGACTGGGGCGTGGTATCTGCGTGCAGGCAGAAGCGCCAGGTAGCCGGGAGGAAACGAGGCCGGTCTCTCCGCCGGGCATCGTTAGGGTATCGTCACCGCGCTTCCAGAGAGGGTAGCCCGGCCTACGAACTCACACCCGCTTCATAACTTTGCGTCTCAGCGGTAAAAATCTTGTCAGAGGGGCGCGAGTCGTTACCTATTCGGATGTCCTTACCGCCGCCCCATCGGCTACCCGGTGTTGCCCCTGCACGATGACGCTCTGGTAGTCCGACAAGTCCATCTTTAGCAACACACGCCCGCTCTCTATTCGCGACAGTGCTACCCGCAGGGCCTTGGCCCGACCATCCTCCACCACGAATAGGCGTCCGTTGCCGCCGTCGATTGAGAGCAGGGCGTTGACGGGCACGGCGTAGCCGCGGTGGCGGGTGGCGGAGTCAATAACCACATCCACCTGCATGCCGGGGGTTAGGGTGACGCCATCGGGGAGGGCGTCGAGGGCGATTACCACCTCGAACAGACCACTGTCGGCGGTACCCGGGTGGATCTTGTGTACACGAGCGGACAGCGGTGTATTCGGCTCTTCGGGGAGGATAACCCGCGCCGTGTTTTCGATCGCGACCCGGCGCACCTCCTCCTGGCTCAGCCAGGCACTGACCAGGGTCGGTTGTTCGTCACTTTGCAGCCAAAACAGCGGGGTGTCCGCCGCCACCGGGCCGGGAAAATCCACCAGCCGGTCGACGATACGGCCCGCGGCGGGGGCGCGCAGCTCGTGGCGGGCGCGGTGCTCCTTCAGGTGCTCCAGTTCGAGGCGCCGCTGTGCCAGCGCGTAGCGGCGGTCCTCCAGCTGGTCGCGGGAGGCCGCCTGCTGGCTGCTCAGTTCGCGGAACTGCTCATATTTGAGCCGGGCGTGCTCAAGCGCCTCCTCGGTCAGGCGCAGCTCGTTTTCCACGTCCCGGGTATCCAGCCGCGCCAGCACCTGACCCGCCGTCACCTCGTCGCCCACATCGGCGTCCAGGGACTCCAGATAGCCCGAAATCTCGAAGTAGAGGTACTGCGGGCGCTGATCAACCCGACCGTAGGCGCGCACGCTCTCGTGCAGCTCCACCCGTTGCAGCGGTGCGGTGGTCACGGCGACGGGCTCGGCGGCGGCGCCGAAGGCGGCGGCGAGGGCGATCAGGGCGGCGAGGTGTCTCATGCGGGGTCCTCCACGGGCTTGGCGTCCGGTGACAGCAGTGCGTACAGGGCCGGGACCAGGAACAGCAGCAGCAGGGTCGAGCTGGTCAGGCCGCCGATGATGGCAACGGCCATCACCTTGAAGGGGGTGTCGGCCAGGGCCAGGGGAATCAGGCCGGCGATGGTGGTGACTGAGGTGAGCAGGATGGGCATGAAGCGCTTGCGCGCTCCTTCGATGGCCCGCTCGGCGGCGCTCAGGGCGGGGTTGTCGCGCCCGAGGCGGTTGGCCTCGTCCACCAGCAGGATGGAGTCGTTGACCACGATCCCCATCAGGCTGGTGATGCCCACGGCGGCGAAGAAGGTGATGGGCATGCCGGTAACCAGCAGGCCGGCGACCACCCCGATCAGGCAGAAGGGGATGGCGGAGAAGACGATCAGCGGCTGCATGAAGGAGCGGAACTGAAGCACGAAGATGGCGAAGATCAGCCCCGCCACCAGCAGCGCCGCCTCGCCCAGCCCCGCGAACTCGGCGCTCTTGCGCGCCAGCACGCCGCCGATGGCGACCTCGATGTCCCGATCGCGCTCGACCCTGTCCAGGCGCTCCATCACCCGCGCCGCGGTGGCCTCCGCCTCGGCCCCGGGCGACAGCCACACGTCGATCTCCAGCACCGGCGCGAACCCGGTATGCAGGATCTCACTCTCGCTCTCGAACAGCGACAGCTCCAGTACCTCGCTGAGGGGAACGGAGCGCCCGTCGGCGGCGCTCAGCATCACCTCGCGCAGTACCCGCTCGATCGCCTCGGCGTCGACCCCGAGCTTCACCAGCAGCGGGTATTCGGTGCCGTGGCGGTCGCGGAACGGCTTCAGCTCGTAGCCGTAGGTCAGCATCGCCAGATGGAGATCCACCTGCGCCTTGTCGATGCCGAGCCGGGCCGCGCTCTGTTCGTCGTAGGCCAGATGGAAGCCCGGCTGATTGGACTTGGCCGGGTTGTCCAGGCTCTTCACGCCGGGCACCGTGAGCAGCGCCTCGTGGATCCGCTTGCCGTAGGCCTGAAGTTGTCGGGAGTCGGCCCCGGAGGCCACCACGGTGAAGGGGGAGCGGTAGGTGGCGTCCTTGAACTTGAACAGCGACAGGTTGATGTCGGCGTACTGCGCCAGCGGCGCGTAGGTCTGCTCCAGCTCGGCGGTGAGCCGCCGCAGGGGCTGCTCTTCGCCGGTGTCAGTCTCCACCAGGCAGACGATATCGCCCTTGGCGTCCATGCTGACGTTGACCTGGGGGAAGTTGCTACCGCTGATGCAGGCGTAGTTCACCACCTCCGGCCGCCCCGCCAGCCCCTGCTCGATCCCCTCCACCACGCGCCGCTTGCCGGCGTCGGTGTACTGCTTGGGGAGGGTGGCGTTGACGGTGATATAGGGGTTGCCGGTGACCGGGAAGATCTCCAGCTTCATACCCGCGGCCAGGTAGAGGGCGCCGCCGAGCAACAGCACGAAGGCCCCCAGTGTTGCGAATCGCCGGCGCACGGTGAACCGGAGCACCCGCCGGTAGGTGTTGTCGCGAAACGGGATCAGCGCCACCAGGAAGCTCGGTACCTGCGGCAGCCGGAACAGCGTGCCGACCGCGCCGAGCCGCGACAGCAGCAGGGTGACGATGGTCACGGCGATGAACAGCGAGGCCAGCAGCGACAGCCAGATGGAGGCGCTCAAGCTGCGCAGATAGAGGGTGGTGTCGGAAGTCAGCAGGAACACCGGGGCGAACGCCAGCACCGTAGTCAGGGTGGAGGAGACCAGCGGGCCGAGGGCCCGGGAGGTGCCGGCGATGGCCGCATCGCGGCGCGAGTAGCCGTGATAGCGCTGGAGGATAAAGGTGTTGTCGGTGACCACGATGGCGTTGTCCACCACC
>JBNJGC010000063.1:0-2113 GCA_051747405.1 Pseudomonadota bacterium
TCATTGAAGGCCTTCATCCGCTGTTTAAGCGCCATCAGCTCCGGCACACGCAGACGCACCTTTTTGCAACGCTCGCAGACACTCTGCATCTCGGTGCGCTGGTCGATGTGGGTCTCCTGAACGATCGCCTCCTTGCAGGCGTCGCACTGCTGCTGCAGCTCAAGCAACTTGTCGGTATCATCCGGGCTCAACGGCTCGCTCATAGGGCTATCCTCTTTCAACATTCGGCTATAACGGCGCTGGGGGTCACTACGCCTGTTTGCTGCAACAAAGTCAAGCGCTTGAATTACTACACATTTAACCGGCATTTTACGACCGCCATTCCCTCCACCGCCCTCTACGTATAGTATTGGGAAAAAACCACAGCCTGAGGGGACCACTATGGAGTACCGCAAACTCGGACGCACCGATATCGACGTCAGCGTGATCTGCCTCGGCAGTATGACTTGGGGGGAGCAGAACACGCAAAAGGAGGCGAACGCACAGCTCGACTATGCGCTGGATCAGGGGGTGAACTTCGTCGACACCGCCGAGCTTTACGCCATCCCTCCCCGCGCCGAGACCTACGGCAAGACCGAAGAGATCATCGGCAACTGGCTGCAGAAGAGTGGTCGGCGTGAGGAGATCGTTCTCGCCAGCAAGGTCTGCGGACCAGGCGGCGAGTGGCTACCCCACATCCGCGAAGGGAAGACCCGCCTCGACCGCCACAACATCAACAAAGCGATAGACGGCAGCCTCAGGCGACTCAAAACCGACTACCTCGACCTCTACCAGCTCCACTGGCCGGAACGCAAGACCAACTTCTTCGGCAAACTCGGCTATGAGCACGACCCGGATGACCACCCGGTCCCGATCATCGAGACCCTGCAACTGCTTAACGATCTGGTCAAAGAGGGCAAGATCCGCCACATCGGCCTCTCCAACGAGACCCCGTGGGGTGTCATGCGCTTTCTGCAGTTGTCAGACTGTATGCAAATGCCCCGTGTGGTGAGCGTGCAGAACCCCTACAGCCTGCTCAACCGCAGTTTCGAGGTGGGTCTGGCGGAGGTGGCGCAACGGGAGGATGTGGGCCTGCTGGCCTACTCGCCGCTGGGCTTTGGCATGCTCACGGGCAAGTACCAGGAGGGGGCGCAGCCGAAAGGGGCGCGCCTGACCCGCTGGCCCGATTACGACCGTTACAGCAACCCGCAGGCACTGGCCGCCACCTCCGAGTATGTGGCGCTGGCGCGCGAGCACGGGCTGGATCCGGCCCAGATGGCGCTGGCCTACGTCAACAGCCGCTCATTTCTGACCAGCAACATCATCGGCGCCACCAGCATGGAGCAGCTCAAGAGTAATATCGGCAGTATCCATCTGGCGCTCAGCCCGGAGGTGCTGGAGGGGATTGAGGCGATACACACCCGCCACCCCAACCCAAGCCCCTAAGGGGGCTCGAAATAATGTGGTCAACACCGAAGGCGTGCCTGGGCCATATCAATGTACGGCGCGTTTTGCAGGTAATGGCAGGGACACACCCAAACCCGCCTGGAGCGAGTTTGGAACGCCGCAGGCGGCCCCGTAGTGCAGGCTCCATGGATGGGACCTCAACACAGCAGTGACGGCCCGGGTGCGACCGAGTGTAAAGGCTATTCCGACCAGCCCCTTAAAGCACCGCCCTGGCCGGCTCAACCAGGATAAGCACTATCGCCAGCAGTAGTAACAGCGCGGGGATGAGTGCGCCGAGTTTGGAATCGCGATGTTTGTCGTGCATGTCCGCCTCCACACACTTTACACACTATGTCATAAAGTATTAGCACACTCTGTTAGCTTGTACAGGCGGGAGGCGCCACCACAAAGCGCAAAGCGGCCATGCAGCCACTGCATGGCCGCTCCGCTTACCGGGAAGATAGGACCGGTCTAGCGCTTCTTGGATGTCGACTTTTTGGGGGCGGCTCTTTTAGCCGTGGACCTCTTAGCGGTCGACTTCTTTGCGGTGGCCTTCTTGGGTGCCGCCTTCTTGGCGGTTGAGCTCTTTGCGGTGGGCTTCTTGGGCGCCGCCTTCTTGGCAGTCGACTTCTTTGCGGTGGACCTCTTGGGCGCCGCCTTCTTGGCGCTCGACTTCTTTGCGGTGGAC
>JBNJGC010000063.1:2213-14069 GCA_051747405.1 Pseudomonadota bacterium
GCTCTTCGCCGTGGACTTTTTAGCTGTCGTCTTCTTGGCGCTCGCGCTCTTCTCCGTGGGCTTTTTGGCTGTCGTCTTCTTGGCGCTTGAACTCTTCGCCGTGGACTTATCGGATGCCGGCTTTTTGGCTGTCGGTTTCTTGGCAGCACCCTTTTTCGTCGCCGAACGCTTCGTTGCGGGTTTAGCCTGCTGTTTCGGCTCTGCCGCCTCCCCGGCAGGCGCCTCATCGGCGTGGATCATGGCGGCGATGCGCTCCGCTGCGGTGCGGATCGGGTCGTCCTCCTGCGGCTGCGCCTCACCGGGCTCTGTCGCCACCTGCTCCGCTATGCGGCTGATCTCGGCAAAGATATCCTCCACCTCCCCGTGGCCGTCGACGGTATAGAGCTTGCCCTGGGCGCGAAAATACTCCACCAGGGGGGCGGTCTGCGCCTCGTAGATTCGCAGGCGATTCCCGATGGTCTCTTCGTTGTCGTCAGCACGGTGTTTTAGCAGCCCGCCACACTCATCGCAGCGGTCATCGAGCCTGGGAGGAGAGGTGAAGATGTTGTACATCTGACCGCAGGAGACGCAGGTGCGCCGACCGGTCAGGCGCTGCATCAGATTGTCCAGATCCACGTCGATGAGGATCGCCGCGTCGATGGGCATACCCATCCGCCGCAGCATGATGTCCAGGGTCTCTGCCTGGGGGATGTTGCGTGGAAACCCGTCGAGAATGAAACCGTTCTTGGCATCGGCCTTGACCAGGCGCTCCTTGATGATGCCGAGGACAATATCATCACCGACCAACTGCCCCGCCTCCATCGCCGCCTTGGCCTGCCGACCCAGCTCACTGGTACCCTCGATCGCAGCGCGCAACAGGTCACCGGTGGAGACCTGGGGGATATGGTACTTCTCGGTCAGTAACTTGGCCTGTGTCCCTTTACCGGAGCCGGGTGCTCCCAACAGCACGAGTCTCATTGCAGTCTCTCACTCCCGATGCGTTGTCGTTGTTCTGCCAGCCTGTCCTAATCCACCAGGCGGGATAAAATTTTTTGCATGATGGTATATACAATTTGCATTACCGTTACTCTCGACAAGGGTTTAAGCTAATCTCACTTTCGCACCTAAGTCAAACAATAAAGCGATTTGCCAGGCGGCGGATAACCGTGCCCAATCAATCGACACACTTCTGCAACGTGATTAGAGAATAATACCCAACCATGGCACAGACTTCCCACCCCATGCTGTACACGATGCCGTTCCCTGCAGAACGCACCGCGCAGCGCCACCGGGGCTTAACCGGGGCAGCACAGTGGGAAGGTCCGCAAACCAGCAGACCGTGTCCATAACACCAGGGAGACCGAAGCGATATGGCTAAAAAAATGAACGCATTCTATGCACAATCCGGTGGTGTCACCGCCGTCATCAACGCCTCCGCCTGCGGGGTGATCGAAACCGCGCGGCAGCATAAAGACAAGATCGGCAAGGTCTACGCCGGGCGTAACGGCATCATCGGCGCCCTGACCGAGGATCTGATCGACACCTCCAAAGAGACCAAGGCCACCATCGCCGCACTGCGCCACACCCCCTCCGGCGCATTCGGCTCCTGCCGCTACAAACTCAAGAGCCTGGAGCAGAACCGCCGCGAATATGAGCGCCTGATCGAGGTGTTCAAGGCGCACAACATCGGCTACTTCTTCTATAACGGCGGCGGCGACTCGGCCGACACCTGCCACAAAGTCTCCCAGCTGTCGAAAAAGATGGGCTTTCCCATCCAGGCGATCCATGTCCCTAAGACCGTGGACAACGACCTGCCGATCACCGACAACTGCCCCGGCTTCGGCTCGGTGGCCAAGTACATCGCCGTCTCCACCCGCGAGGCGAGCTTCGATGTCGCCTCCATGGCCGCCACTTCCACTAAAGTCTTCGTGCTTGAGGTGATGGGGCGCCACGCCGGCTGGATCGCCGCCGCCGGCGGGCTGGCCTCCGACGAGCAGACCGAGATCCCGGTGGTGATCCTCTTCCCCGAAATCCCCTTCGACCGCAAGAAGTTCATGCAGGCGGTCGACGACAAGGTAAAGAAGTTCGGCTACTGCTCGGTCGTGGTCTCAGAGGGTGTGCAGGATGGCGACGGCAAGTTCCTCGCCGATCAGGGGCTGAAGGATGCCTTCGGCCACGCCCAACTCGGCGGTGTCGCCCCGGTCGTGGCCAATATGGTGCGCGAAGACCTGGGCTATAAATACCACTGGGCCGTGGCCGACTACCTTCAGCGCGCTGCCCGCCACATCGCCTCCAAGTCTGATGTGGACCAGGCCTACGCCATGGGCAAGGCGGCGGTAGAGCTGGCCTTGAAGGGCAAGAACGCGGTCATGCCCACCGTCGTGCGTACCTCCGACAAGCCCTACCGCTGGAAGGTGGGTGAAGCGCCGCTAAGCCGCGTGGCCAACGTGGAGAAGATGATGCCCAAGAGCTTCATCAGCAAGGACGGCTTCGGCATCACCCCCAAGTGCCGACGCTACCTTGAGCCGCTGATAAAGGGTGAGGACTATCCGCCCTACCACAAAAACGGCATGCCCAAATATGTGCGAACGAAGAACGTCGCCGTGGACAAAAAACTCGAACCATTCGAGGTATCGTAAGAAGAACAGGGGGAGCGCATGCTCCCCCTTTGCTTTTGGCGCAGCCGCATTTTCTATAGCACAATAGGCCGCGACAACAGTCCTGGGAAGTGACGCCCGGTCTCGACACGGTAAGCCTCATACCCCAGGTGACAACACTAACAAAGGAGGTCCATCATGAGTGGAGGAGTCTGGTTTGCCCTGCTCTGTGCCATCGCCGCGCTGGTCTACGGCGCCTACTCGATCAAGTGGGTGCTGGCCAAGCCAACCGGCAATGCGCGAATGCAGGAGATCGCCGCAGCGATCCAGGAGGGCGCACGCGCCTATCTCACCCGCCAATACACCACCGTGGCGGTGGTCGGCGGGATACTGCTGTTGCTTATCGGCTGGTACATCGGTGTCGCCACCGCCATCGGCTTTGCCATCGGCGCCTCCTTCTCCAGCCTGGCCGGCTACATCGGCATGAACATCTCCGTGCGGGCCAACGTGCGCACCGCCCAGGCGGCCAACGAGGGGCTCAATGCAGCGATGCAGGTCGCCTTCCGCGGCGGCGCCGTCACCGGGCTGCTGGTAGTGGGGCTGGGCATGCTCGGCGTCTCGGGCTACTACGCCATTTTGGTCTCGACCGGTGTGGAGGATCCGCTGCATCCGCTTATCGGCCTCGCCTTCGGTAGTTCACTGCTCTCCATCTTCGCCCGTCTCGGCGGCGGCATCTTCACCAAAGGGGCCGATGTGGGCGCCGATATCGTCGGCAAGATCGAGGCCGGTATCCCCGAGGACGACCCTCGCAACCCGGCGGTGATTGCCGATAACGTGGGTGACAACGTCGGCGACTGCGCCGGCATGGCCGCCGACCTTTTCGAGACCTATGCGGTCACCCTCATCGCCACCATGCTCCTCGGCGGCATGCTGCTCGAGAGCGGCGACAGCTCCATCCTGATCTATCCGCTGGCGCTGGGCGGCGTCTCCATTATCGCCTCCATCATCGGCACCTTCTTCGTCAGCACCAAAAGCAGCGGCAACATCATGGGCGCCCTCTACCGCGGGGTCATCGTCTCCGGCGTGCTGGCGGCCATCGCCTTCTACCCGGTCACCTACATTGTCATGGGCGACAATACCAGCTACAGCCCACTGGCCCTCTACGGCACCACCCTCATAGGGCTGATGCTCACGGCCGCCACGGTGATGATCACCGAGTACTACACCGCCTCGGAGTTCAAACCGGTGCGCCACATCGCCGAGTCCTCCACCACCGGCGACGGCACCAACGTCATTGCCGGGCTGGCCCTCTCCATGCGCTCCACCGCCGCACCGGTGCTGGTGATCTGCGCCGCCATCTGGGGGGCCTACGACCTGGCCGGGCTCTACGGCATCGCCATCGCCGCCACCTCCATGCTCTCCATGACCGGCATCATCGTCGCCCTCGACGCCTACGGGCCGATCACCGACAACGCCGGCGGCATCGCCGAGATGGCCGAACTGGACGAAAAGATCCGCAACATCACCGACCCGCTCGACGCCGTGGGTAACACCACCAAGGCGGTCACCAAGGGTTATGCCATCGGCTCGGTGGGGCTGGCGGCGCTGGTGCTCTTCTCCGACTACACCCACGCCCTGAGCCAGGCCGGCGAGACGGTGCTTAACTTCTCGCTGGACAACCACATGGTGATCATCGGCCTGTTCATCGGCGCCATGGTCCCCTACCTCTTCGCCGCCCTGGCGATGGAGGCGGTGGGCCGCGCGGCGGGCGACATCGTCAACGAAGTGCGTCGCCAGTTCCGCACCATCCCCGGCATCATGGACCACAGCCAAAAACCCGACTACTCGCGGGCAGTGGACATGCTCACCAAATCGGCCATCAAAGAGATGGTCACCCCCTCCCTGCTGCCGGTACTGGTGCCGGTGGTCGTGGGGCTGCTGCTGGGTAAAGAGGCGTTGGGCGGGGTGCTCATCGGCGCCATCATCACCGGGCTGTTCCTCGCCATCTCCATGACCATCGGCGGGGGCGCCTGGGACAATGCCAAAAAGTATATCGAGGACGGCAATTTCGGCGGCAAGGGCAGCCCGGCGCACAAGGCCTCGGTCACCGGCGACACCGTCGGCGACCCCTACAAGGACACCGCCGGTCCCTCGCTCAACCTGCTGATCAAGATCATCAACATCGTCGCGCTGCTTATTGTGCCGGTGCTTTGAGTGGGTGCTCCACACAGCGGGTAGGCGTTCCGAACGGATAGCCCATATATCCCGTTGGTGGCCCACCTCGGGTTATCCCTATTCGGCGTAAGGGGTTGGGAGTGTCTCTCTGGGTGAGACCCAGGGCAACCGCATACTTTGTCATCGCTGGTGTAAGCCCTTGATTTACGGTCGTCTGCCGCAAGGACGCGGCAGTCGAGCCTCCAGGGAGGGATTCACGGCGTACCGTAAATCAAGGGCTTACACTAGCTGTACGCGCGATGTTATGTAAGTAGTCGCTCACCCTGGGGTGAGACCATTCGCCCCTTTCATATCCTGACAAGGCCGGTATAATTACCGGCCTTTCTTTTGCAGCAAGACCCGAGGCCAACACCCATGAATCTCGACAGAGTCTCTTCCGGTGATGACGTCCCCAACGACATTAACGTCATTATCGAGATCCCGGCGCACAGCGACCCGGTGAAGTATGAGGTGGACAAGGAGACCGGCGCCATGTTCGTCGACCGCTTCATGAACACCGCCATGCACTACCCCACCAACTACGGCTACGTCCCGCACACCCTCTCCGCCGATGGCGATCCGGTGGACGTACTGGTCGTCACCCCGGTGCCGCTGATCCCCGGCTCGGTGATTCGCTGCCGTCCGGTCGGCGTGCTGAAGATGACCGATGAGTCCGGCGACGATGCCAAGGTCCTCGCCGTGCCGGTGGACAAGCTCTGCCGCCTCTTCCGCAACGCCAAGGATATCGACGATATGTCACCTGCCCTGCTTGAGCAGGTGGCCCACTTCTTCGAGCACTACAAGGATCTGGACGAAGGCAAATGGGTGCGTGTCGAGGGTTGGGGCAACGCCGAGGAGGCCAAGCAGGAGATCATGGCCTCGGTGAAGATGTTCCAGCAGGCACCGGAGAAGCCGCACTTCTAACGCGGTGAATACAACGACAAAACGGGGCGCGGTGAAAAAGAGTTCATCGCGCCCCGCTTTTCTTTTATCCTAGGCCTATGAAACTCTGTATCGTCTCCGACAGCCACGACCGGCGCGACCTGCTCGCCGCCGCCGTCGAGGAAGCCCACCAGCTCGGCGCCGAGGCCGTGCTCCACTGCGGTGACGTCTGCGCCCCCACCGCGCTGCGTCCTTTGCAAAAGTTCGGCCTGCCCGTGCATGTCATCCACGGCAACAATGAGGGCGACACCTACGCCATGTTCATGCTCGCCCAGGAACCGGACAGCGTGATCCACTACCACGGCATGGACGCCGGACTGGAGCTCGGCGGCAAGCGTATCTTCCTCGTCCACTACCCCCACTACGCCGAGGCGCTGGCACTGACCGGCGACTGGGACCTAGTCTGCTGCGGCCACGACCACCACCCCGCCATCACCCCGGTGGAGAACGTCAAACAGGGGCAGACCCTGATCCTCAACCCCGGCACCATTGCCGGACTCGGCCCCAGGGCAAGCTACATCATCGGCGATCTGGCGACGATGGAGTTCCAGATCCGCAACGTCCCCGGCACCAAGCCCCGCGAATAGCAGTGACTCACCGCAGAGGCGCTGACGCCGCCATGGGAGGCGGTGATAGACAATGCATGGAGCACATTGTCGAGGCGTAAAGTTATGAAGCGGGTGTGAGTTCGTAGGCGCGTGCTGCGATACCCTAACGATGCCCGGCGGAGATGCCTGCCTCGTTCCACCCCGGCTGCTTGGCGCATCTGCATGGGCGGAGTTACCACGCTGCAGTCATTGACCGAATAGGATGCGCTTCGCCAGCTCAGCGCATCCTATCTTCTTAGGCATCATGGCGCCCCATTCCCACAAAAAAAGCCGGGCATCGCTGCCCGGCCTTTCGTATCTCTGTTCCCTTTGCGTCTCTGCGGTAAACCCTAAATACTTGATGTCTGCTCGCCGTGCATCTTCTCGTAGCGCTCCTGATCGTTAATGCAGCGGCGCGCCGAGGGGTAGGCTCTGAGCCGCTCGTAGGGAATCGGCTCTTCACAATCCGCACAACGGCCATAGTAGCCCTCGCGGATACGCTCCTGCGCCGCCTCGACCTCGCGCAGCGCCTTGATCGACTGCCCTATCACCGCAGTGTTGATATCCGCCAGCAGATCGGCCACCGACTCATCCCCGGCATCGTGAACCTGGCCCGCCAGCTCGCTGTAGCGCTCGTCCTCACTGCGCAGCAACTCCTCCCGAATGTCCTGACGCAGCTGCATCCGCTGCGCCTCAAGGGTCTGCTTCAGTTCGGCCAGTTGTTCTTCACTCAAATGGGACATGCATCCACCTTCACGTTCGATAATCTAAAAATCAATAACCGTCGGTATTCTTCTCCACCCAACGGTAGCCATCCTCCAGCTGCTCCCTCTTCCAGAACGGGGCGCGAGATTTGAGGGCCTCCATAATATGCCGGCACGCCTCGAAGGCCTCCTTGCGGTGCGCCGACCAGACCGCCACCAGCACAATGGGCTCATCCGGCAACAGCGCCCCAACGCGGTGCAGGATCAGGGTATCGAGCAGAGTCCAGCGCTTAGCCGCCTCGGCGGTGATACGCTCCAACTCCTTTTCGGTCATCCCCGGGTAGTGCTCCAGGGTCATACCACGGACCTCGTCGCCCTCGTTGAAGTCGCGCATGGTGCCGACAAAGACCGCGCTGGCACCATACTTGCCGCCATGGCGCGGCGCCACCACTTCGCTCTCGTAGCGCTGCAGCGCCTCCCAGGGGCGGAAGGGGCTCTCATGGATCACAACGGACACATCAGCCCCCGGTCACCGGCGGAAAAAAGGCCACTTCATCGCCACTGCGAACCTCCTGATCGGGATCACCGTACTCCATATTTACCGCAACAAGCACATTCGGCGGCAGCGCCTTGCCACCGGAGGCGGCCAGCCAGACATCGGCGGCGGTGGCCACCTCACCGATCTCCACCGTGGCCCCGTCACAGCCCATCTGCTCCTTGAGGCTGGCAAAAAACTTGACCGTTACCGTCATCAGCATGTCCTCGAAAAAGCGGCGCTCCGGTTTGCGCCGTGATGGGGCTGAGCCTATCATGATTGCCTGATGCAACCAACGACGGCCCGCCCGTCCCGTGAAGAGAGCCATGAGTGAACTGACCCATTTCAACAGCGAAGGCGACGCCCACATGGTGGATGTCGGCGACAAGGCGATCACCCAGCGTGTGGCGGTGGCCGAAGGCCACATCACCATGCAGCCAGAAACCCTCTCTCTCATCCTCAAAGGGGAGAGCAAAAAGGGGGATGTGCTCGGTGTGGCCCGTATCGCCGGCATCATGGGCGCCAAGCGCACCGCCGAACTCATCCCCCTGTGCCACCCGCTGATGCTGAGCAAGGTCAATATCGAGCTCGAGCCGGAGGAGCGCACGAGCACCGTCCACTGTAGCGCCACCGTCCAGACCAGCGGCCAGACCGGCGTGGAGATGGAGGCCCTGACCGCGGTGCAGGTCACCCTGCTGACCATCTACGATATGTGCAAGGCCGTGGACAAGGGGATGACCATGGAGGGAGTCCGTCTGCTGGAGAAAGCCGGCGGGAAATCGGGACACTGGAAACGCTAACTCGGTCACGCCCTGACTGCTCACCCTGGCTCAAGGGTTGAACTTCGGCGTATCGTTAATATCTAATATACCTCGCAGCATGACGTTCAGTGCCATAACCCCCAGAGGTATTACATGTTCCATTTCGACAGCCTGACCATCGTCGGCATTGTGGCCATTGTGGCCGTCGCCGCATTCCTGATCCACACCTGCCTGACCCAGGGCTGCAGCGACTGCAAGTGCGAGTAAGCACCAACTTACCGCTCAGACTCGGCGACCACCCCTAGCCGCTTTACCACAGGGCGGGGCGGGCTGTGCCCGCCGTACTATGCCGGCCCGGGCGGGAAGTCATATTAGCCCCAGCCGCTCCACAAGGCTCATTGGTGGAGCTCTGAGACTGACACTATTCCCGCATGGGTCACTAGCGTTCCAGCCGTGCCAACAACCCCTCGACACCGTAGCGTCGCGCCAACATGGCGAACTCCTGCCGGTAGTGGGCGACGGCGCTGCTGCCGTTGGCCACCACATCGTAGACCTTCCAGCCATCCCGGCTGCGGTAGAGCCGAAAATCGAGCTGTACCGGATAGGCGTTAGCGCTATAGACCCGCACCCCCAGTACCACATCCCCCGCCATCGGGTTGCCACGCGGGCGCAGATACTCCAGTCTGCTGTGCTGAAAACCGCTCAACTGCTCTACCATCGCCCCCATGAAGCGCTCCTTGAGCAGTCGCGTAAAGCGCTCTTGCTGCGGCGGGCTAAAGTGGCGGCCCACCGGCCCGGCAGCCCAGCGACTCATACGCCCAAAGTCGAAGTAGGGAACGATCTCCCGCTCCAGGAACCCCCGCAACTGCCGGGGATCGCTCGCGCGGTTCTCCTCCATGTACCCAGTGATCGTCTCCAGGCCGTGGCGTAAAACCCTGGCCGGCTCGGCCAGCCCGGTACGCTCCTGCTGCTGCAAAACCGGCTGCGGGGCATCACCCATCGGTTGGGCCTGCAGCCCCACTGAGACCAGCAGCCCCATGGATAGCAGTGCAATCGCTCTCATCGCCTCCCTCCTTCGTTCTATCGTGCTCCCTGAGAGCATAGCAGGCTTCTAGTGGTCCATGCGGAAAATAATATCCTTCTCAGAGCCCCGCTAATGAGTCAAGGCAAGGCGCACTGCGCAGGGGAATGACTGGCCCTTTCCTAGCAGTACAACGCCGCATTGGCTCATTAGCGGGGCTCCCTGCGGGCCGGCTGAGAGTGACAGTATTTCCCGCATGGACCACTAGTCGATGCGGCAGGCCTCATCAAACGCCAAACGCGGCCCGCGCGGATAGAGCTTCTCCTCGGAGCCGTAGCCGAGGGCGCAGATAAAGTTGGCCTTCACTGTACCGCCGGGGAAGAAGGCCTCCTCGAGCTTGGCCCCATCGAAGCCGGACATCGGCCCACAGTCCAGCCCCAGACTGCGAGCCGCCAGCATCAGATAGGCCCCCTGCAGGGAGCTGTTAAGCAGGGCATTCACCTCGATCTTCTCCGGCTTGCCTGCGAACCAGGAGCGGGCGTCGGTGTGGGGGAAGAGCATGGGAAGCTTCTCGTAAAACTCCATATCCATACCGATGATGGCCACCACCGGTGCGCTCATCGACTTCTCCACATTACCCTCGGCCAGGCAGGGCTTAAGCCGCTCTTTCGCTTCATCGCTTTTGACGAAGACGACACGCGCCGGGCAGCTGTTGGCCGCCGTCGGCCCCCACTTCATCAGCTCATACAGCTGGTGCAGCTGCTCGTCGCTGACCGGCTTGTCCTGCCAGGCGTTAAAGCTACGGGCCTCACGGAACAGTTGGTCGAGTGCTTCACCACTTAGGGGTTGGGCAGGCATAGGCGCTCCTTTGTCGATGTTAAGGCTAACTTTTGTCATGGGGCTGTGCTGCCGATGCTTCAAGGCAGACTGGACAGCCACCACGACTCCTTCCATCATAGTCGCATGCCGACCTCTCCGCCGCCTCCGACCAGTGAAGAGACACTACTTGAGCGCTGTCACGCCATCGCCGGCTTCAGCCTTGGCCAGCTGGCCTCCCGACTCGGCGTGGCTATACCCGACGATCTCAAACGACAGAAGGGCTGGGTGGGGCAGCTGCTGGAGCTGGCGCTGGGGGCCGATGCCCAGTCACTGGCCGAGCCGGACTTCCGCGCCATCGGCGTGGAACTCAAGACCCTGCCCATCGACCGCGAGGGGCGCCCCCGAGAATCGACCTACGTCTGCACCGTCCCCCTCGAGCAGGGGCTGGAGCCGCGCTGGGAGGATAGCTGGATCCGGCGCAAACTCTCGCGCGTACTCTGGCTGCCTATCGAGGCCGACCCCGGCATCCCACTGGCACAACGGCGCATCGGCGCCGCCCTGCTCTGGAGCCCCAGCGCCGAGGAGGACGAACTGCTGCGCCGTGACTGGGAGGAGCTGGGCGAGATGATCTGCACCGGCGAACTGGAACGGATCACCGCCCGCATGGGCACCGTTTTACAGATCCGCCCCAAGGCGGCCAACTCCCGGGTGCGCTGCCGCAGCGTCGGCGCCGACGGCGAAGCGATCCTCACCAACCCTCGCGGCTACTATCTCCGCCCTGCCTTCACCCGCCAACTGCTGGCGCAGCACTACCACAGCTAAAGCAACAGCGGGCCGCCATAAAACCAAAAAGGGGAGCTGACGCCCCCCTCAATCGCTCAACCTACAAAGCAGCGGCGCTTACCCCTGCTTGAGCATGACAAAAAGCTGATCCTTGAGGTTGAGACGCTTCTTTTTCAGCTCCTCGGTGTACTCATCGGAAGGAGTCTCAATCTCCTGCTCGATACGGCGCACCTCATGATCCACCTCGTGGTACTCATCGAAGAGTTTGGCAAAATGGGCGTCATTCATCTTCATCTCGTGGATCTTGTCCCGATACTCCGGCAACTCGTGGACAAGATCGTGGTGTTCACCAAACATGCAATACTCCTTAAAAATATAGCTGGGGGCGTGTCTCGCCCCCGTGATACAGAAACCGATACCGCTACTTTATCCGCAAATACCCCCTCACGGGAAGCCCCAATCGGGCAGCAATTCTCGGTGAACCGGCTGACTTCCGGTGTAGGCCGCCGGGGAGGCGGCTTCTGGCGGTGAGCAGAGAAGGAGGTGGCGAAATCAGTTCGTAGGCCAGGCTGCCCCGTCCGGAGGCGCGTGCGGCGATGCCATAGCGATGCCTAGCGAAGGTGACGGCCTTGAGCTGCACGGCTGCCTGGCGCTTCTGCCTGCACGGAGTTATCGCTCCAGTCATTGAGCGAATAAGATGCGCTTCGCAGGCTCAGCGCATCCTATCTTCTTAGGCACCCATGGCCGCCCCACTCCCACCACAAACCGTCATTCCGGGCTTGACCCGGAATCCATCCCGAGTCACACGGCGAAGACAACCCGGCATGGATACCGGAGCAGATCCGGCATGACGGCCTCCGTGCTCTCTGTAACCTCTGTGGCAATAATCTCATGGTCCCTGCTGACAAGATTTT
>JBNJGC010000064.1:0-14037 GCA_051747405.1 Pseudomonadota bacterium
CGCACTCAGGGTCTGCCCCAGCATCTGGAAGGCGAGCGGCAGCGGCATCACCATCTCGAAGCCGGCGATGGTGAAGAGGATGAGCATCGCCAACTCCGGCCGCTCCAGCTCGCCGCTTGCCAGCAGCGGGATCGCCACCAGCGCCACCAGCCAGGCGGCAAGGTTGGTGAGCAGCCCCAGCGCCGCCTGGGAGAGGCCGTTGAGACGGCCCATACGCTTCTGCGCGGCGCTCAACTGTCGGCTATGGTGTTGCAGTTGTGTGGCGTGGCGCTCCGCCGCGCCGTAGACCAGCAGCTCGCTCATCCCCTGCAGGCCGTCCACCGCGTGGGCGCTGAGCGCAGAGGTGTGGGCCACCATCTCGCGGCCGGGGCGGCGGCCGAGACGCTGCACCAGCAACGGCACCCCGGCGCCGGCCAGCAGCAGCGCGGCGACCACGATGAGCGCCAGCGTCGGATGGTAGAGGGAGAGGAACAGCGCCACGGCGACCAGCCCCAGCAGCGCCACCGCCACCGGTACCAGGATGCGCAGGTAGAGGTTGTCGAGGGTGTCGATGTCGCTGCGGATGCGGCTCAGCAGATCGCCGCTGCGGTACTGCTGCAATCGTGCCGGGGCGAGCGGTTCGAGCCGGGTGTAGAACCAGACCCGCAGTTCGGCGAGCACGCGGAAGGTCGCCTCGTGGGTGACCAGTCGCTCGCCGTAGCGGCCCACGGTGCGCAGGATGGCGAAGGTGCGGATGGTGGCCGCGGGGCTGAAGTAGTTCATGTTCACCCCCGCCAGTCCGGCGATGGCCATGGCGGCGATGAACCAGCCGGACATGGCCATCAGGCCGACGTTGGCCAGCAGGGTGAGAAAGGAGAGCAGCACCCCCAGGGCCATCCACTTCCAGTAGGGTTTGAGCAGGCGCAACAGCCGCAGAAGATCGCTCATGGCGCGGCCTCCGCTGCGACGGCGCCGCCGTAGGCGGCGGCCAGGCGGGCGTAGAGACCGCCTGATTGCAGAAGTTGCTCATGCCTGCCGCTTTCGGCCACACGCCCCTCCTGCAACACGATGATGCGATCGGCGCTGCGCACCGTGGCCAGCCGGTGGGCCACCACCAGCAGGGTGCGCCCGGCGGCGAGGCGCTCGATCGCCGCCTGCACCAGCGCCTCGCTCTGCGGGTCGAGACTGGCGGTGGGTTCGTCGAGGATCACCAGCGGCGCATCCTTGAGAAAGGCGCGGGCCAGGGCGATACGCTGGACCTGGCCGCCGGAGAGCCCCTGGCCACCCTCGCCGACAAAGGTCTCGAAGCCCTGCGGCAGCCGGTCGATAAACTCATCGGCGTGGGCCTGGTGTGCCGCTTCGCGCACTGCGGCCATATCGGCATCCGGGCAGCCCAGGCGGATATTCTCCGCCACCGTGCCGTGGAACAGCCGCGGGCGCTGCGGCACCCAGGCCACCCGCTCCAGCCACTCGGCCTGCGGCATGCGTGACAGGGGCTGGCCGTCGATCAGGATCTCCCCGGTCTGGGGGCGCAGAAAGCCGAGCAGCAGGTTGAGCACGGTGCTCTTGCCCGCGCCGCTGGGGCCGACCAGCGCCACCCGCTCGCCGGGGGCGATGTGGAAGTCGGCCTGGTTCAGGGCGCGGCGGCCACCAGAGTAGTTGAAAGCCACCGACTCGAAGCGGATGGCGAACGGTCCGGCCGTGGGCAGCGGGATCGGGTCTTGCGGCGGCGCGGGCGGCTCGGCCTCCAGCACCTCGATGATCCGCTCGGCGGCGGCGATCGCCTCCATGCGCCCGTGGTAGTGGGTGCCCATCTGGCGCAGCGGCAGGTAGAATTCCGGCGCCAGCAGCAGGACGAAAAAGCCGTGCAGAAAGTCCATCTCGCCCCACAGCAGGCGAAAGCCGATCAGCACCGCCACCACGGCGATGCTTACGGTGGCGAAGAACTCCAGCACCAGCGAGGAGAGGAAGGCGACGCGCAGCACTTTCATGGTGCTGCGGCGGTGGGCGTCGGAGATGGCGGCGATCACCTGTGCCTCGCGCCGGCTGGCGTTGAACAGCTTGAGGGTGGTCAGCCCCTGGATCACATCCAGAAAGTGGGCGCCCATGCGCGCCAGCTCACGCCACTGTTTCTGGTTGAGCCGTTCGGCGCCCTTGCCGATGAGGATCATGAATAGCGGAATGAGCGGCGCGGTGAACACCATTACCAGCCCGGAGATCCAGTCGAAGGGGAAGACGAAGGCGAGGATCGCCAGCGGCACCAGCGCCGCCAGCGCCATCTGCGGCAGGAAGCGGGCGTAGTAGGCCTCCAGCTTCTCCACCCCGTCCACCAGCAGGCCGCTCAGCTCACCGCTGCGCTCCCCCTGCAGGTAGACCGGCCCCAGCGCCTGTAGCTGGCGGTAGAGCCGTTCGCGCAGCGCCAGTTTGACCCTCTCGGCGGCGCGAAAGGCCACCTGCTCGGTGGCCCAGGCGATAACCCCCCGCAGCAGGAAGACCCCCAGCAGCGGCCACAACCAGGGCCGGAGTTCGGCCAGCGGCAGCTGCTCGATGGCCGCGCCGTTGACCACCCGCGCCAGCAGCCACGCCTGCCAGATGAGCAGAAAGCCGCCGGTCAGGCCGATGCCGACAGCGAGGTTGAGTGCCGTGCCGCTCAGGCGGCGCTGTTGCGAGAGCCAGCTGCCGGCACTGGTCAATTTGTCCGAGTCGGTATCCTGCATGCAGTCAGTCATGTTGGCGGGCAGGGCCCGCCCTATGCTGTATCTCTTGCCATAGGGCACCCCATGGGCGCCACGTTAAAATGGGCGCCGTCCGTGCAGATGAACATGAACTCATCATCGATCTACCGACCGAGTGTCATACCGATACCATAGAGCAGTAGTGGCCAGCCGATAAGGGGGTTGAAGAGCAGTCGCCAGAGGGACACCCAGGGCACGAAGCCGAGGCCGTGGATCAGGCCGATGGCCACCCCCCAGAGCAGCAGGGCCATGATCCCATCACCGTGCCGCTCCAGCAGGTTGGAGACCTCGCCCGGTCGGGTGAAAAAGGTCCACACCAGCATTGCAGAGAGGATGATGGAGAGCAGCCGTGCCCAGCCGGATGAGGGGTAGGGGATGTGCCAGTGCTTACGCCGTGAGCCGGCCATCTACTGGTCGCAGCCTTCTTCGTTGTCGAGGCAGCGCTCAGATTCCAGCCACATTACATTGATGATACCGAAGGCGCAGGCGAGCAGTACGCCGAGGATCCAGGTGAAATACCACATAGTCAGTCACTCCTCGTGATGGTGCGATTAGTAGACGTCATGATCGTTGGCGCGGATCTGCTCCACCGTCACGCGTCCCCACATCTTGCTGTAGGTCCAGGTGGTATAGGCGATGATGATCGGTACGAAGATCACCGCCGCCCAGAACATTACCGTCAGTGTCAGGTGGCTCGAAGGGGCGTCCCAGACGGTCAGTGAGCTGGCGGGGACGCTGTTCGAGGGCATGATGAAGGGGAACATGGAGAAGCCCGCGGTGAGGATCACGCCGGACATCGACAGTGCACTGGTGACAAAGCCCAGCGCGGGCTTGTTCTTCAGCGCCAGCAGTACCGTGGCTGCGGCGCTGAGCAGGCCCAGTGCCGGGGCGAGCATCATCCATGGGTAGAGGCTGTAGTTGGTGAGCCAGGCCCCCTCGGCGATCTCCACGGTTTTGTTCAGCGGATTGGGAAGAGCGTCCAGCGCCGGCTGGGTGACGATGCGGAAGCCCTCTACTCCCATCGCCAGCCAGACCCCGGCGAGGGCGAAGGCACCCATCAGCACCAGACCGGCGATGACCGTCGCCTTGCGGGCGCGATCCTGCACCGGCTGACCGGCACGCATGTGCAGCCAAACGGCGCCGTGCATCATCAGCATCGAGAGGCTGACTACCCCGGCGAGCAGGGCGAAGGGGCGCAGCAGGCCGAAGAAATTGCCGGTGTAGCTGGGGCGCAGGAACTCATCGTGCTGGAACGGCACGCCGAGCAGCAGGTTGCCGAAGGCGACACCGAACAGCAGCGCCGGTACCGCGCCGCCGACAAACAGCCCCCAGTCCCAGGTGTTGCGCCAGCGCGGATCGGCGATCTTGCTGCGGTAGTCGAAACCGACCGGGCGGAAGAACAGCGCAAACAGCACCAGCAACATGGCGATGTAGAAGCCGGAGAAGGCGGCGGCGTAGACCGCCGGCCAAGCGGCGAAGATCGCCCCGCCGGCGGTGATGAACCACACCTGATTGCCGTCCCAGTGCGGGCCGACGGTGTTGATGATCACCCGCCGCTCCTCGTCGGTCTTGCCGAGGAAGGGCAGCAGCGCCCCGGCGCCCATGTCGAAACCGTCGGTGACGGCGAAGCCGATCAGCAGTACGCCGACCAGCACCCACCACACCAGCTTCAATGTTTCATAATCCAAAATCATTGTTTGATCACCTCTTTTTTTAACGCAGAGTTCGCAGAGGCGCAGAGGTCGCAAAGGGCATGAATGCCAGCCCTTGTGCGATGGCGCAGTATGTTCAGTGTGATGTGTTTATCACTCAACAACTTTGCGTTCTCCGCGTCTCATAGCACCTTGCGTTACTTAGGCTCGATACTGGCACTGACGCCGTTAGTATGGTTCATAGCCAGCAGGGCGAACCCTGCAGTCAGGCCGGTGAGTGTCTGCAGTGAATGGGTCAGTTCAACCATCTCTTGTGCTCCTTGATTCATTTGCCTGGCAAAGGGGCAGAGGGCTTGTCTTACGCACGGGTTACTTTGCGACCTCTGCGCCTCTGCGGCCTCTGCGTTGATCAATCTTTTCGTTCGGCCATCGGCTGTGTCGCCAGGGCCGGGTCGCCGCCTTGTTCGAAGTGGTAGCGACCGGTGTGCAGGCTGCTCGGGCCGAGGCGGGCGAACTTGAACATGAGGAAGAGTTCGACCGCCAGCAGCAGGGTGTAGAAGCCGATAAAGCCTGCCATGCTGAAGAGCAGATCGCCGGTCGAGAGGGTGGAGGTGCTCAGGTGTGTCGGCAGCACCTCACCGATGGACCAGGGCTGGCGTCCGTACTCGGCCACGAACCAGCCGGTCTCCACGGCGATCCACGGCAGCGGGATGCCGTAGAGAGCCATCTTAAGCAGCCAACGCTTTTTGTGTACCGTGCGCTTGGCGCAGTAGTAGAAGGAGGCGCCGAAGATGAGCAGCATTAGAAAGCCCGAGGCGACCATAATGCGGAAGCTCCAAAAGAGCGGCCACACCGAAGGGATGGTGTCGTGGGCGGCCATCTGGATCTGCTCCTCGGTGGCGTCAACCACGTTGGGGGTGTATTTCTTCAGCAACAGGCCGTAGCCGAGATCCTCCTTGACCCTGTCGAAGTCGGCGCGGGTCTGTGGATCATCTCCACCCTGACGCAGTTTTTGCAGCAGCGCATAGGCGTACATACCGTTGCGGATGCGCACCTCGTGCTCGTCGATCAGATCCTTGATGCCGGTCACCTCCTCATCCACCGAGCGGGTGGCGATGAGGCCCATCACCCACGGGATCTTCACCGCAGCATGAGTGGTCTGCTCCTCCTGATCGGGGAAGCCGAAGAGGGTGAACGAGGCCGGTGCCGGGTGGGTCTCCCACTCCGCCTCGATGGCGGCCAGCTTGGTCTTCTGTACATCACCCAGCTCGTAGCCGGACTCGTCACCGAGGATGATCACCGAGAGGATCGAGGCCAGGCCGAAGGCGGAGGCGATGGCGAAGGAGCGGCGGGCGAAGGGGATATCACGCCCCTTGAGCAGGTAGTAGGCGCTGATGCCGAGGACGAACATCGAACCGGTGACGTAGCCGGCGGCGACGGTGTGCACGAACTTCACCTGGGCCACGGGGTTGAGCAGCACCTCGGCAAAGCTGGTCATCTCCATGCGCATGGTCTCGAAGCTGAACGCCGAGCCCACCGGGTTCTGCATCCAACCGTTGGCCACCAGGATCCACAGCGCCGAGAGGTTGGAGGCGATGGCGGTGAGGAAGGTTACCGTCAGGTGCTGCACCTTGCTCAGGCGCTCCCAGCCGAAGAAGAACAGGCCGATGAAGGTCGACTCAAGGAAGAAGGCCATCAGCCCCTCGATCGCCAGCGGCGCACCGAACACATCCCCCACATAGTGGGAGTAGTAGGCCCAGTTGGTGCCGAACTGGAACTCCATGGTGATGCCGGTGGTGACCCCGAGGGCGAAGTTGATACCGAATAGTTTGCCCCAGAACTTGGTCATGTCCTTGTAGATCTGTTTGCCGGTCATCACATAGACCGACTCCATGATCACCAGCAGGAAGGAAAGCCCCAGCGTCAGCGGTACAAAGAGGAAGTGGTACATCGCGGTCAGCGCAAACTGCAGTCGCGAGAGGTCGACGATCGACTCAGTAACCATCCCGAACTCCTTTGATTGGTCATAAACAGTGAGGCGGGGCAGGGTGGCCATCGGCCCATCGAGGAGCGCGGCCCCACCTCGCGATAGGTGCAGTGAGCGGTAGCCGCCTGTTGGGAGAGGGATCGGTGCGACCGCCGCTCACGGCGTCCGGAGTATCCGGATAGTTGAAACAAAGCAAGGGGGGTGCCAACCGTTACGCACTTCCCTCTGCGCTCTCCTCTACCCTCCTATGTATAGCCGCTTATAGCGATTTTGCGAGCGCGAAGGCGAAATTTCGGTTATTTAAAAGGAGTGAAAAGGCAGTGGAATATGTCAAAAATGACGGTTAGACTGTTGTGTATGGCAGTTATTGTGGGAGGTTGAGAGAGTGAACAGTGAGCAGATCCAGGACGAGTTGAAGGGGGTACTGGAGGTTTTCAGTGATCCGGCTGCGCTACTGTCTCCGGACTACGAGGTGTTGGCCGGCAACCGTCGTTATCATAAGGAGTTCGGCTACAAGCTCACCCCCGGCAAACCGGCCCACTGTTACGAGGTCTCCCACCACTACAACGTCCCCTGCGACCAGGCCGGTGAGGACTGTCCGCTGCGACTGGTGCGCGAGACCGGTCAGCCCTCGCGCATGCTCCATCTGCATCACACCCCCCGCGGTGAGGAGCATGTGGATGTAGAGATCTTCCCGCTGTTCAACGCCGACGGTCAGATCCACTACTACCTGGAGGTGATGCGCGCCAGCCGCCTGGCCAGCCAGGACCCGGAGGCGGGGCCACTGCTGGGGCGCTCCGCCGCCTTCAATAAAGTGGTGGAGCTGGTCGAGCGGGTCGCCCCCAGCGAGGCGACCGTGCTGCTGTTGGGAGAGTCGGGGACCGGTAAGGAGCTCATCGCCTCGGCGGTGCACGAATCGAGCCTGCGTGCCGGCGGCCCCTTCGTGCCGGTGGAGTGCTCCGGGCTGACCGAAACCCTCTTCGAGAGCGAGCTCTTCGGCCATGAAAAGGGGGCCTTCACCGGCGCGGTCAGCCGCAAGGTGGGGCTGGTTGAGGCGGCCCGCGGCGGTACCCTTTTTCTGGACGAGATCGGTGATGTGCCGCTATCGCTACAGGTCAAGCTGCTGCGTCTGCTGGAGACCGGCACCTATCGCCGCGTCGGCGGAATCGAGTCACAGAAGGCCGACTTTCGCCTGGTCTGTGCCACCCACCGGGGCCTCAGGGAGATGGTCGAAAAGGGCGAGTTCCGCCAAGATCTCTACTACCGGCTCAATACCTTCCCCATCGAACTGCCGCCGCTGCGCAAACGGCACGAAGACCTGCCGCTGCTCATCGACGCCCTGCTCCACCGCTTCGCCCCCAAGCGCGACATTCGCCTCTCCGCAGAGGCGCTGGCCTGCATGAAACGCTACCCGTTCCCCGGCAATATCCGCGAACTGCGCAACATGATCGAACGCGCCCTGCTGCTCGCCGACGGCAACCTGATCCTGCCCGAACACCTGCCGCAGGAGTGCCGTGAAGGGGGACAAGCCGCTGCCGCCTATACCCCCTACCCCGACGAACTGGTCCCTCTGGAAGAGGCCGAGGCGCGCTACCTACGCTGGGCCACGGCCCGCTTCCGCGGCGAGAAGAAGCAGCTGGCAAAAAAACTGGGGGTCAGTGAGCGCACACTTTACCGCAAGTTGAGTGATTTGGGGATGACGGCCCCGCGCTGATATGGATTCCCACGCGGAGCGTGGGAACGAGGGCGGGTGTGGTGATGGTGAGGCAGGTGCTCTCACGCGGAGCCAGTCATTCCCACGCTCTGCGTGGTAGCGTATGTTGGTGGGCCCAGCAGGACTCGAACCTGCGACCAAGGGATTCACTTTTGCCCGATATTTCTACCGGGAGTGGACTATCTCACCACCCTCAGCCTATACCTGTTAGGGTGCGGGACGCTCTAGCCTGTTATTAAGGGCACTGGAGCCCTCAGGTAGTCTCTGCACCTTCCGGAAGTGTACTTCCGGCTTGGCTCAGGGTTGCCGGCAACGTGGTTGCTACGGGTTCCCTGAATTCATCCCGTTCATTCCATACCTTTCGGCATGGACGCACCTTTTTGATGAGTCCCCTGCTCTAACCAACTGAGCTATAGGCCCGAAAATCGGGATTATACGGAAAAATTCCGTTCGCGTCTTCGGTATGGTTTGGCCTGAGCGATTACGGTAATCGGATGAAAATATGCCGGGCATGACTGCCCGGCCTATGCCAAGGATTTGGAGACAAAAACGGCACCCGAAGGTGCCGTTTTGCGTTTGCCGGTGGGAAGGGTTTTAACTGCTGCTGCCGCCGTCGGAGTCGAGGAAGCTGCGCAGGTTTTCCGAGCGGGTCGGGTGGCGCAGTTTGCGCAGCGCTTTGGCTTCGATCTGGCGGATACGCTCGCGGGTGACGTCGAACTGCTTACCGACCTCTTCGAGGGTGTGGTCGGTGTTCATGTCGATGCCGAAGCGCATACGCAGCACCTTGGACTCGCGGGCGGTGAGGCCTTCGAGGACGTTGGTGGTGGCCTCTCGCAGCCCTTCCGCGGTAGCCATATCGACCGGCGAGAGGACGTTGCCGTCTTCGATGAAGTCGCCCAGGTGGGAGTCTTCGTCGTCGCCGATGGGGGTCTCCATGGAGATGGGTTCCTTGGCGATCTTGAGTACCTTGCGGATCTTGTCCTCGGGCATCTCCATGCGCTCGGCCAGCTCTTCCGGGGTGGCCTCGCGGCCCATCTCTTGCAACATTTGGCGGGAGATGCGGTTGAGCTTGTTGATGGTCTCGATCATGTGCACCGGAATACGGATGGTGCGGGCCTGGTCTGCGATGGAGCGGGTGATGGCCTGACGGATCCACCAGGTGGCGTAGGTGGAGAATTTGTAGCCGCGGCGGTACTCGAACTTGTCGACCGCCTTCATCAGGCCGATGTTGCCCTCCTGGATGAGGTCGAGGAACTGCAGGCCGCGGTTGGTGTATTTTTTGGCGATGGAGATCACCAGGCGCAGGTTGGCCTCGACCATCTCTTTCTTGGCGCGGCGGGCCTTGGCCTCGCCGATGGACATGCGGCGGTTGATATCCTTGATCTCGGCGATGGACATGCCGCACTCCTTCTCCAGCGCGGCGAGCTTGCCCTGCAGACGCTGGACCTCCTCTTTGTGCTCCTTGAGCGCCTTGACGAAGCCTTTGTTGGACTTGAGGTGGGCGTCGAGCCAGTCGAGGTTGGTTTCGTTGTCCGGGAAGCTGGAGATGAACTCTTTGCGCGGCATCTTTGCCTGGTTGATGCAGAGGTTCATGATCTCGCGCTCGTAGGTGCGGATGCGAGCGACCAGGCCACGCAGGTTGGTTACCATACGGTCGACCAGCTTAGGTGCCAGGCGGAACTCAAGGAACGCCTCGGTGAGCTCATTTTGCAGCTTCTGGCTGGTCTTGTGATCTTTGCCGTGTTTGCCGATGGCGTTGACGGTTTTGGTGTGGAGCTTCTCCATGGCGGCGATGCGCCGGCGTACCTCCTCGATGTCGAGGCTGTTGTCCTCTTCCTCCTCGTCGTCATCGCTGCTGTCGGCACTTTTGGGAGTGGCCGGGGTCACCGGCGCATCGGCCTCGTCGGGATCGACAAAGCCGGTGATGACGTCGGCCAGGCGCAGTTCGCCCTCTTCGACCTGGGCGAACTCACGCAGCAGCTCGGCGATGGTCTCGGGGTGGCTGGCCAGCGAGGCGAGCATCTGTTTCATGCCCTCTTCGATACGCTTGGCGATCTTGATCTCGCCCTCGCGGGTAAGCAGCTCGACGGCGCCCATTTCGCGCATGTACATGCGTACCGGATCGGTGGTGCGACCGAACTCGCTGTCGACGGAGGCGAGCGCCTGGGCGGCCTCTTCGGCGGCATCTTCGTCGGCAGTGACCGAGTCACCGGTGATGAGCAGGGTATCGGCATCGGGGGCGACCTCGTGCACGGTGATACCCATGTCATTAATCATGCTTATGATGTCTTCAATCTGATCCGGGTCAACAATGTCGCTGGGGAGATGGTCGTTGACCTCGGCATAGGTCAGGTAGCCCTGCTCTTTACCTCGGGCAATCAGCAGCTTGAGTTGGGACTCTTGTTCCTGTTGCATCATGGTTAATGTGTCTCGACTGGGTTGTGGCCGCTGCGGGCAGTCATAAAAATTTCACATTAAGGATAGTCATGGATCCGCGTTCTGCCACCCAAAAGGCGACAAAAAATCGGACTAACCTTTCATCTGTTGCAAAAGTGCTTGATATTCAAGCTTTTCTGAGCTGGTTAGCTCGCCGAGGGGTTTGCGCGTAAGCTCCTGATAACGCTGTCGCAGCAGTTGCTGCTTGAGCCCGCGGAGTGCCCCGAGGAATTCGTTCTCCAGATCGTCCTGTTCCGCGTCCAGCAGCAGCTCCTGCTGGGCCAGGGTGAACAGGTGTCGTTCCTCCTCTCTGCCGCGCCAGTGTTCCAGCAGGGCGGAGGTGGTTAGATTGGGCCGCCGGTGGAGAAGTTCAAGCATCTCCACCAGCAGCGCCACACCCGGCTGCTGCAGGCCGGCCAGAGAAGCCGGATCATCCATTTGTACTGCCAGCTGCGGATGTTGGAGCAGCAGCGTGACCGCGTGGCGGACCTGCGATGGCGCCTGGCGGGCCGGGCGCCTTGGCCGCGGTGCGCCCCTGGGGGGCGGTGCGGCGTGATTCGCAGTGGTGGTTTTGCCGCTGAGCATCTGCTCGAGTCTCTCCGGCGCGATGCCCGCCAGCGCAGCGAGTCGCTCGATCAGTTTGAGGCGGTAGATCCCGCCGGGCAGTTTGCTCAGCAGCGGCTTACTCAGCTCCACCAGGCGCGCCTGACCGTCGATGCGGCTGAGATCGACGCGCTGTCGAAACTGGGCCACCAGAAACTCATCCAGAGTCTGCGCCTGCTCGATGGCCTGCTCGAACCCTTCCTTCCCCGACTGGCGGATCAGGGTGTCCGGGTCTTCGCCCTCGGGCATGAACATAAAACGCAGTGAGCGCCCGTCGCGCATCAATGGCAGCGCGTTCTCCAGGCCGCGCCAGGCGGCGTCGCGTCCGGCGCGGTCGCCGTCGAAGCAGAACACCACCTCGTCGCTGTGGCGAAACAGCTGCTCCAGGTGCTCCTGGGTGACCGATGTGCCGAGGGTGGCCACCGCGTAGCGCAGGCCGAACTGGGCCAGCGCCACCACATCCATATAGCCCTCCACCACCAGCAGCCGAGGCAGTTGACGCAGTGCCTGTCTCGCCTCGAAGAGGCCGTAGAGCTCACGCCCCTTGTGGAAGACCGGGGTCTCCGGGGAGTTGAGGTATTTGGGGCCACTGCCGCCGGGTTTGTTCTGCTCGGCCCGATTGTCGAGTATGCGACCGCCGAAGCCGATCACCCGCCCCCGCCGGTCGCGGATGGGGAACATTATCCGGTCGCGGAAGCGGTCGTAACGCTTGCCGCCCTCCTTCTCCACTACCAGGCCGGCGCTGATCAGCGCCTTTTCCTTCTCCCGTCCCAGGGCATTGAACAGGTTATCCCAGCCCGGCGGCGCAAAGCCGATACCAAAGTCGCGGGCGATCTCGCCCGACAGCCCCCGGCCCTTGAGGTAGGCCACCGCGCGTGGGGCCTCGGGGTGCTGTTTGAGCTGCTGGCGGTAGAAGCGCTCAGCCTGTTCAAGCAGCGGGTAGAGCGGTTTGCTCTGATCCGGCTCGCGTTTGACCGGCGCCGTGCCACCCCCCTCCCGCGGAACCTCAAGCCCCTGTATCTTGGCCAGCTCCTCGACCGCCTCGACGAAGTCCATGCGGTCGTACTCCATCAGGAAGCCGATGGCTGTGCCGTGCGCGCCGCAGCCGAAGCAGTGGTAGAACTGCTTTTCCGGGCTGACGGTAAAGGATGGCGTTTTCTCGTTGTGAAACGGACAGCAGGCCTGGTACTCGCGCCCGGCACGCTTGAGCGGCACACGCGAGTCGATCACCTCGACGATGTCGACGCGACTGACAAGATCATCGATAAACGGTTGCGGGATACGTCCTGCCATAACCCCTCAGTCTCGCGCTACGGGATGACGCAGCAGGGTAAGGGTCAGGAGGAGAGGCGGGCCTTGATGCGGGCGCTTACCTGGCCCATGTCGGCACGTCCCTGCACTTTGGGCTTGAGCTGCCCCATGACCTTGCCCATCTCTTTCATGGATGTGGCGCCGGTGTTGCTGATGGCCTCGTCGATAAGGCTGTCGAGTTCCGCTTCGCTTAGCGCCTCGGGAAGGTAGTGCTGCAGGACGGCCAGCTCTGCCTCCTCCCTGGCAGCCAACTCCTCACGCCCGGCGTCGTTATACTGGGTGATGGAGTCGCGGCGCTGCTTAACCATCTTGTCCAACACCGCCAGAACCTGCTCATCACCCAGCTCGGTCTGCTCGTCGACCTCGCGCTGCTTGACCGCGGCCTGAAGCAGGCGGATGGTGCCAAGGCGCTCTTTGTCCTTGTTACGCATCGCCGTTTTCATGTCGGCCATGATCTGCTGTTTGAGCGTCTCCGCCATCGTCAGCGCACCGGGTGTGTGAACGTGAGGTGCTTAGTACAGGCGCTTGGAGCGGTTCAGCTCGCGCATGTTCTTCTTCTGCTGGCGTTTGACGGCAGCAGCGTGCTTGCGCTTGCGAACAGCAGTGGGCTTCTCGTAAGCCTGGCGGCGGCGGACCTCGGAGAGGACACCGGCCTTCTCACAGCTGCGCTTGAAGCGGCGCAGGGCAACGTCGAAGGGTTCGTTCTCTTTTACGCGTACGGCTGGCATATGCCTAATCACCTCGTTGAATACGGTTTTGAATGTCGTCGTGCTATCCCCCTCAAGGGGGAGGGAATCGGTAATTGTAAATTGACGGGAGGAAAAATGCAAAGGGAAACAAGCGTGAGTTCGAGGTTCAAGGTTCGAGGTTCGGGGGAGCAAAGGCCGGAGGCGGTGGGGTTCGGTACGGCTCCTTGAACCTTGAGCATTAAACCTTGAACCTTCTCCGCCTTGCGGGGAAAATGCCGGCATGATAATCCTCGGCATCGAAACCTCCTGTGATGAAACCGGCGTCGCCCTCTACGATAGTGGGCGCGGCCTGCTCAGTCATACCTTATATAGCCAGGTGGCAATGCACGCCGAGTACGGTGGCGTGGTGCCGGAACTGGCCTCGCGTGACCATGTGCAGAAACTGCTGCCGCTGATTCAGCAGGTGCTGGACGAGGTGGGGTTGGTCCGCAATGAGATCGATGGGGTGGCCTATACCGCCGGGCCGGGGCTCATCGGCGCCCTGCTGGTGGGGGCCTCGGTAGGGCGTAGCCTGGCCTGGGCCTGGGGGGTGCCGGCGGTGGGGGTTCACCATATGGAGGGGCACCTTCTGGCGCCGATGCTGGAGGCGAATCCGCCGGCCTTTCCCTTCGTCGCCCTGCTGGTCTCGGGCGGTCATACCATGCTGGTGCAGGTGGAGGGTGTGGGTCGCTATGCGATCCTCGGTGAGTCGCTGGACGATGCCGCCGGCGAGGCCTTCGACAAGACCGCCAAGTTGTTGGGGCTCGGCTATCCGGGCGGCCCGGTACTGGCCAGGCTGGCTGAGGAGGGCGACCCGCAAGCCTACCGTTTCCCCCGACCGATGACCGATCGGCCCGGCCTGGACTTCAGCTTCTCTGGTCTGAAAACCTTC
>JBNJGC010000065.1:0-13955 GCA_051747405.1 Pseudomonadota bacterium
AAGTACGGCTTCGATGAGTTCAACCAGGCGTTCTTCGGCGCCGGTAGCCGGGGGCTGGGTACGGGTCTTTGGAAAGTGGGCGATGTGGGGTTGATTGACGGACTGCTGGTCAACGGCTCAGCCCGATTGGTCGGGGTGGTCTCCGCCGTGGTGCGCCACGTGCAGTCGGGCTATCTCTACCACTACGCCTTTGCAATGATTTTGGGGCTGCTGGCGCTGTTCGGCTTGTTTGTGGCCGGTTGATAACAAGAATTTCTGAATAAGGGTAGGGTGCATGTTTTCTGATTTGCCACTGCTGAGTCTGGTTATCTGGACCCCCATTGTCGGCGGCCTGCTGGTGATGCTGGCCGGGAGCGGGCGTACCGGCCTGGAGGCGAAGGTGCTGGCGTTGCTGGTTTCGCTGTTGACCTTCGCGCTCTCCATTCCCCTCTATACCGGGTTCGATTCGGCGACCTATCAGATGCAGTTTGTCGAACTGTTGCCCTGGATAGAGACCTTCGGTATCAACTACCACCTGGGGGTCGATGGGATCTCCATGCCGCTCATTCTGCTTACAACCTTTATTACCGTGTTGGTGGTTATCGCCGGTTGGGAGGTTATCAAGATCCGTCCGGCGCAGTATATGGCCGCCTTCCTGATCATGGAGGGGTTGATGATAGGCGTCTTCTCAGCCCTCGACGCCATGCTCTTCTATGTATTCTGGGAGGCGATGCTGATCCCGATGTTTATCGTTATCGGCATCTGGGGTGGTGATAACCGTGTCTACGCCACCATCAAGTTCTTCCTCTACACCTTTCTCGGTTCGGTGTTCATGCTGATCGCGCTGTTGTGGCTGGCGCTCCACACTGACAGCTTTGCCATCCTGGACTTCCATGCCGCTCCCATCGGTGGCACGGCGCAGATCGGGATCTTCCTCGCCTTCCTCGCCGCCTTTGCGGTGAAGGTGCCGATGTGGCCGGTGCATACCTGGCTGCCCGATGCCCATGTGCAGGCGCCCACCGGGGGCTCGGTGATCCTGGCGGCGATCATGCTCAAGTTGGGCGCCTACGGCTTCCTGCGCTTCTCCCTGCCTATCGTCCCGGACGCCAGCCATACGCTGGACTGGCTGATGATCCTGTTGTCCCTCATCGCAGTGGTCTACATCGGTTTTGTTGCGCTGGTACAGCAGGATATGAAGAAGCTCATCGCCTACTCATCTATCTCCCACATGGGGTTTGTCACGCTGGGCTTCTTTATCGCCTGGCGGATTGCCGAGGCCAATGACGGCAGCTTCTCGGGTGCAGCGATGGGTATCGAGGGGGGGCTGGTGCAGATGATCTCCCACGGCTTTGTCTCGGGTGCCATGTTTCTCTGCGTCGGGGTGATGTATGACCGCCTGCACTCGCGTGAGATCAACGACTACGGTGGTGTGGTCCATACCATGCCCAAGTTTGCCGGTTTTATGGTGCTGTTTGCCATGGCCAACGCCGGCCTGCCGGGCACGGCCGGGTTCGTCGGTGAGTTCATGGTTATCCTCAGCGCTTTTAAGGCCAACTTCTGGATCGCCTTTACCGCTGCTACCACCCTTATCCTCGGCGCTGCCTACACCCTCTGGATGGTCAAGCGGGTGATCTACGGCAAGGTACGCAACGAGAGGGTGGCTGCGCTGAAGGATATCAATCCGCGTGAGTTCCTCTTCCTCGCCATCCTCGCGGTGATGGTGCTTGGTGTGGGGCTGTGGCCGGCGCCGCTGCTGGAGGTGATGGACACCACGATCCAGCACTTGGTCGCGCATATCAGTGTTTCCAAACTGCCCGCAGCCGCCCTGTAACGGAGTCTCGCAAGAATGAATTTCGACATGCCTAACTTTCTGCCTGCGATGCCCGAGATGTTCGTGCTCGGCATGACCTCGCTGATCCTGCTCATTGACCTCTTTCTCAATGATCGCAGTCGTGTGGTGACCTATCTTCTCGCTCAGGCGACGCTGGTCGGCGCCTTCATTCTCACTCTGTCGCTCTACAACGGCCACAGCGAGCTGACCTTCAGCGATACCTTCGTGCTCGATCCAATGGCTTCGGTGTTGAAGATGTGCGTCTATCTCACCGTCTTTGTGGTCTTTCTCTACTCACGCAACTATCTGCGCGAGCGCGGAATGTTTCGTGGCGAGTTTTTCGTCCTCGCCCTGTTTGCGATGTTGGGGATGATGGTGATGATCTCGGCCCACAGTCTGCTCACCATCTATCTGGGTCTGGAGCTGATGTCGCTCTCCCTTTATGCCCTGGTGGCGATGCAGCGCGACAGCCGCAACGCCTCCGAAGCGGCGATGAAGTACTTTATCCTCGGCGCCATGGCCTCAGCGATGCTGCTCTACGGGATGTCGATGCTCTACGGTGTCACCGGTACACTGGACCTGACGCTGATGAGTCAGGCGGTACTCAGTGGTGAAGGGGATACGCTGCTGTTGGTATTCGGCCTGGTATTCCTGCTGGTGGGGGTCGCCTTCAAGCTGGGGGCGGTGCCGTTCCATATGTGGGTGCCGGATGTCTACCACGGCGCGCCGACGGCGGTGACACTCTTTATCAGCACTGCCCCCAAGCTGGCCGCCTTTGCCATGCTGATGCGGCTGATGGTGGACGGTCTGTCGGGGTTGCAGCCGCAGTGGCACGATATTCTGGTTCTGCTTGCCGTGCTCTCCATTGCCGTGGGTAATGTGGTGGCTATCGCCCAGAGCAACATTAAGCGTATGTTGGCCTATTCGGGGATCTCCCACGCCGGCTTCCTCTTGCTGGGTGTGTTGTCGGGGAGCGCCGAGGGGTACGCCGCCGGCATGTTCTACACCATCGTCTATGCCCTCATGGGCTTGGGCGGTTTCGGCATGGTGATACTGATGAGTCGCGCCGGTTTCGAGGCGGAGCGGTTGGCTGACTACAAAGGGCTCAACCAGCGCAACCCCTGGTTTGCGTTGATGATGCTGTTCATTATGTTCTCGATGGCCGGGGTGCCACCATTTATCGGTTTCTGGGCCAAGCTCTCGGTGTTGCAGGCGGTGGTCGGTGCCGATCTGTTGTGGTTGGCTGCGGTGGCGGTGATCTTCTCGGTCATTGGTGCCTACTACTACCTGCGGGTGGTAAAGCTGATGTACTTCGATGCCCCGGAGGATCAGAGCACGCTGCGGCCCGGGGTCGAGCTGGGTACAGTCTTCAGTGTCAACGCCATAACCATTCTTCTTTTGGGGGCATTTCCGGGCGCCCTGATGGCGCTCTGCCGGCAAGCGATGGGAGTGTGATAGGGGGAAGGCGCTTTTCCTCAAATAGATTGGGGGAAATTGCCAGCGCCGCTGATCTGTGCTTTGATGCCGCACCTTGCCGTTTTGGTTTTAGCCCGGAGATAACCCGATGAGTGCAGTAGAAACTGGCTGGCTGATGATCGCCCTGGCGCTCATTGCTGCCAACCTCCCGTGGATGAGTGAGCGCGTTCTGCTCATTGCCCGCCCCGCCGATGGTCACAAACGCGCCTGGTGGCGCTGGTTGGAGTGGCTGATCCTCTATTTCATCACCGGTACCGTGGCGCTGGGGCTGGAGAAGAAGCTAAATGGGGAGATCTACCCCCAGGACTGGGAGTTCTATGCCGTTACCCTCTGTCTGTTCCTGGTCTTCGCACTGCCGGGCTTTATCTATCGGCACGATCTTCGCCACCACCTCCAACGGCGCTAATCTTTTGTGACTTTATTGGCGCTGCCCCTTGCGTCAGGACAGAGGCTTATGTAGTATACGCCACATCGATTGCGGGGTGGAGCAGCTCGGTAGCTCGTCGGGCTCATAACCCGAAGGTCGCAGGTTCAAATCCTGCCCCCGCTACCAAACGATAAACATCAAGCCCCGTCTACGGGGCTTTTTGTTAGGTGGACTCCGCAGCTGCGGGTGACTGGCGAGTAAAAAAGCGCTATACTCCCGCAACATATGTGGAGTTATCAGGATGGGCCTTGGGCCCATTTTTTGTTTCCGGGGAAAATATGGGTCAGGCAAACGCGCAGTTACAGGCCATCATCGAGCCGGCTGTCACCGCACTCGGTTACGAGCTGGTGGGAGTGGAGCATCTGTCACAGGGCAGACACTCGGTACTGCGTGTCTATATCGACCATGAGGACGGCATCACCGTCGAGGACTGTGCCGATGCCAGTCGACAGGTGAGTGCAGTACTCGATGTAGAGGACCCGATCCGCGGTGAGTACACCCTTGAGGTCTCCTCACCGGGACTGGACAGGCCGCTGTTTACGCCTGAGCACTATGAGCGTTACAGCGGCAGCCTGGCGGATATCCGTCTGCGCGCACCGCAGGACGGGCGGCGCAAGTTCAAGGGACGGATGCACGGGCTCAGGGACGAACACGTCGTGATTGAGGTGGACGGGGAAGAGTACACGCTGGCGCTGGATAGTATTGAAAAGGCGAACCTGGTCCACGAATGGTAGCAACCGCCGGTCGGTTGTTTTTGGTTCGGTTCCACGCAAGTGGAACGATAGCTGAAAGGCAGTTAGAGGCTGTGTTATGAACAAAGAGATCCTGCTGGTTGTAGACGCAGTTTCCAATGAAAAGGGCGTCGCTAAAGAGATAATCTTTGAGGCGATGGAGATCGCCCTGGCGACCGCCACCAAGAAAAAACATGGTGGTGATGTCGATATTCGTGTCACCATTGATCGCGAAACGGGTGACTACGAGACGTTCCGTCGCTGGGAGGTGGTCGACGACGCCGAGACCCAGCAGCTTGAACAGCCCGAACGCCAGATTACCCTGAGCGCCGCCCGCGTCGACGAACCTGAGATTGAACCGGGTGAATTTGTCGAGGATCAGATCGAATCGGTGGAGTTTGGCCGTATTGCCGCACAGACTGCCAAGCAGGTCATCGTGCAGAAGGTGCGCGAGGCTGAACGGGCACAGGTGGTCGAGGCCTACCAGGACCGGGTGGGTGAGCTTATCAGTGGCATCGTCAAGCGTATCGACCGTGGTAATGTGATTCTGGATCTGGGGGGCAATGTCGAGGCGTTGATTCCGCGCGATCAGGTGATTCCACGTGAGCCGATCCGACCCGGTGACCGCGCCCGCGGTTACCTCTACGACGTGCGCTCCGAGCAGCGCGGACCGCAACTGTTCGTCAGCCGGACCAAACCCGAGTTCCTCATCGAGCTGTTCACGCTGGAGGTGCCGGAGATCGGCGAAGGCCTCATCGACCTCATGGGGGCGGCCCGCGACCCGGGACTGCGCGCCAAGATCGCCGTGCGCTCCAACGACGCACGCATCGATCCGGTAGGCGCCTGTGTAGGGATGCGCGGTTCCCGTGTGCAGTCAGTTACCAACGAAATGAACGGCGAGCGTGTCGATATCGTACTCTGGAACGAGAATCCGGCGCAGTTTGTGATTAACGCCATGGCCCCTGCGGAGGTGCTCTCCATTGTGGTTGATGAGGACTCCCGCAGCATGGATATCGCCGTGGATGAAGAGCAGTTGTCCCAGGCTATCGGGCGCGGCGGGCAGAACGTGCGCCTTGCCAGCGAATTGACCGGCTGGGAGCTGAACGTAATGACCGAGGCCCAGGCCGAGGAGAAGACTGAGGCAGAGCTCGGTGCCCTGGTCAGCCTGTTTCAGGAGAAGCTGCATGTGGATGAAGAGGTTGCCGCCATCCTCGTCCAGGAGGGTTTCTCCAGCCTCGAGGAGGTGGCCTATGTGCCGGTCGCCGAAATGCTCGAGGTGGAAGAGTTCGATGAGGACATTGTCAATGAGCTGCGTGCCCGTGCCAAGGATGTCCTCGTTACTCAGGAGATTAGTCAGGAGGAGCACGGTGGGGCTGAGCCGGAGCAGGACCTACTGGAGATGGACGGCATGGACCAGCAGCTGGCCGATGCGTTGGCCAACCGTGGAGTGACGACCATGGAAGACCTGGCCGAGCAGGCGGTCGACGATCTTATGGAGATCGATGGTATGGATGAGGAGCGTGCAGCGACATTGATCATGACTGCTCGCGCACCCTGGTTCGCAGAAGAGCAGGAAGGTTGAAGGTCGGGAGAATAGCGTAAATGTCAGAGGTTACCGTCACACAATTTGCTGAGACGATCGGCGTACCGGTCGAGCGCCTGCTAACACAGCTGCAGGATGCCGGTATCGGGGCCATGAAGGCTGACGAGTTCATCGGCGACGATGACAAGGTCAAGCTGTTGGATTATCTGCGTCACAAGCACGGTACCGAGAAGAGCGAGCCTGAAGCTGATGCCGGGCCAAAAAAGATTACCCTAAAGCGCCGAACCACCAGCGAGCTGAAAGTGGGCAGCGGGGCAAGCTCACGAAAAGGCAAGACTGTCACCGTCGAGGTGCGTAAAAAGCGTACCTTTGTCAAGCGCAGCCTGGTTGAGGCGGATGAGGATAAGCGCATTGACAGCGAAGTGGCCGAGCGCCTTGAGCAGCAACTTGAAGCCGAGGCCCAGCAGAAGGCCGAAGAGGATGCCAAGCAAAAGGCTGAAGAGGCTGAAGCCCAGCGCAAGGCCGAGGAAGCGGCCAAGCAGCAAGCCGAAGAGGAGGCCAAGCTCAAAGCGGAGGCTGAGGCAGAGGCCAGGCGCGCCGCCGAGGAGGCTGCCAGTCAGCCTGCCCCGGAGCAGGAGAAGCCCTCCAAGGCCGAGCCGCGTAAACGCCATGCAGAACCCGATGCCACCAAGCCCGCCGAAAAGCGGGCTAAGGGCAAGAAGGGGCGCAAGGGGCGTCGCGACGAGGATGACCGCGAACTGCACATCGCTTCAGATAAGTCCGGGCGCCGCAAGAAGAAGGGTGGCCGTAACCGACCGGTGGTCAGTTCCGGTGGCAAACACGGATTTGAAAAGCCCACTGCCCCGATTGTTCACGATGTCTCTATTCCCGAAACTATCACCGTCGGTGAGTTGGCGCAGAAGATGAAGGTCAAGGCCGCCGAGGTCATCAAGACGATGATGAAGATGGGCTCCATGGTCACCATCAATCAGGTGCTGGATCAGGAGACCGCTACCATCGTGGTCGAAGAGATGGGACACAAGCCGGTTCTGCTCAAGGAGAATGCACTGGAGGAGGAGGTCTTCGCACAGGCTGAGACCGAAGGTGAGGAGATCTCACGGGCGCCGGTGGTTACCATTATGGGTCACGTCGACCACGGTAAAACCTCACTGCTCGACTACATTCGCCGTACCCGTGTTGCTACCGGCGAGGCCGGTGGCATTACCCAGCACATTGGTGCCTATCATGTGGAGACCGATCGGGGAATGATCACCTTCCTCGATACCCCCGGTCACGCCGCGTTTACCGCCATGCGTGCCCGCGGTGCTGACCTGACCGACCTGGTTGTTCTGGTGGTCGCCGCTGATGATGGGGTGATGCCCCAGACCAAAGAGGCGATTCAGCATGCGCGGGCTGCCGGTGTTCCGTTGATTATCGCGGTCAATAAGATCGACAAGGAGGAGGCCGACCCCGATCGGGTCAAGAACGAACTGGCCCAACAGGATGTGATCCCCGAGGAGTGGGGCGGCGACACCATGTTCGTACATGTCTCCGCCAAGGCGGGGACCGGTGTCGATGATCTGCTCGAATCCATCCTCCTGCAGTCTGAGGTACTCGAGCTCAAGGCCGTCGCCGAGGGACCCGCCAGCGGTATCGTCATTGAGTCGCGCCTGGATAAGGGGCGCGGTGCCGTGGCTACGATTCTGGTACAGAAGGGGACCTTGCATAAGGGTGATATCGTCCTCGCCGGTCATGAGTATGGCCGGGTACGTGCGATGCTGGATGAAACCGGCAAGCCGGTGGGTGAGGCGGGCCCCTCCCTTCCCGTCGAGATCCTTGGGCTTTCCGGCGTCCCCTCTGCCGGTGAGTCGGCGGTTGTGGTCGGCGACGAGAGAAAGGCGCGGGAAGTGGCGCTCTTCCGCCAAGGCAAATTCCGCGATGTGAAGTTTGCGCGTCAGCAGCAGGCTAAACTCGATGATATGTTCAACCAGATGGAAGAGGGTGAGGTCAAGGATCTCAACATTCTTCTCAAGGCCGACGTGCAGGGTTCTCTGGAGGCCATCTCCGATGCGCTCACCAAGCTCTCCACCGATGAGGTGCGGGTGAAGATTGTCGCCAGCGGTGTCGGCGGTATCAACGAGTCCGATGCCAATCTGGCTGTAGCCTCCAATGCCGTGGTAATCGGCTTCAACGTCCGTGCCGATGCGGGTGCAAAGCGCATCATCGAGGAGCAGGATATCGACCTGCACTACTACAGCGTCATCTACGAGTTGATCGACGAGGTCAAGCGTGCCATGACCGGTATGCTCGCGCCGGCGTTCAAGGAGGAGATCATCGGTCTTGCCGAGGTTCGCGATGTGTTCCGCTCGCCCAAGCTTGGCGCCATCGCCGGCTGTATGGTGGTCGATGGCACGGTCAAGCGCAACAACCCGATACGGGTCCTGCGTGACAACGTCGTCATCTACGAAGGTGAGCTCGAGTCGCTGCGCCGTTACAAGGATGATGTGCCGGAGGTTAAGTCGGGCATCGAGTGCGGCATCGGCGTGAAGAACTATAACGACGTCAAGGTCGGTGATCAGATTGAGGTCTACGAGCGGGTACAGGTGCAGCGAACCCTGTAGTCGAACGGTATTTAAGAGGAAAGAGTCCGGGCGTGGGAAGAGAATTTAGTCGTAGCCGCCGAGTCGGTGAGCAGATTCAGCGTGAGCTGGCCGAGTTGGTACAGCGGGAGCTTAAAGACCCGCGTTTGGGGATGGTCACCATCTCCGCCGTGGATGTCACCAAGGATCTCTCCGTCGCCAAGGTCTACTTCACCGTGCTCAACCCCGGGCATGATCCGCAACAGACACAGAAGGGCCTGACCCACGCCGGCGGTTTTCTTCGACGCGAACTGGCCCACCGGATGAAGCTCCGTGTCGTGCCTGAGCTGCGTTTTTTCTATGACAGTTCTATCGAAAATGGCTCACGGCTCACGGCACTTATCGACCGCGCCGTCTCCAGCGATAGCGATAAAGGCGAGGGTTGAGGTAGTGGCACGTCGGCATAAATCACGTGGGCGCAAGGTCAACGGCATTCTGCTACTGGACAAACCCGTGGGGATCACCTCCAATGCGGCGCTGCAGGAGGTCAAACGTCTGCTCTTTGCCGCCAAGGCGGGGCATACGGGTAACCTCGATCCTCTTGCCAGCGGCATGCTTCCCATCTGTCTCGGCGAGGCGACTAAGCTTTCGGCCTATCTGCTCGATGCGGATAAGGTCTATGTGGGGACCTGCAAGCTGGGCGTGCGCACCAGCTCTGCCGATGCCGAAGGGGAGATCGTCGAAACCCGTGAGGTGCCGCCGCTGAACGAGGCGCAGGTTGAGGCGGTGCTGGCGCCCTTCCGAGGTGAGATCGAGCAGATCCCGCCGATGCACTCGGCGATCAAGCAAAATGGGCAGCCGCTCTACAAGTTGGCCCGTCAGGGGATCGAGGTGGAGCGCAAACCCCGTCGGGTAACCATCCATGAGCTCAAGCTGTTGCACCTGGAGGGGGACGAGATTGAGCTCTACGTCCACTGCTCCAAAGGCACCTACATTCGTACCCTGGTTGAGGATATCGGCGCGGCACTCGGCTGCGGCGCGCATCTCAGCCAGCTGCGCCGGACCCGCGTTGGCCCTTTTCGCGAAGAGGGGATGGTCACGTTGGAGACACTGCGCGACGAGGCAGAGGAGGGACCAGAGGCTCTGGACAACCACCTGCTGCCACTGGATCACGCCCTGGGTGACTACCCGGAGGTGAAACTGACCGAGAGCGGCCTGTTCTATATTCGACAAGGACAGGCCGTTCAGGTACCGCAGGCACCCATCGATGGGTGGGTTCGCCTGTTTGACGACAGCGGCAAATTTGTCGGTGTCGGGGCTGTACTTGATGACGGCCGCATCGCCCCCAAGCGCCTGATAAGTCAGGCAGGATAGGGCTATTAAGAGGGTTTTAGCTTGTTCCCGTGTTGGAACAGTGGTTAAAATTCACATCTAGTAATCGATATATTTCAGGAGCTTTACCCAGATGTCTCTGAGCAACGAGCAAAAAGCCAACATCATCAAGGAATTTGGCAAGAGCGAAAACGACAGCGGCTCACCCGAGGTGCAGGTTGCACTGCTGTCAGCCAATATTGATGGTCTTTCCGGTCACTTCAAAGAGCATATCCACGACCACCACTCGCGTCGTGGATTGCTGCGTATGGTAAGCCAGCGTCGCAAGCTGCTGGACTACCTGAAAAAGAAAGATATCGAGCGTTATCGCTCCATTATCTCTCGCCTCGGTCTGCGTAAGTAGGTCCGAAGTCGTTGTAGTTCTCCATAGGGTGCGGTAGCGAGGAGGTCTCTCAGACAGCGGAGGGGGCGCCGGTATTAAGGGCATCGGGTAGCTCCACTCGCGCTTCTCTCCGTGCAGTCTGCAGCCTCTTCGTTGCCGCGCACCTGTGGTTAAATTGATCCAAACCAAAAAGGAATCAACTGTGACGCCTGTCAAGAAAGAGTTCCAGTATGGGGAGCACACGGTCACCCTGGAAACCGGTGAAATCGCCCGCCAGGCAAGCGGTGCTGTCATGGCCAGCATGGGTGAGACCACCGTTCTGGTCACCGTCGTCGCCGCCAAAGAGGCGGATGAGGGTCGCTCCTTCTTTCCGCTAACCGTCGACTACCAGGAGAAGACCTACGCCGCGGGTAAAATCCCCGGTGGTTTTTTCCGCCGCGAAGGCCGACCTAGCGAAAACGAAACCCTCACCTCCCGCCTCATCGACCGCCCCATCCGCCCCCTCTTTCCCGACGGTTTTCTGAACGAAGTCCAGGTCATCTGTACCGTCGTCTCCCTCGACCCGGAGATCAACCCCGACATCGTGGCGATGATCGGCACCTCGGCCGCCCTGGCCGTCTCAGGCGTACCGTTCAACGGTCCCCTGGGTGCCTGCCGTGTGGGTTACAGCGACGGTGAGTATATCCTCAACCCAAGCCGTACTCAGCTGGAGAGCTCCAAGCTGGACCTGATCGTCGCCGGTACCGAAAACGCCGTGTTGATGGTCGAGTCCGAGGCGGACTGCCTCAGCGAGGAGGAGATGCTCGGGTCGGTGATGTATGGCCACGAGCAGATGCAGAGCGTGATCAACGCTGTGCGTGAATTGGCGCAAGAGACCGGTGTCGAGCCCTGGCAGTGGGAGCCTCCGGTGCGTGATCAGAGCGCTGACAGCGCTGTTGCCGCCGAGGCCGAAGCGGCCATCACCGAGGCCTACCAGATCACCGAAAAGATGGCTCGCTACAGCCGTCTCGGTGAGATCCGTACCGACCTCATCGCCAAACTCTGTAACGCAGAGGACGAGAACGCTCTTGATGAGGGCAAGGTCCGCGAGGCGATGGGTAAGCTGGAGAAGCGGATCGTACGCGAGCGCATCATCAGCGGTGAACCGCGTATCGACGGTCGCGATACCCGTACCGTGCGACCGATTACCGTGCGTACCGGTGTACTGCCGCGTACCCACGGCTCTGCGCTGTTTACCCGTGGTGAGACACAGGCGCTGGTGGTCACTACCCTGGGCACTGCCCGCGATGCGCAGATCATCGATGCCCTCGACGGTGAGCGCAAAGAGCAGTTTATGCTCCACTACAACTTCCCTCCCTACTCTGTGGGCGAGACCGGTCGTGTCGGCAGCCCTAAGCGTCGTGAGATCGGGCATGGGCGACTGGCCAAGCGCGGCGTTGCCGCGGTGATGCCTGATGTGGATGCGTTCCCCTACACCGTGCGCGTGGTGTCCGAGATCACCGAATCCAACGGCTCCAGCTCCATGGCCAGTGTCTGTGGTAGCTCGCTGTCGATGATGGATGCCGGTGTTCCGCTAAAGGCACCGGTTGCCGGTGTTGCGATGGGGCTCATCAAAGAGTCGGACAAATTCGCCGTGCTTACCGATATCCTCGGCGACGAGGATCACCTCGGCGATATGGACTTCAAAGTGGCCGGTACCGATTACGGTATCACCGCACTGCAGATGGATATCAAGATCGAGGGGATCACCAAGGAGATCATGGAGATCGCGCTGGAGCAGGCCAAAGAGGGTCGTCTTCATATTCTCGGCGAGATGAACAAAGTGATCGACCAGCCCAACGAGAGTATGTCCGAGTACGCTCCGCGCTACCTTACCTTGAAGATCAACCCCGAGAAGATCCGCGACGTTATCGGTAAAGGCGGTGCGACGATCCGCTCTATTACCGAGGAGACCGGTGCCAGCATCGATCTCAGCGACGACGGTACCGTAAAGATCGCCTCGGTCGACATGGCTGCCGGTCAGGAGGCTATGCGTCGTATCGAGCAGCTGACCGCCGATGTCGAGGTGGGTAAGATCTACGAGGGCCGGGTCAACAAGCTGATGGACTTTGGCGCCTTCGTCAACGTCCTGCCCGGTAAAGATGGACTGGTACACATCTCCCAAATCTCTGAAGAGCGTGTCGAAAAGGTTAGCGACAAGCTCAACGAAGGGGACATGGTCAAGGTCAAGGTGCTTGAGATCGACAAACAGGGTCGCATCCGCCTGAGCATGAAGGCGGTGGTGGCCGGCGACTGAGCCGTCTGTCACAAGCGTGATAGGTAAGGAAGGGGCCGACAGGCCCCTTTTTTCGTAGAGGCATCTGCCGTTGGCGTGCCAGGGCAGCGATCGGTTACCATGCCTTTTTCACCTACAAGAATGAAAAAGAGAGGGGGAGCCCCATCAAACCGTTAAGCCGTTTTATCCAGCAGTTTTCCCCGGATATCCGCCTCATCGTTGCCACGCTCTCACTGCTTTGTGGCCTCTACCTGAGCCTGCACGCCGCCTGGTTTGCCTGGATCTTTGCGCTACTGGCCGTATGGTTGAGCTGGGATGCGTTACGCAACGGTACCATCTGGCACGCCTTTGACGCGTTTCGCCATAACGACATCGCTACCGTGAGGAGCGCCCTCACGCAGATGCGCTGGCCCAATATGCTCAGCCCACGCACCCTGGCCTACTACCATTGGCTCAAGGGGGTGGTGGAGATGGCCGACGGACGCTTCGGCGCCGCCAAGGTTCAGCTGCTGGTTGCCGCCAGCGGTAGCCTGCGTACCGAAAACGACCGCAGTCTGGTCCACTGCCTATTGGCGGAGGTGGCACTCCAGCTGGAGGAGCCGGAAGAGGCCACCGAGAACCTTAAGCATGCCCAGGCCCTGGCCCATCGGGAGAATGTCGATCGGATTATCCAGGCGCTTAAGGCGCGGCTTTGATCTAAAATTACTACTACGCTGAAACATGCTGGCGAAATGCTCTTTCAAGGTGGCCCGGTCTCCAGATTGGGTCAACCCCGCTCCCTAAGGCTTGTATCCGTATGGAGGTGAAATATGGCACGTACCCCCTCAACCATGCTGGAGCTGGGCACACCGGCCCCGGCCTTCAGCTTGCCCGAATCGGCCAGCGGTAAAACCGTCAGCCTGGAAGATTTTCGCGGTCGGCCCGTGGTGGTGGCCTTTATCTGTAACCACTGCCCCTATGTTCTGCACATTGCCGGTAAACTGGCCGAATTGGCGCACCGCTACCAGCAACAGGGTGTGGAGTTTGTCGCCATCAATAGCAACGATGTGGCCAACTACCCCGATGACAGCCCCGATAAGATGCCCGTGATGGCCCAGAAGTACGGGTTTACCTTTCCCTATCTCTTTGATGAGAGCCAGGCGGTGGCCAAATCCTACCGGGCGGCCTGTACGCCTGACTTCTACCTCTTCGATAGCGAGCATAAACTGGTCTACCGGGGGCAGTTCGACAACGCCCGACCACGTAATGATGAACCGATCACCGGCGCCGATCTGGAAGACGCCCTCAAGGCCCTGCTGGCGAACCTGCCGCCACTGGAAGAACAAAAGCCCAGCCTCGGTTGCAACATCAAATGGAAAGAGGGCAACGAGCCGGACTATTTCGGATAGGCCCTGCCGGCG
>JBNJGC010000066.1:0-13580 GCA_051747405.1 Pseudomonadota bacterium
GGGCCTGGCACATCGTATCACCGGCGTGTCAGCCTCTTTCTGGAGGCGCTGCTGCTGCTTGAGGTGGTGGTGGCCGTTTGGCAGCGGCAGTGGCATACCGCCGGGCTGACCACGGCGATCCTCATCATCACCCTCACTCCACTTTTGGCTAAGCGGCGCTACCGCTTGAGCCTGCCCCCGGAGTTCGAGTTGATGGCGATCGCCTTCGTCTTCGCCTCGCTCTTCCTGGGCGAGGTACACGGCTATTACACCCGCTTTTGGTGGTGGGATATCCTGCTGCATACCAGCTCCGGTCTGCTGATGGCCGTTATGGGCTTTCTGCTGGTCCATGTGTTGAATGAGACGCGCAACATCAAGCTCCACATGACGGCGGGCTTCGTCGCCTTTTTCTCCTTCATATTCGCGGTGGGTGTGGGGGCTCTGTGGGAGATCTTCGAGTTCAGTATGGACCAGTTGGCCGGCACCAACATGCAAAAGGCGATGCGCGGCGACGAGTCGGGGCTGACCGATACCATGTGGGACATGATCGTCAACACCCTCGGCGCACTGCTGATCTCGATACTCGGCTACGGCTACCTCAAAGCCGCCGGTAATGACTCCTTTCTACTGCGCTGGATAAACGCCTTCATCCGCGGCAACCCGCACCTGTTCAAGCGCAGCTGATAGCCGCGGAGGTTTCCGGCGCGGCCCGATCCCACCCTTATCGGGTGTCATCGGGCCCCTCCCCCATCACGGCACCTCCCTTCCACCTCTTTAGTCACAATCTGGCGAGATGCCATCGCCCCCTTCCACCGTCACGCCATCTCCCATACACTAGCGCCACTAGTGAGAACGGGTTCACAAAAAAGCGAACAGAATAACCGAGTATAACCACCCGTTTAGCCGTAAGCCGCGACGGCAAAACCGCACAACTGGGCGCTCCGTGAGTGCTGGCTTGCGGCGGTGCCTAAGCGGGTGGTGACAGAGCAGGAGTGGCCGCTTGCCCCGGGCGGGCACACGCCTATCGAACAGGATTTCACAAAAACCATACGCTTATGCCATCGGACAGCTCCACCACCGCCCTCGGTACGGGGCGGGTTATGCTCATCGGGCCGCCCATGTGGCAACAGCCCGGCAAGCCCCCCTCACCCCTGCCCTATAGCAAGGTGGCGGCGTTGCTGGCCATCCTCGCCTCGGAGCGCAAGCCCCACTCGCGTGCTGTGCTGGCGGAGTGGCTGTGGCCGGGGGAGAGTGAGAACGGACGCCGCAGCCTGCGCGCCGCTCTGGTTAAGCTGCGACAGATTCTGCAGTGGCCAGGACCATCGCCGCTGGAGACGAACCGCCACTTTATCCAACTGCACCCCTGTCCGCCGGGGATGCTGGATATCGACACATTCTTAAGTACAGCGGCAAGCGTGGACACGGCCACGGCTCGACAACAGGCCGAAGCGGCCCTGGCGCTCTACCGGGGAGCGCTGCTTGAAGGGTTGGAGCCGACCGGGAGCGAGGAGTTTGAGGACTGGCTCCTGACGCGGCGGGAGAGCCTGCACCAACATGCAAGACGCCTGGTGCGCGCAGTGGCCCAATATGCCTGTAACCACGACACGCCGCGCCAGGCCATGGAGCCGGTGCAGTACTGGCTTGAGCTGGCGCCCTGGGATGAGGATGCCCACGCCCGGCTGATGGAGCTCTATGCCGCAAACGGCGAAACAGCCGCCGCCCTCGCCCAGTTTGAGGCCTGCCGCGAACGACTCAGTCGCGAACTGGGGGTGGAGCCCTCGCAGGAGCTCCGCGCACTGCGCGAGACGATCCACAGCGGTGGCATCGCCTCCCACAGCAACGCCGCCACGACGCCCGCCACGCCCCCTTTGCAGAGCCGCCACTTGACCGTGATGCACATTGAGCTGAGCGACACCGGGAGCCCCCTTGAAGAGGCGGCGGAGAGGCTGCACCGACCCCGACAACAGCTCGATGCGCTACTCCGCCGCGCCTCCGCCGAGCCACTCCCGGCGCCCGGCAGCGGACGTCTGCTCTATTTTGGTTACCCGGAGGCGCACGAAGGGAGCGCCCATGAAGCGGTACAGCTTGCCACCACCATCGCCGATACGTTCTCACCCCTGGCCCAGGGAGGGGTGATCTGCCGCATCGGTCTCCACTCCGGCCCGGTGATCACCGACGGCACACAGCCGGATACCACCGGTCACACCACCGGTGTGGCGATGCACATCCGCCGCCGCTGCCCTCCCGGAGAAGTGCTGGTTAGCGCTTCTACCCGGCGGCGGGTGGAGGGCTTCTTTACCTGGCAAGATGCGGGCGAGCTGAACCACAGCGGGAGGACCCTCCCCCTGTACCGTCCGCAGCGGGCCGTGGCGCTGAGCGACAGGCTCCACCGGAAAGGCTTGCCGCCACTGCCACCGCTTCAGGGCCGCGAGCAGGAGCTACAGTGGCTGCTCGAGCACTGGCGGGCGGCACGCGGGGGAGAGCGTCGGGTGATCCTGCTCCGCGGTGAGGCGGGTATCGGCAAATCCCGGCTGGCCCACGCACTGCTGGCGCAGGCGAGCGACGAGGGGGGCATGCCGGGCAGGATGTGGTGTCGGCCCGACAACGAGGCCACCCCCTACCACAGCATCCTGGAGATGCTGGAGCGGATCGCCCACATTCGCGGTCTCTCCGACCCAGCGGAGCGCGAGGCGCGCATTGAACAGACACTCAGAGCCGCCGCGGTTGAGGAGGAGGATCAGAAACTGGTCACGGCGCTGCTGGCCCATGGCGACGATAGCGCCCTGCAAGGATACTCCCCCACACGCATCGCCAGGGCACTCTCCCGGGCCACCACCGCCATACGCCGACACCGCGCCGCGGGCCGCCCTCTGGTCAGTGTTGTGGAAGACCTGCACTGGGCCGATCCGGCCACTCTCGACTTTATCAGTGAAGCGCTGCTGTATCAGCGCACCCCCGATCTGCTCCTGCTCACGGCAAGGCCGGAGTTCGAACCGCCGTGGGACGAGGGCCAGGTTGCTACCCTCAAGCTCGGCCCCCTCCCGGAGGGGGCGGTGCAGGCTATGCTGAAGGGGTTAACGGACGAGACGCAACCGCTGAGTGAGACGATGGCGGCGCGCATCACTGCCACCGCCGATGGGGTGCCGCTCTATGTTGAAGAGCTGGCGCGCATGGGGCGCGAGGAGGGGGACATCGCGATACTGCCGACCAGTCTGCACGACCTGTTGGTGGCGCGTATCGACCGGCAAGGGGAGGCTGCCCGTCGATGCGCCAGCATCGCCGCGGTGATCGGACGCGAGGTCCCCCGCTGGCTGCTGCGGACGGTGTCCGAGAGGCTGGCGTTCGACGCTGAGAGCGGAGTCAGTCGGCTGCTCCACAGCGGTCTATTACAGACTGTGTCGGCGGAAACGGAGCAGCTTCAATTCAAACACGCCCTGGTACGGGAGGCGGCCTACAGCCTGCTGGTGGGCACTGAACGGCGGGAGCTGCACCGCCTGGTGGCTACTGCACTGGAGCCGAATGCCGATGGCGACCCCGAGCTGTACGGCGCACTGGCCCGCCACTGGGAGGCCGCCGCTGAGCCCATACAGGCAGCCCAGTGGCACCTGCGCGCCGGCAGAGCAGCGGCCCGGCACGGGGCGCCAAGAGAGGCGCACAGCCACCTGCAACAAGGGCTGCAGCTCCTGCCACAGGCGCTCGACGATCCCAGCCGGCACGAACTGGAGCGCGAGCTACAACTCAGCCTGGCCACCACCCAGCGCGCATACCACTGCGCCTACACTCTAAGTGGTCCATGCGGGAAATAATATCATTCTCAGAGCCCCGCTAATGAGTCAAGGCAAGGCGCACTGCGCAGGGGAATGGCTGGCAGTGCAACGCCGCATTGGCTCATTAGCGGGGCTCCCTGCGGGCCGGTCCACAAGCCCGGGAGGCGCATCACAATCAAGCCCTGCCCCGATGCCGTAGCCGATGCGCCTCGTCCCTCGGCACATCCTATGCCGCACCGATACGCCTCGGCGGCAAACTATGTAGGTTGTGCTGAACGACGCGAAGCGCCAACAGGACACAGCAGCGGCCTCGATTCAGGCACCGGGCCGCGGTGGGGCGGGGACTACTTATCCTCCTCCTGCCCCAGCATCGATTTGAGATCGGCAAAGGGGTTGAAGGTGGCCGGTTCATTCTCGCGCTCTGGCGCCATGCCGTCGTAACCCTTGACGAACTCCTCGTAGCGCTGGTGTTCGTTGTCGTGGCAGTAGAGACAGAGGTTCTCCCAGTTGCTGCCGTCGGGGGGATTGTTGTCGTGGTTGTGGTCCTTGTGGTGGACGGTCAGCTCATGCAGGTTTTCGCGACTGAACTCACGCCCGCAGCGGCCACAGATCCAGGGGTGGATACGCAGCGACTGCTCGCGGTAGCCCTGCAGGCGTTTCTCCGCATTCTGCCGCGCCTCGGCCACCACGCGGTCGAGCTTGTCGGTATCGATAGGCGCACCGGCCCGGCGTTTTCGGTCAACCATTTTCTACTCCCCTTATGCTATCGGGATCAATCTAAACCCCAAGGGGGGCTGAGGCAAGTGCCTCAGCCGGTACTCCAGGCACGAGGCCGTTTCATCCCCGCGATCTTGCACGCCTGCTGCACATAGCCGTAGGGAAAGAGCTTGAACAGATAGTTGCGTGCCGTGCGCCCCAGACCCATCTCCTCATCCATGAATTTGATGACGAAGCGAGCATCGGCGGCGATGCGGTGCTCATCATAAAAATCACGCATAAAGCGCAGCACTTTCCAGTGCTCATCACTGAGGGCGATCCCCTCACGCCCGGCCAGCTGCTCGGCCACCGCCTCGTCCCACTCCTCCGGGTCGATGAGGTAGCCTTCACTGTCGGTGGTTATTTCGTGGCCGTCCTCGTCGGACAGCTTTTCCCGCATCTCGGTCGGTTCGGTCGACATAGTCTCCTCCTTCTACTGCATTGGCCGGCTGGGGAGACCCAGCCGGTGTTGCTTGTTCAACGGCGAGCGACGATGTGCTTGCTGCGGACAAGTTGGTAGGCGCGGCCAAGGTAGCCCAGCGGTACACTCCAGACATGCACCAGTCGCGTGAAGGGGAAGATGAGGAAGACCGTCATGCCGAAGAAGACGTGGAGCTTGTAGACCAGATCGACATTGGCGATCAGCGCCGGATTGGGCTGCAACCGGGCCACACTCTGCACCCACTCCACCAGTACCAGCATGGTACCGGCATCACCCTTGGCGGCGTGCCCCAATGACCAGGGAATGGTTGCCAAACCAAGGAGGACCGTCGCCACCAGCCAACCGATAGTGAAGAGATCGCGTTTGCGTCCCGCAGCGCGGATACGGGGATTATTGATGCGCCGCAAAAGAAGCATCACCCCGCCCACCAGGGTCATGCCGCCGAAGATGATGCCGGCGATGATGGCGAGATACTGGTGCTGCAGATCGGAGATCCCCATCGCCAGAAACCAGCTGTGCGGCGTAAGCATACCGAACAGATGGCCAAAGAAGATGGCGATGATACCGACGTGGAAGAGATTGCTAGCGGTGCGCAGCCCCTTTTTCGACAACAACTGAGTGGAGTCTGACTTCCAGGTGTACTGTTCCCGGTCGAAGCGCAACCAGCTGCCGGCGAGGAAGATGGTCCCCGCCAGATAGGGGTAGGCGCCGAAAATAAATTCATGCAGTGTCATGGCGAATCTCCTTCACGCAGCGGTGCGGGCCAACTGGCCGCGGCTTTCGACAAGTCGTAACAGAGGGGCGTAGTCGCTCCCCGCGTTTTCCAGATTAGCGGCCAGCACGGTGAGCACCTTGCGTGCATCGGCAAGAAACAGGCGTGCCGCCATCTCATCCAGGGTGGCCACATACTCCAGGATCAGCGGCAGGTAGTCGGGGATCTCCCCATCTATCGCCTCCAGCCCCATCCCCTTGTAGTGCTCGCTCAGATCCACCAACGCTGGCCCCCGTCCGCGGTCGTCACCGAACAGGTGGTGGGTCAGGTGCAGGCTGTGTTCGGGGGTCATATCGAAGGTCTGCACATAGTCCTGCTGCAGCTGCATCAGGCTCTCTCCCTGCAAGCCATCGACAAACCGTGCGATCACCTCACGCTCCTGCTCTTTAATCGCCGGCTCTTCAAATAGGGCTTCGCGGATCACATCCAGATTGAACTTGAGATCCGGGTCCGGATAGTCGATCAACCGTGACAGAATGGTGTAGAGAATCATGGTGGGCCTCCTCAAACCTTGTCGTTCTGTTTCGGACGGGGCACGAACTCGATCGGTACCTCGTTGGCGGTGCGCCGTGACGGGAACAGGGAGAAGCCGCTCTCACCGGTAGAGCTTGGGTTACCCGGCGAAAAGCCCATCTGGCCCTGGTAGGCGTAGATATCATCGTGCAGATACTCCTCACGCGAGGTGGGGATGACGAAGCGATCCTCATAGTTGGCGATGGCCAGGTAGCGATACATCTCCTCGGCCTGTTCGGCGCTGATGCCGGCGGCGTCGAGTACCGTCTCGTTGACACTGTTATCCACATGCTTGCTGCGCTGGTAGCTGCGCATCGCCAGCAGGCGGTTGAGGGCGCCGATGATCGGCTTGGTGTCACCGGCGGTGAGCAGGTTGGCCAGGTACTGGGCCGGCAGGCGTAGCGACTCCGATTTTGGAATGTTGCCATCGGCCTCGGTCGGCAGGGTCCCCTGATCGAGCTGGCTCTGTACCGGCGAGAGTGGCGGCACATACCACATCATCGGCAGAGTGCGAAACTCAGGGTGGATGGGGAAGGCGATCTTCCAGTCCATCGCCATCTTCCAGACCGGTGACTTTTGTGCCGCCTCGATCCAGCTCTCGGGAATCCCGTCGCGGCGGGCCTGTTCGATGATTTTCGGATCGTTGGGGTCGAGGAATACGCCCATCTGCGCATCATACAGGCCGTTCTCGTCGCTGCTGGCGGCCTCCTCGATGCGGTCGGCATCGTAGAGGATCACGCCCTGGTAGCGAATGCGCCCGACACAGGACTCGGCGCAGACGGTGGGCATGCCCGACTCGATGCGCGGATAGCAGCCGATGCATTTCTCCGCCTTGCCCGACTCCCAGTTGTAGTAGACCTTTTTATAGGGGCAGCCGCTGATGCACATGCGCCAACCGCGGCACTTGTCCTGATCCACCAGTACGATACCGTCCTCCTCTCGCTTGTAGATCGAGCCGGAGGGGCAGGAGGCAACGCAGGACGGGTTGAGGCAGTGGTTGCACAGCCGCGGCAGGTACATGTGGAAGGTGTTCTCGAACTCCTTGTACATCTGCTTTTGGATGCCCTCGAAGTTACTGTCGACACTGCGCTTGTCGAACTCGCCGGCCAGGTCGTCCTCCCAGTTCGGGCCCCAGTGGATCTTTTCCATGGTCTCGCCGGTGATCTGCGAGCGGGGACGGGCGGTGGGCGCCGCCTCGCGCAGCGGTCCGCGCTGCAGGTTCTGGTAGTCCATCTCGAACGGCTCATAGTAGTCGTCGATCTCGGGCATGTCCGGATTGGCGAAGATATTCATCAACTTGTTGCCGCGACCACCGGCCTTGAGCTCCAGCTTGCCGTTCTTCTTCACCCAGCCGCCCTTCCACTTCTCCTGATTCTCCCACTGTTTGGGATAGCCGATACCGGGCTTGGACTCGACGTTATTGAACCAGGCGTACTCGACACCCTTGCGATTGGTCCAGACATTCTTGCAGGTCACCGAACAGGTGTGGCAACCGATGCATTTGTCCAGATTCAGCACCATGGCGATTTGTGCACGGATTTTCATCTCTATCTCCTCAAACCGATTTAACGCAAAGGACGCAAAGAGCGCAGAGGCCGCAAAGGAACTTATGACTTTCGTTGCAATGTTTCATCTCTGCGTTCTCCGCGATCTCTGTGTACTCTGCGTTGATGGCTTTCATCAGATTCATTGAATCAGTTGTTGATGCCGGAGGGGTGCGGCTGGGCCTCGCGTTCCGCTGTCAGCGGGCGCTCAAGCCAGTCGATATCCTTGTCGGCGATCTTGTGGACCAGTACGAATTCGTCGCGGTTGGAGCCGACCGGTCCCATGTAGTTGAAGGCGTAGGAGAACTGCGCATAGCCGCCGATCATGTGGGTCGGTTTGACCACGACCCGGGTGACCGAGTTGAGGATGCCGCCGCGCTTGCCGGTGGTGGGTGAGCCGGGCACGTTCACATTCTTCTCCTGGGCGTGGTACATAATCGCCATCCCCTTGGGCACACGCTGGCTCACCACGACGCGGGCCATGGTGGCGCCGTTGTCGTTGAGTGCTTCGATCCAGTCGTTATCCTCCAAGCCGACCGATTTGGCGTCGGTTTCGGAGATCCAGACATAGGGCCCGCCGCGGAACAGGGTCAGCATGCGCTGGTTGTCCTGGTAGGTGGAGTGGATCCCCCACTTGGAGTGTGGAGTGATCCAGTTGAGCAGCAGATGCGGTTTGTTCGCCAGTTGCTTGGGCACCACGGTGTTATTCATGTCGAGCCCCGGACGGTAGGCGCAGAAGCCCTCGCCGAAGTCGAGCATCCATTCGTGATCCATATAGAAGTGTGCCCGCCCGGTTAGTGTGCGTAGCGGGATGTGTTCATGCACGTTTGTATAGCAGGCGTTGTAGCTCACCTCGTGGGACTCGATGCCGGACCAGGTGGGCGCGGTGATGATCTTGCGCGGCTGGGCCTGAATGTCCTTGAAGGTGATCACCTCATCTCTGCGCGAGTCGCACAGATGGGTGTGGTCGATGCCGGTTTTGGTCGACTGGGCCACCCACGACTTGTGCGCCACCTCGCCACAGGTCTCGGGCGCCATGCGCATCACCGCATCGCAGGCCTGGCTCGCCTCTTCAAGAGAGGGCATCCCCCTGCTGAGCCCCTCAAGCCTCACGGTACCGTTGTGGTGTTTGAGGTGTTCGTACTCATCGCTGGTATCCCACTCAATGCCCTTGATGGTGTTGGGCAGCTTCTCCATCAGCGGCCCCAGGGCGATGAATTTTTTGTAGGTGTTGGGATAATCGCGCTCGACCACCTTCAGCATCGGCAGGGTCTTGCCCGGTACCGGCTCGCACTCCCCTCTCTTCCAGTCCTTGACCTCGCCGAAGGGCTGGGCAAGTGCCATCGGGCTGTCGTGCTGCATCGGCAGGGCGACCACATCCTTGCGCTTTCCCAGGTGCACGGCGGCCAGATCGGAGAAGCGCTCGGCCAGCTCCTTGAAGATGTTCCAGTCCGACTTCGCCTCCCAGGCCGGGTCCACCGCCTTGGAAAGAGGGTGAATGAAGGGGTGCATGTCGGTGGTGTTGAGATCGTCCTTCTCATACCAGGTGGCGGTGGGCAGCACGATATCCGAATAGGCGCCGGTGGAGTTCAGGCGGAAGTTGATATCCACCATCAGATCCAGCTTGGCGGTGGGCGCCTTCTCGTGCCACTTGATCTCCTTCGACTCCGCCCCTTCCACCCCTTCGGCAAGAACGCCGTTCTGTGCGCCGAGCAGGTGCTTGAGAAAATACTCATGGCCCTTGGCCGAGCTTCCGATGAGGTTGGCACGCCAGACGAAGAGGTTACGTGGATGGTTCTCCGGCGCATCGATATCTTCGCTGGCGAAGGCCAGTTCGCCGCTTTTGAGCTGGTCCACCATGTACTTGGCGACCCCGGCCTCATCGGTGGCGCCGGCCTGTTCGGCGTCGGCCACCACCTCCATCGGGTTTTTGTTGAAGTGGGGTGCGGAGGGCTGCCAGCCGAGGCGCTGGGAGACGACGTTGTAGTCGCCCAGGGTGTAGCCCTTGTACTTACCCTTGGCGGTAGGTGCCATCAGGCTGTCGGCACTGACCCGCTCGTAGCGCCACTGGTCGGTATGGAAGTACCAGTAGGTGGTGGAGGCCATGTGGCGCGGCGGACGCTGCCAGTCCAGGGCGAAGGCGATGGGCGCCCAGCCGGCCTGGGGTCGCAGCTTCTCCTGTCCCACATAGTGGGCCCAACCGCCACCGGACTGACCGACACAACCGCACATGTGCAGCAGGTTCATGATGCCGCGGTAGTTCATGTCGTTGTGGTACCAGTGGTTGATCGCAGCACCGAGGATCACCATCGACTTGCCGCGTGTTCGTGAGGCGTTCTCGGCGAATTCACGACCAGTCCGTTCAAGGTCGGCGCGCTTGACCCCGGTGACCTTCTCCGCCCATGCCGGGGTGTAGGGCACTGTCTCATCGTCATAGTCGGTAGCCAGGTTGTCGCCCAGGCCGCGGTCGATACCGTACTGGGCCACTTGCAGGTCGAAGACACTGGCCACCAGCACCTCACCGTTGACCGTCTGCAATTTACGCACAGGAACATTGCGGTGGAGCAGCTCATCCTCATCGGGGGTGAAGTGGGGGAAGGCAACGGAGACCACATCATCACGGTTACCGATGGCACTGAGCTGCGCCTCGATATCCTCCTGGTTGCGGGCGTTCTTCTGCAGCAGGTTCCAGCGACCGTTCTCACCCCAGCGGAAGCCGACCGAGCCGTTGGGGGCGACGAAGCTTTCGCTCTTTTCGTCGAAGACGATGGTCTTCCACTCCGGGTTGTTCTCCTCGCCGAGTTTGTCGTCGAAGTCGGAGGCGCGCAGGAAGCGGCCCGTTGCATACACCGCTCCTGCGCCCGCGGCATTAGTACCTCCCTGTACGTCATCCCTGTCACGCTTTTCCAGGATGACCTGCATCGGCAGATCGGTATAGGTGCGGGCATAGTCGGTAAAGTAGGGATCCTGTCGCTCTACATGGAACTCTTTCAACGCCACATGTCCCATGGCGAGGAAGGCGGCGGCATCGGTACCCTGCTTGACCGGCATCCACAGATCGGCGAACTTGACGTACTCGGCGTAGTCCGGCGCCATGGAGACCACCTTGGTGCCCTTGTAGCGGGCCTCGACGGCAAAGTGGGCATCGGGGGTGCGGGTCATCGGCAGGTTGGCGCCGCAGACGATGATGTAGGTGGAGTTGTACCAGTCGGCCGACTCGGGGACATCGGTCTGTTCGCCCCACACCTGCGGGCTTGCCACCGGCAGGTCACAGTACCAGTCGTAGAATGATCCGACGGCGCCACCGATCAGGGAGAGGTAGCGGGATCCTGCGGCGTAACTAAGCATCGACATGGCCGGGATGGGCGAGAAGCCGTAAATGCGGTCCGGGCCGTGCTTTTTGATGGTGTAGATGTTGGCGGCGGCGATGATCTCCTTGACCTCGTCCCAATCGGCACGGACGAAGCCGCCGAGACCGCGCACGGCGGTGTACTTTTTCCTCTTCCCGGCATCCTCCTGGATCGCCGCCCAGGCCTCGACCGGGTCTTTACCGCCATGACGCTCACTACGATAGAGCTCCATCAGCCGACCTCGCACCAACGGATATTTGATACGCGACGGGCTATAGAGATACCAGGAGTAACTGGCGCCCCGCTGACAGCCGCGCGGTTCGTGGTTAGGCAGGTCAGGGCGGGTCTCGGGGTAGTCGGTCTGCTGCATCTCGAAGGCGACCATGCCGTTCTTGACGTGGATCTTCCAGCTGCAGCCGCCGGTGCAGTTGACACCGTGGGTGGAGCGTACCACCTTGTCGAAACGCCAGCGGTTACGGTAGGCCTCCTCCCACTGGCGGTCCTCGTGGGTGACGATGCCGTGACCGTTGGAGAAGCTCTCCTTGGTGCGGGTGAAATACTTCAGTCTGTCGAGAAAATGGCTCATCGCTCTGTCTCCTGCGTAGCCTGTACAAATATCGTGTTAAAAAGAGTGGGACACCACCTGGGGGTCATCATGAAAGAGATGATTTGATGGATGGGCCCACTCAAAACTGTTTAGGGGTTCCTCACTTCGGCTTTAGGGCCGAGGTAATACCACCAGTTGAGCAGCAGGCAGATCCCGTAAAAGAGCGCAAACCCGTAGAGTGCATATTCGGGGGTAGCCATCTTGATCTGTTCACCAAATACTTGCGGGATAATAAATGCGCCGTAGGCTGCCACTGCTGAGGTCCAGCCCAGGGCGGGACCGGCCTGCTCCTTGGGAAAGATCATCGCTATGCTGCGGAAGGTCGAGCCGTTGCCGATACCGGTTGCTGCAAACAGCACCAGAAAGAGGATGAAGAAGGGAACGAAATACTCTTCCGGGGTAGCGGACTGATAGGCCGCCTTGAGGTAATAGGCAACCCCCAGCGCGCTGGCGATCATCACAATGGAGACGAGTTGGGTAACTTTAGCGCCGCCGACTTTGTCGGCAATCCAGCCACCAACCGGGCGTATCAGCGCACCGATAAACGGGCCCATCCAGGCATACATCAGTGCCGAGGGGCCGTTAGGGTTGGCGATGTCGTGGTTCATCACCCCATCGATCTCCACATGCTGGTAACCAAAGACCACTTTTATAGCCAGGGCAAAGCCGGCGGAATACCCGATGAAACTGCCGAAGGTCATGGTGTAGATGACACTCATTACCCAGGTGTGCTTGTTACCGAAAATCTTAAACTGTCGCTTGAGATTGGGCTTGATGTCACCGGGGATCATCTTCATTAGCATGACGGTGGAAAGGAGGATCCCGGCGATGACCGGCCACTTGACCCAGTCAGCGGCACCCATACCGACTGGCTGTGGAAGAATGATGTAGAGGCCGATAGCCGCGGTAAAGAAACCGATTAGCAACATACCGATGATCTTACCCATCGCGCCAATTGGACTACCGATATTGGGGGAAACCTCCTCGGAGCGAATATTATTCATACCGAACCAGCCGGCAATCGCCAGCGGAATCAAAAAGAGCAGCCAGACGAAGCCGGCGTTATGGATGTAGGTCTCGGTACCGGCGGGGATCTTTCCGATCAGGGTGCCGGAGGTATTCTCCAAGATCATCGGCTCCCCGCCGAAGATACCGAAGGTCATGACCAGAGGGACCAGTATCTGCATGGTCGTCACACCCGCATTACCCAGCCCGGCGTTCAGCCCCAGGGCAAGCCCCTGCATCCGCTTGGGAAAGAAGAAGCTGATATTGGACATGGACGATGCGAAATTACCGCCGCCGATGCCGGAGAGAAAGGCCAGCACCTGGAACACCCACAGTGGCGTGTCCATGCTCTGCAGCGCAAAACCTGTTCCAACCGCCGGAAGCATCAACAGGGCAGTCGTAAAAAAGATAGTGTTGCGCCCCCCGGCGATGCGAACAAAAAAGCTGGAGGGGATACGCAAGGTCGCCCCGGTCAGCCCCGCGATGGCGGAGAGGGTGAAGAGCTCCGCCTTCTCGAAGGGGAAGCCGAGATTCAGCATCTGTACCGTGATGATGCCCCAGTAGAGCCAGACGGCAAAGCCGCACAGTAGGCTGGGAATTGAGATCCAGAGGTTACGGTTGGCAATTTTTTTGCCGCTGCGCTCCCAGAAGTCCGTATTTTCAATATCCCACTCTTTTATGTCAGACATGGCTACACCCTCTTTTGCGTTAATGAGTTGTAATCAGGGTTTTCAAATCGGTTTATCAAATTAGTTCAGTGGCTCGAACTGCTTACGTTTGGCACGGTCGCGGTCGCGTTCACCGGAGTACTGCATCCACATCAGTGACACCAGGGTGATACCGAA
>JBNJGC010000067.1:0-13367 GCA_051747405.1 Pseudomonadota bacterium
ACTGAGGTGCTGGGCTACGCCGCCGGTTTACGCTTCGGTCTGGATGGCAGTGATTATCGTGTTTCCGGCAGTACCTCTTTAGAGCGTGTAGAGTCGGAGGATATTCTGGGCGAGAGCCGTGAGAGCAGCTTCTTCCGTGGAGGTCTCAGTATGGTCAAGCGTCTCAGCCCGCGCAGCTACAGTATGCTTAAGGGAAGTTGGCAACACAGTAGCGCAAAGCTTATCCCCTCCACCGAGGTGTTCCAGATCGGTGGTCTCTATAGTGTTCGGGGTCATCCACAGGGTGCCCTCTCCGGCACTCGCGGTTATTACACCCAGCTGGAGTGGCACTGGCAGGGTATGGCGTGGGCGGAGCCCTTTATCTTTGCAGATTACGGCAAGATCTGGGGGCAGAGCCCGAAAAAAGACTCACTGCGCGGCTACGGCCTCGGCCTGAACTGGCACTGGGCTAAGCAGTGGAGCGGTGAGATCACCTACGGCTCAGGCGTTGAGGAGGTTATTCCCGGCGAGGGGGACTATCAAGTCTACCTGCGTCTTGTCTGGGCACAGCAGTGGCAGTAATTTTTTAGGCATAAACAGGGAATCACACACTATGGCTAGTCTGTTCTTCTACAAAGATATCGTGGCACTGAACCGTGAGGACCACGGCGACCTGCGTCTGGGTAACGCCGATGGTAAGGTGGAGTTCGCCGCCGAAACCAATTTGATGCCATTGGCTGGGACTGAGTTCGGTCAGGCGGCACGTGACTATCCCATCGTCTTTGCCGGCGAAGAGGATGAGTTGGGGCCGGTCGCGATCCTCGGTCTGCGCCAGGGGCAGAACCTCTTCGTTGAGAGTGCCGGCAACTGGTTGCCGGGCCACTACGTTCCAGCTTTCGTGCGTCGCTACCCGTTCATCCTTGCAGAAACCGGTGAGGACGGGGACTTTACTGTCTGCATCGACCGCAGCTGGGAGGGCTTCGGAGCCGAAGAGGGGGATCTGTTGTTTGAGGAGGGTGAGGAGAGCAAGCGACTCAAGGAGATTATCGACTTCTTGCGGATGTTCCATGCCGAAATGTTGCGCACCCGAACCTTCACCAAAAAGCTCAAAGAGTTGGAGCTGTTGGTGCGCAAGGATATCCAGCTGACCGATGCCCAGGGTAACGCCTTTGCCATTCGTGACGCCCAGGTGGTGGATGAGGAGCGTCTGGCCAAGCTTGAGGACGAACAGGTGCTAGCCCTGCACAAGGAGGGGTTCCTCGGTTGGATCTACGCCCACCTCATCTCACTGGGTAACACCACACGATTGCTCACCCGTGCCGAGACGCTAAAGCAGACCAAGGCTGCCTAGATCTGGTGGCATAGTGGCCGGTTCGCATGGAGGCGAGCCAGCAGCTTGAGCCTATTTACACCTGATTCCAGAGCGCCTGTAGCTGCGCCAGCTGCTGTTTGCGCGCCTCGAGGATGGTGCGGAAAACAGCCGGATCCTTGATGTGGGTGAGTTCGCCTTCGCGGGGGAAGTGCTTGTCCTGAAGCCGTGAGAGCCAGAAGCGCAGTGCGGCGGCGCGAAGCATCACCGGCCATGCCTGTGCCTCGTCGGTAGTGAAGGGGCGGGCCTTTTTATAGGCGCCGAGCAGGGCAAGCACCTTGTCCCCGTCCAGTTCACCGCGGTCATTACCACACCAATCATTGACGGTTACGGCTACGTCGTAGAGCAGCACATCGTTGCAGGCGTAGTAGAAATCGATAAGGCCGGTTAGTGTTTCGCCCTTAAAAAGGGCGTTGTCGCGGAAGAGATCGGCATGAATCACCCCACGCGGCAGATTGTCGAAGCGGTGGGAGCGTTGAAAGTGCAGCTCCTCATCAAGCAGGGCCAGCTCATCGCCATTGAGCTTATCGCTGAGGCGCTCACGGGCAGTGTGCCACCAGTGAGGGCCCCGGTCGTTCTCGCGCCGGTCCTCGAAGCTCTGCCCCGCCACATGCATCCTCCCCAGCGCTTCACCCAGAGCACGGCACTGGGCCACGCTGGGCTGCTCCACTCCCGCACCGGAGAGGCGCATCACCAGTGCTGCGGGCTTGCCGTTGAGTTGGCGCAGGTAGCGACCACTGTTGTCGGCGATGGGGTGGGCGCTGGGGATGCCGTGTTCGGCGAGGAAGGCCATTAGGTCGAGAAAGTAACCCAGCTCCTCTGCGCTATGGTTTTCGAACAGGGTGAGCACCAGGGGCTTTTCACTGGTAGTGACAAAGTAGTTGGTATTTTCGATCCCAGCGCTGATGCCCTGATAATCGACAAGCTTGCCAAGGGGGTAGTGGCTGAGGAAGGCCTCCAGCTCGTCCCTTTCGACCACGGTGTAGACAGACATAAAATGTACGGTTCGTTTTGCAGTGGCGTGATCTTATCCCCCTGTGCGTCGGAATGACATAGGTGGGTGTAAAAAAACCTTTTTCACAGAGGGGCAGTTGTGACTCGGGTCTCAGGCCGGTAGAGGGTGGTGGTGCGCCCCTCTGGGCAGGGTCATCACCAGGTAAAGATCCGCCACTGGACCACCTCGGGGTTATCCAGACCGTTACGTCGGGTCTCCAGGCTGCCGTCACCGTCGGTGTCCACCAGGTAGTATGGCTTTCCCATGGCCGGGGTGATCTTTATCATGTAGAGCTGACCGCTAACTCGGTACTCCTCAATCGTGTCATCACCGCGGCGGATGATGGTGACCTCCGGCTCCAGCTCCTGGTCGCTGCCGGCGGGAACGCTATCGGGCAAAGGCGGGGGGAGCGGGATCTCCTGTTGGGCGGAGGCTGCGGTGCTCAACAGCAGCCCGGTAAACAGTAGTGCGTATCTGCGCATGGTCGTTCCTTACAGCTCCGGCGGGGCGTCTGGCCCAGTTGAAAAAGCGTTGGCGTTCGCAACGCCCGTTGGATCTATTGTATCAGGCTCTACGGTAAAGGCCTCTATAACGTGACTCAGATCGCAGGGTAACTGCAAGCCTTTCCAAGGCTGAGGCTGCCGCTGGTTCAGGTTGGAGCGTTGACCGCACGGAGTATCCCCTCGTGCATAAACCGCTCGCCGAAGTTCAGTAGTAGCCCCAGGCGCTTGTCCGCCAGGCGCAGGTAGGTGAGCAGACGTTTTTTATGGGTTGTGGTCAGTTGGTCGAGACACTCGAGCTCGACGATGACGCTGTCATTGACCACCAGATCGGCCTGAAAGCCTTCATCGAAGATGATTCCCTTGTAGCGAATGGCCAGGGGGACATTGCGTGTAACCGCCAGGCCCTGTCTGCGCAGCTCTTCGCAGAGGGTGACCTCGTAGACTCGCTCCAGCAGTCCCGGCCCCAGCTCGCGGTGGATATCCAGCGCCGCCTGTTCGACACGTTTGCCAATCTCACGTTCATTCATCACGGCAACTCCCTTGCGTGGTTGGTTGGAGAGAGCCATCCATGCTAGGGGAGGGTGCGGCGGCGAGTAAAGCAGGAGCGCTTAGGGGTGTGATGCTCTCCACAGTTTAGGCGGTGCGGGCAATAAAAAACCGGCACAAGGCCGGTTCTGAACATTATTATTCTATCTCCCCCATCGCTCCATCTGCGTTCATGTCCGCCGACGCCCGCTTGCTGTTGTTGTTGCCGGTGCCTTTGGAGGCGGGCTGCACGATGTGCTCGGGTGAAAACATTAAATCCGTTTGTAACCAAATTGTCAACATTTGGAGCGTGTGTTAGTTATTGATAATAAAGTAAATTAGTGTATTAGCGCGCTCTAATCTTCTGGTCCGACAGGATGGTGCCGGTTGCGGTATTCCTTGGCAAGATGGTTTATCCTGCACGCCTTTAGAGAGTGAAGTGGTGTAGTACGATGCCCGATAAGGATCACAAAACCCTGGTGCTGGTGGACGGCTCCTCCTACCTCTACCGCGCTTTCCACGCCATGCCGGCGCTGACCAACTCCAAGGGTGAGCCCACCGGCGCAGTCTACGGCGTGACCAATATGCTTCGCCGTCTGCTCAAGGATTACGACCCGGCCCACGTGGCCGTGGTATTCGACGCCAAGGGCAAGACCTTCCGCGACGAGATCTACCCCGAGTACAAGGCCAATCGCCCGCCGATGCCCGACGACCTGCGCCGTCAGATCGAACCGATCCACGCCATTGTGCGTGCCATGGGTTTTCCGCTGCTCTGTATCGACGGGGTGGAGGCGGACGATGTGATCGGCACCCTGGCCAAGCAGGCCGAGCAGCAGGGAATGAGGGTGATCGTCTCCACCGGAGACAAGGATATGGCGCAACTGGTCAATGAGCACGTCACCTTGGTCAACACCATGACCGAGACCGAGATGGACCCGGACGGAGTGGTGGAGAAATTCGGTATCCCGGCAGAGCGTATCGTCGACTACCTGGCCCTCATCGGCGACACCGTGGACAATGTCCCCGGCGTACCCAAGGTGGGACCGAAGACGGCGGTCAAGTGGTTGGAACAGTACGGCTCGCTGGATGCGATCATCGAACATGCCGATGAGTTCAAGGGCAAGGTGGGGGAGTACCTGCGCGAGAGTCTGCAGCAGCTGCCCTTATCGAAGGAGCTGGTGACCATCAAGTGCGACGTGGCGATGGATCTCAAACCACTGCAGCTGGAGCGGTCCGCGCCCGATACCCAGGCTCTGCGCGAACTCTACTCCGAGATGGAGTTCAAAACCTGGCTCGCGGAGTTGCTGGGCGGCGCCGATACCGCTGAGGAGAAGGGCGCAGAACGGGAGGCGGAGTACGAGACCGTGCTCGATTGGCAGCGCTTCGATAGTTGGCTGGAGAGGCTCAAGGCGTCCGAACTGTTCGCCTTCGACACCGAGACCACCAGCCTCAACTACATGGACGCGCAGATTGTCGGCCTCTCCTTCGCCGTCGTCCCCAACGAGGCCGCCTACGTGCCGCTGGCCCACAGCTACCCCGGCGCGCCGGAGCAGCTGCCGCGGGACCAGGTGCTGGAGAAACTCAAGCCCTTACTGGAGGACGACAAGGCGCTCAAGGTGGGGCAGAACCTCAAGTACGACAAGGGAGTGCTCATCAACCACGGTATCGAGCTGCGAGGCATCGCCCACGACACCATGCTCGAATCCTATGTGCTCGACTCCACCGCCACCCGCCACGACATGGACTCCCTGGCGCTGAAGTACCTCGGCACCAAGACCACCAAATACGAGGAGATCGCCGGCAAGGGGGCCAAACAGATCGGTTTCAACGAGGTGAGTATTGAGCAGGCCGCCCCCTACGCGGCGGAGGATGCCGATATCACCCTGCGGCTGCACAATGTGTTGTGGCCAAAGCTCGAGTCGATAGCGCCGCTGGCGCAGCTCTACCGAGAGCTGGAGGTGCCGCTACTGAGCGTGCTGTCGAAGATGGAGCGCAACGGTGTGCTGGTGGATCAGGCGATGCTGGAGCAGCAGAGCCGTGAGCTGAGCGAAAAGATGGACGCCATCCAAAAGCGGGCCTATGAGGAGGCGGGAGAGGCGTTCAACCTCGGCTCACCCAAGCAGATCCAGGGTATTTTGTTCGACAAATTGGGCCTGCCGGTAAAGAAGAAGACCCCCAAGGGGCAGCCCTCCACCGCCGAGGAGGTGCTGGAGGAGCTGGCGTTGGACTACCCGCTGCCGCGCCTGATCCTCGACTATCGCTCGCTCTCCAAACTCAAATCCACCTACACCGACAAGCTGCCCAGGATGATCAACCCGCACACCGGTCGGCTGCACACCTCCTACCATCAGGCGGTGGCCGCCACCGGCAGGCTCTCCTCCTCCGAGCCCAACCTACAGAACATCCCGGTGCGCACCGAGGAGGGGCGGCGGATCCGCCAGGCGTTCATCGCCGAGAAGGGCTACTGCATCCTCGCCGCCGACTACTCCCAGATTGAACTGCGCATCATGGCCCACCTCTCCGGCGACAAGGGGCTGCTCAAGGCCTTTGAGCAGGGTGAAGATATCCATCGCGCCACCGCCGCGGAGGTCTTCGGTGTCGCGCTGGCCGAGGTCAGCGCCGAGCAGCGCCGCAGCGCCAAGGCGATCAACTTTGGCCTGATCTACGGCATGTCCGCCTTCGGTTTGGCCAAACAGCTGGGGATCCAGCGCGATGCGGCGCAGAACTACGTCGACCTCTACTTCGAACGCTACCCCGGCGTGCGTGACTATATGGATAAAACCCGCGAGCTGGCGCGAGAGCAGGGCTATGTGGAGACCGTCTTCGGTCGTCGCCTCTACATCCCCGAGATCAAATCGAGCAACGGCCAGCGCCGCCAGTACGCCGAGCGCACCGCCATCAATGCGCCGATGCAGGGTACCGCCGCCGACATCATCAAGCGAGCGATGCTCACGGTGGATGGCTGGCTGGCAGAGCAGCCCGATGTACACATGGTGATGCAGGTGCACGATGAGCTGGTGTTCGAGGTGCCACAGCAGCGGTTGCAGGAGGTCGCAGAACAGGTGAACGCCATGATGAGCGGTGCCGCCGAGTTGCGCGTCCCGCTGCTGGTGGAGGCCGGCAGCGGCGCCAACTGGGGTGAGGCGCACTAAGGCCGCGGCGCAACAGCCCGTGGATGGTTAAGCGCCAGGCGTGAACTTTCTCCCAAAGCTGCGGTCAGATCCAGTGCGCGACCATCGCGCACTCCCGTTCTCTCCTTGCGGGATACGTCCGGCAAATCTCTCCCCAAGATGACCGGACCGACTTGACCCTGATCGCCCCTCCCCAATCCGCGATCGGGGTCTTTTTTTGCGCGCAACTACTCGCCCCTGAACATAAACCGCAAGGGCGCGAAGGTTACTGAGAAGCGGGTAGTTCGTAGGCCAGGCTGCCCCGTCCGGGAGCACATGCGGCGATACCATAGCGATGCCTGGCGAAGCTGACGGCTTTGCTCTGAACGGCTGCCTGGCGCCTCTGTATGCACAAAGACACCAACAATTTCAGCCCGAGACGGATTAAGGATTAACCGCAAAGGCGCGGAGGCGCAAAGGGTTAAATCATTTTAATGCGTTGGAGGGTTTTCACCATTGAGGAACGCAATACAAGGGTGGGTGACAGCCTGTGCATGCACGGAGACACCAAGCTCCAGTCATTGACCGAACATGCTGCGCTTCGCAAGCTCAGCGCCTCACCGGTACCCGTGCAAACGTCACAGCTCCAACCACTCGATAAGCCGGGCCCGTGCCTCATCCACCCCCTGGCGGTTGTGGGCGGAGAAGAGTTGGGCGCTGGCGAGGGGGTGATCCGCCTTGAGCACGGAGCGGAGCTTCTGCAGAGTCGATGCGGCGGCGCCGCGTTTGAGCTTATCGGCCTTGGTCAACAGGATATGCACCGGCATCTGCTGATGTTCGCACCAATCGAGCATTTGGCGGTCGAACTCCTTGAGTGGGTGGCGGATATCCATCATCAGCACCAGCCCACGCAGGCACTGACGGCTGGCCAGGTAGTCCGACAGCACCTGCTGCCAGTGGCGTTGGATGCGCTCCGGAACCTTGGCATAGCCGTAACCGGGCAGATCCACCAGGCGGTGGCCCTCATCCACCTCGAAGAAGTTGATAAGCTGGGTGCGCCCGGGGGTTTTGCTGGTGCGCGCCAGGTTGCGCTGTTCGGTGATGACGTTCAGTGCGCTCGACTTGCCGGCATTGGAGCGACCGGCGAAGGCCACCTCCGCGCCACCCTCCGGCGGAAGTTGGTTGAGGGCATTGGCGCTGGTTAAAAAGGTCGCCTGACGGAACGGATTGGACTGTTTCTGGGTCATAGTAAGGGTGCCATTCAGTAAATATAAGTGCTTTCTCATATTGACCGGAGGGCACCTAAATTGGTATATAAACGGGCCATTTGGTTTTTGCCGCCGGACGCGCAGATGGTAACATGCGCGCCGACCGGCCAAAAACCGTGTCCATATAGGCCGTCCCATCGCCTAGAGCCGGGGCGGCTATAACCTCGATGAGGAGATTGCTGAAATGAAAAAGTCCATTATCGCCGCAGCTGCCGGCGCAGTTTTTCTGACTTCTGCGTCTGCTGCCATGGCTGCTGACGGCAAGGCGACCTACGATTCCGCCTGTTTCGCCTGCCACGCCACCGGTGCCGCCGGCGCACCCAAACTGGGTGACACCGCCGCCTGGGCGCCGCGTATCGAACAGGGTATGGACACGCTGAAGAAACACTCCATCGAGGGCTTCCAGGGCGATAGCGGCGTCATGCCGCCCAAGGGGGGGTACACCCACCTGAGCGACGAGCAGGTTTACGCCGCCGTTGAATACATGGTCTCTCAGAGCAAGTAAACCACGAGGCCGCGAACCCACATTCAAAATCTGTAAAGTTACGGGGAACCGATGAAGAAACTAGCTTTTGCCGTTCTGGTAATGTTTGGTGCCGTAAGCACTGCGTCCGCAGCCGGTGATGCCGCTGCCGGGAAAACCAAGGCCAACACCTGTGTCGCATGCCACGGTGCAGACGGGAACAGTACCAACCCGATCTGGCCGCGGCTGGCGGGGCAGCACGCCGACTACACCGCCAAGCAGCTGGCTGAGTTCAAGTCGGGGGCACGCAAGGACCCGACCATGAACGGCATGGCAACCCCCCTGAGCGAGCAGGATATGGCCGATCTGGCCGCCTTCTTCGCCAGCCAGAGTGCCGGTGTGGGCGCGCCGGCCGATGAGGAAAAGGCGGCCAGGGGCAAGGCGCTCTACCAGGGCGGTGACAAAGGCAAGGGGATCTCTGCTTGCATGGCTTGTCACGGTCCTGCCGGTGGTGGTATCGCCGGTGCCGGTTTCCCCTCCCTGAGCGGGCAGCACCAGGCCTATGTGGTCAAGGCGCTCAAGGATTTCCGCTCCGGTACCCGTGACAATGATCTCAACGGTATGATGCGGGATATCGCGGCCAAGATGAGCGATGCGGACATTGAGGCGGTGGCCGAGTACATCGCCGGTCTGCACTAAACCGTACTGCAGCAAAGCATGTATGATGCGGGCTCTCCCGGGAGCCTGCAGTAGAGGGTGGCCTATGGCCGCCCTTTATTATCTCAGGCAGGCAAAAAACCGCTACAAACGTTCCGGTTTTAGCCCGCAGCCACCGGGATACATTCAAGCGCCGTGGCGCCGCAGGCACCACGACGCCAATTCAAGGCCAGCCCCCGGGAGTCCCCGGCGCTGAGTACAGATGGTGAGTAGTCTTGAGTGACAAAGAGAACAGGGCCAGACCCAAGCGTAGCCCGGCCAGTGTCATACTGGCCTTCCTCGGCTCGATGAACCTGGCGATCACGCTGTTGGTGGCGGTAGCCATCGCTTCGGTGATCGGCACGGTGCTGCAGCAGAACGAGCCCTACAACAACTACGTCATGAAATTCGGGCCGTTCTGGTTCGAAGTGTTCAAGTCGCTAAGCCTCTACGATATCTACAGCGCCCTGTGGTTCCTGGTGCTGTTGGGCTTTTTGCTTGTCTCCACCAGCGTCTGTGTCTATCGCAGCAGCCCCGGGATTCTGCGCGACATGCGCAACTTCCGTCTGGATGTGCAGGCCAAGTCGCTGCGCGGTTTCCACCACAAGGATGAGTGGCGCACCACGCAAGGGGCCGATGCCGCGGTCTCCACCCTCGCCCAGCGCCTGCAGGCGCTGGGTTATCGCACCCGCCTCAAACAGCACCAGGGACACCAGACCCTGGCGGCGATGAAGGGCACGGTCAGCCGCCTGGGCTACCTGCTCTCCCATGTGGCGATCGTGGTGATCTGCATCGGCGGGCTTATCGACGGCAATCTGCCGCTCAAGTGGGCCGAGTGGCGTGGGGATGTCGCTATCGAGACCCGCGATATCCCCCTGAGCCAGGTGCCGGACAAGAGCATCCTGCCACCGGGCAGCACGGCATTTCGTGGCAGTGTGAATATCCCTGAGGGATCGAGCGCCAATGTGGTCTTCCTGGGGATGCGGGACGGCTATCTGGTACAGGAGCTGCCGTTCCGGATCGAGCTGGAGGACTTTCACATCGATCACTACCCCTCCGGCATGCCCAAGACCTTTGCCAGCACTCTCGTGATACACGACGATACGCTGGATGAGCCGCTGCGCAAGGAGATCGCCGTCAACCACCCGCTGGTCCACCGGGGTTACGCCATCTATCAGGCGAGCTTCTCCGACGGCGGCTCCAAGGTGGACCTCAGCGCTTGGTCGCTGGACATGCCGGAGCGTGAACCGCTGGATCTCGACGGTACCATCGGTACCAATACGGAGCTCAAGACCCCCCGCGGCAACTTCAGCCTGGAGCTGGTCAATTTTGAGATGTTCAATATCTTCCCTCTGCCCGAGAACGACCCCAGTGGCAAGAAGTTCCAGAACTACGGCCCGAGTATCGTCTTCAAGCTGCGCGCGGCCAACGGCGAGGCGCGTGAATATGTCAACTACATGGCGCCGGTAACCGTGGACGGACGCCCCTTCTTCCTCAGTGGCATGCGTGAGACGCAGGCGGAGGATTACCGCTTTTTGCATATCCCGCTCGACAAGGATGGTGGCGTGGAGCGTTTTATGCGCTTTTTGGCCCTGGCCAAGGATGAGGAGCGGGTACGTGCCATCGCAGCACGGCAGGCTGAGGCCGATATGGGGCTCGACAAGGGGGACCCCAGCCACCGCCGCTTCACCGACTCGATGACCGCCCTGGTCAAGACCTTTGTCAACAACGGCATCGACGCCCTCGTCGCCGAGACCGAGCGCTCCGTGCCGGAGGATAAGCGTCAGGAGGCCCTCTCCTCCTACATCAAGATTATCCAGGGGATCCTCGGTAGCCTCTATCTGGAACTCCTGGCCGAAGAGGGGGTCGATATCTCTGGCGGTATCGGCAATGAGCAGGCTCGCTACTTTGACGATGCGCTGAACGCCTTCTCCCTGCTTGGCCCCTATGGCTCGCCACTGTTTGTCAAACTTGAGCAGTTCGACCACATTCAGGCCTCAGGTCTGCAAATAACCAAGGCGCCAGGTCAGAATATCGTCTATCTTGGTTGCGTGATGTTGATGCTCGGTGTCTTTTTCATGTTCTACCTCCACCACCGCCGCTTGTGGTTGGTCGTGCGAGAGGAGGGCGACGGCGCCGAGGTGCTGTTCGCCGCCACCGGGCACCGCGAGCGCAGCAACTTCGACGATGAATTTGAATTCCTGCGGCAGGATCTACGTCAGCAAAGCGGCGCCGACCTGCAGCGTACAGAGTGAGGATAGATAATGGCTGCAACACCTGAGTCCCTGCGCGAAGAGTTCGACAAGCCACCGCTGCTCAAGCGGCTCGGCGTCTATGATTGGGTATGGGCCCTGTTGGTGCTGGTGGGCACCCTCTTCGCCTACACCAACTACAGCGCCTTTATGGATAGCTACGAGGTGTGGATCCTCTTCGGCAGCGGTATCGGCCTGGTGCTTTTCGGTTGGTACTGGAAGCCGATGCGCCACTTCAGTCTGGTGGTGGGGTTGTTGAGTTTGGCGGCGATCACCCTCTACGGCGACGATCTGGCCCGCGGCGAGAGCAGCTTCTTCCTCAAATACCTCATCTCCAGCCAGTCGGCCATTATGTGGATGAACGCCCTGTTCGTCATGGCCACCCTGGCCTACTGGTTCGCTCTGGCCATAGGCTCCGAGTTTAGTGGCAAGGTGGGCACCGCCCTGACCTGGAGCGCCTCGGTGATGGGCACCGTGGGGCTGATGGTGCGCTGGCGCGAGTCCTACCTCATCAGTCACGACGTGGGCCATATCCCGGTGAGCAACCTCTACGAGGTGTTCATCATGTTCGCCGTGATGACCGCCATGCTCTACCTCCACTACGAGCGCCGCTATAACAATCGCGCCATGGGCGCCTTCGCCCTGACGGTAATCAGTGCCGCGGTGGGCTTTCTGCTCTGGTACACCTTCGACCGCGGCGCCCATGAGATCCAGCCGCTGGTGCCGGCGCTGCAGAGTTACTGGATGAAGATCCACGTCCCGGCCAACTTTATCGGTTACGGCGCCTTCGCCCTGGCGGCGATGCTGGGCGTGGCCTATCTGCTGGTCGACAGGGCACCCCAAGGGGTGTTGGCGCGGCGTCTGCCCAGCCTGGCGCAGCTCGATGACATCATGTACAAGGCGATCGCCCTGGGCTTCGCCTTCTTCACTGTCGCCACCGTCCTCGGCGCCATGTGGGCCGCCGAAGCGTGGGGCGGCTACTGGTCCTGGGATCCGAAGGAGACCTGGGCGCTTATCGTCTGGCTCAACTACGCCGCCTGGCTGCACCTGCGCATGACCAAGGGCTGGCGCGGCAAGCCGCTCGCCTGGTGGGCGATCGTCGGGCTCTTCATCACCCTGTTCGCCTTCCTCGGCGTGAATATGTTCCTCTCCGGCCTGCACTCCTACGGCCAGCTATAACATCGAGTGTCGGGCTGTGCGCTACCGCATCCTGTTAGCGCGCAGCCCCTGCTCCCAGGCAGGCGAAGTCCGAACCACCGAAAAACAAAGCCCCGCGATGCGGGGCTTTGTTTTTGGGCAGAGGCAGAGCAGCGTTAACGCACTCCGCCGCCGTAGACGTAGCGGGAGAAGGCGGCCATGTCCTGGCTGACACGGCGGAACAGGGCGTCGAGACTGACGATGGCATCCTCCAACAGATTGACGGCGATGAAGGGGTGCTCGATACGCAGGCGCAGGTACATGGTGCGGCTGAGACGCAGCAGGCGGGTATCGTCGCTCATGGCGATGATGCGTACCGAGCGCGGCTGGCGGTCGAAGAAGGACATCGAGCCGATCATCCCGCCAGCACGGGCGCGGCCCAACTCCACCATCTCCGACTCGGCCTGCTGAAACAGCGCCGCCTCGCCCTCGACGACGAAGTAGAGCGCCTCGCCCACCTCGCCCACGTCGGCGATGATGTCATTTTTTTTGAACTGAACCTCTTCGGTGAACTCCAATAGAGTCTGGATCTCCCGCGTGGTCATCGCCTCGCAGAGATACTGCTGGTTGAGGAATTCGCTAAGGTTGATGTTTTGCTGTTCGCCCATGGCCTGCTCCTTCGACGGTTTTCAACGCAGTGTACTGCGCAGAGTGCCGCCACGCCAGCTGGCGCGCGAGACGATTCCATCCGCTGCCAGGACGGTGCGCGCAGCGGCGCATGACCCGCGACCAGGGTAAGCGCATACTTATATAACACCCTGCGTACAGCTAGTGGTCCATGCGGGAAATAATGTCACTCTCAGCCGGTCCACAAGCCTCATCGGCAAGGCGCACGAGCGCAGGACTAGTCATTCTAATTCAAGCGAGTGCAACACAGTCGATGAGGCTTGTGGACCGGCCCGCAGGGAGCCCCGCTAATGAGCCAATGCGGCGTTGCACTGCTTGGAAAGGGCCAGCCATTCCCCTGCGCAGTGCGCCTTGCCTTGACTCATTAGCGGGGCTCTGAGAATG
>JBNJGC010000068.1:0-6642 GCA_051747405.1 Pseudomonadota bacterium
GAGTGTTACGGTATCGGATTGGGATCCGAGCTACGCCCCGGCGCTGTATCCTGATGAGTGACTGTGATAAAAAGGGGCGAGCAATACACAGCGCAACAGGAACGTTCGATGAACAGCCAACGCATTCTCTCCCTGCTTCTCGCCCTGACCGTGCTTTTCGGTCTCAGCGGCTGCGGTGTCAACAACATCCCCACCTACGACGAGGAGGTGAAGGCGGCCTGGAGCCAGGTGCTCAACCAGTACCAGCGCCGTGCCGATCTGGTGCCCAATCTGGTTAACACCGTAAAGGGTTTCGCCGCGCAGGAGAAGGAGGTGCTCACCGCCGTGACCGAGGCGCGGGCCAGCGTCTCGCAGATGAAGCTGCCGGAGAACATCCTCAGCGACAAAGAGGCCTTCGCCCAGTTCCAGGCCAAGCAGGCACAGCTCGGCTCGGCCCTCTCGCGCCTGATGCTGGTGGTGGAGCGCTACCCGGAGCTCAAGTCGAACCAGAACTTCCTCACCCTGCAGTCGCAACTGGAGGGGACCGAAAACCGCATCAGCGTCGCCCGCCGCGACTACATCCAGGCGGTGCAGAAGTACAACACCGAACTGCGCACCATCCCCGGTCGCTGGTGGCACTCGCTGCTCTACCCCGAGATGGAGCTGCGCGAGAATTTCAGCGTCGAGGAGTCGGTGACCGAGACCCCGCAGGTGCAGTTTTAGGGCGGGCTTACGCGTCCACATGGCATGGCGCCCATGGGGCGCCCTATCTTTGAGACGCTCGGATATAGGGCGGGCCGTGCCCGTCAACATGGACTACGGACAAAAATCGCAGTGCAACATTTTCTCAAAATAGCAGCGCTTCTCTGTACGACACTCATAACAATGTCAGTGCAGGCGGCGCCCAACTTTCCAGCCCTTAGCGGTCGGGTGGTCGACGAGGCCAATATCCTCTCCGCCACCAGCGAACGCCAGCTGACCCAGATGCTGGCCCGGCACGAACAGGCCACCAGCAACCAGGTGGTGGTGGCCACCCTCGCCTCACTGCAGGGTTACGACATCGCCGATTTCGGTTACCAACTGGGTCGCCACTGGGGCATCGGCCAGCAGGGGCGCGATAACGGCGTGCTGCTGATCGTCGCCCCCAACGAGAAAAAGGTGCGCATTGAGGTGGGTTACGGCCTTGAAGGGTCGCTGACCGATGCCCTGAGCAAAAACATCATCGAGAGCGAGATCACCCCACGCTTCAAACAGGGCGATATGGAGGGCGGCATCCTCGCCGGCACCCGCGCCATCCTCGGCACCATCGAGGGGAGCTATCGGCCCGAGCGAAGCGACCGTCGCGGCGCCGCAGTGAATGAGGAGATCTTCAACTTCTTCGGCACGGCGGTCTTCATCAGCTTTATCTTTGCCGGGGTGGTGCGGCGCATGATCGGCAACCGGCTGCTGGCCAGCCTCGTCATGGGCGGGATCGCCTGGCTCATCGGCACCCTGATCTTCTCCATGGCGCTGGGGCTCTTCTCCGGCCTGGCGGTGCTGCTGGTGACGCTGCTCACCGGCCTGGGCGGAGGCGGACGTGGTGGCGGCGGCTACTATGGGGGCTACTACGGCGGCGGCTATAGCTCCGGCGGGGGCTTTGGCGGTTTCTCCGGCGGCGGTGGCGGATTCGGTGGCGGCGGCGCCTCGGGAGGATGGTAATCATGGCGTTTATAACCGATGCAGACAGAGAGCGTATCAGCGCGGCGATCCGTGAGGCGGAGAGTCGAACATCCGGCGAATTGGTCACTGTGATCGCCCGCGAGGCGGACGACTACTACTACATCCCCACCCTGTGGGCGGCGCTGGCGGCGCTGCTGCTGCCGGCGCTGGTGATCCTGTTCGGTCTGGAGCAGACCCTGCTCGACAGCTACGGCGCACAGGTGTCGCTGTTTCTCATCGCTACACTGCTGTTTCGTATCCCGGCGCTGAAGTATCGCCTCATCCCCCGGGAGGTGAAACGCCAGCGCGCCGCGCGCCTGGCCCATGAGCAGTTTCTGCTGCAGAACCTGCACCACACCGAACAGCGCACCGGGGTGATGTTGTTCGTCTCGGTGGCGGAGCACTATGTCGAGGTGCTGGCGGACAAAGGCATCAACGAGGCGGTCCAGCCCGGCGCCTGGGACTGGGTGGTGGCGGAGTTTGTCGCCCGGGTGAAGGAGGGCAGGGTGGGCGACGGTTTCGTCAACGCCGTGGAGGCCTGCGGCGAGCACCTGGTGCACCACTTCCCGGCAGGGGAAGATAACCGCAATGAGCTGCCCAACCATCTAATAGAGCTTTAAGATTGCTTCGCCTTCGGCTCGCAATGACAGAAACGTTTTGGGATCACTCTTAAGGTTTATACTTAACGGCGATGTCATTGCGAAGACGCCTACAAGGATGTAGGCGTTAGAGCGACGCAGGAGGCCCAAGCCGAGCCTAAGCGACGAAGCAATCTATTCTCCCTCCCGCTTCTCGAACCCCAACGATACCGAGTTGATACAGTAGCGCTGCCCGGTCGGGTTCGGGCCGTCGGGGAAGAGGTGGCCGAGGTGGGCGCCGCAGTTGGCGCAGGTGACCTCGATGCGGGTCATGCCGTGGGAGTGGTCGGTGATCAGTGTCACCTTGTCCGGATCGACCACGTCCCAGAAGCTGGGCCAGCCGCTGCCGGAGTCGAATTTGGTTTCCGAGTCGAACAGGGGCACGCCGCAGCAGGCGCAGGTGTAGATGCCGGACTCCTTGTTGTGCAGCAGCTTGCCGGTGAACGGTGCCTCGGTGCCCTTTTCGCGGCAGACGCGGTACTGCTCCGGGGTTAGCGCTTCGCGCCACTTCTGGTCGGTCATGTCACTGTCGCTCATGGTCTTGGCCTGGAGGTTATGCGTTTCGCGGCTCGTTGCGAACACCCTTAAAGCTAGCCGCAAAGGGGCGAAGGCGCAAAGGCCTGTGCTGTCGTCAGCCGGGTAGGGCAATAACGATTCGCGCCCCGCCGTAGGGGGAGCGGTCGATGCTCAGCTCCCCCTCGTAGGCCTCGACGATGTCCCGCACCATGGGTAGGCCGATGCCGTGGCCGGGGATCGCCTCGTCGAGTCGCACCCCGCGGTTCAGTACCTGGTGGGCCGCCTGTGCCTCGATGCCGGGCCCATCGTCCTCCACCGTGATCTGCAGTCGCTTTCCATCACACTCAAGGGTGATGGCGACATGGCCGCCGCACCACTTGAAGGCGTTGTCGAGCAGGTTGCCCAGCAACTCCATGAGATCCCCCTCCTCACCACGGAAACGACAGTCGGGCGCGAGCCTGTGCGTCACCTCGATCGGTTTGTCGCGGTAAACCTTGTGCAGGGAGGCGAGGATGCGTTCGGCCAGAGGCGCCGCTTGAATGGGCGCGGCCAGAGCGGTACGACCGGCGGTGGCGGCGCGCTGCAGTTGATACTGCACAATATTATCCATGCGCGCCACCTGCTCTTCGATAAGGGGTGAGCGCTCACCATCGGGCAAACCCCGCAGCAGCGCCAACGGTGTTTTGAGGCTGTGGGCCAGATCGGCGAGTGCGTTTTTGTAGCGCGACTGCTGGGCGCGTTCGTGGTGGAGCAGGGTGTTGATGTTGTCGGTCAGGCGCCGGATCTCGTTGGGGTACGCATTGTGCAGGCGCTCCTGCCGGCCCGCCTCGATGGCGTGTACCTCACGGGCGACGCGGCGCAGGGGTTTGAGTCCCCAGCTCAGGGTGAGGCTGAGTGCCAACAGCAGCAGGACTGCCATGGCGCCGAGCCAGCCCCAGAGACTGTGGCGGTATTGGCGCATCTGTTCGTGGAAGGGAGCCGGTTCCTCGAACACGCTGAAGCGCAGCGGCACACTGCCGGTGGCGCTCTCCCACTCGATATCCAGTGCGGTGAAAAAGTAGCGCTCGCCGTCGAGGGGGAGACGGCCAAGCTCACCCGTGGCCGCTGCGTTTGCGGGTAGTGCCAAGCCGACGGCGGAGGGGGAGTGCCAGAGGGTCTCGCCGCTGCCGTCGCCGATGCGGGCATAGAGGCCGGAGCCGGGCAGCTCCAGCCGTGGTTCGGTGAGGTGGCCCGGCATCACCAAGTGACCGCTGTCGGTGACCTCGGCGGCGGCCATCACCAGGTAGAGTTGGGCGGAGAGGCGTTCGTGCAGCGCCGAGCGGGCACTCTGTTCAAAGGCCCGCTCCAGGGCCAGCGCGGTGGTGATGATGAAGATCGCCAGCACCACCACAGCGCTAAGGCCGACCCGCAGGGCGAGGGAGTTCACTGCGGCTCCAGGGTGAAGCGGTAGCCGCGACCGCGTAGGGTCTCTATGGGTTTTTTGCGGCTATCGGGATCGATCTTGCGCCGAAGGCGACCGATAAGCACCTCGATCACATTGCTGTCGCGCTCCTCGTCGTGGGGGTAGAGGTAGTCGGCCAGCTCCATCTTGGGGATCACCTTGCCGTGGTGGCGCGCCAGGTATTCGAGTAGTCGGTATTCGTAGGCGGTCAGCTCCACGGCGTGGCCGTCGAGGCTTACCCGCTGGCCGTCGGTATCTAGCTGGAGTGGGCCGAAACGCAGGGTCTCGCTGGTGCCGCCGACGGCACGGCGCAGCAGCGCCTTGAGCCGCGCCAACAGCTCCTCCATATGGAAGGGTTTGACCAGATAGTCGTCGGCGCCCGCCTCCAGGCCGGCGACCTTCTCCTCCCACTTACCACGGGCGGTGAGGATCAGGATCGGCAGGTCGCGCCCCTCGGCGCGCAGGCTGCGGATGATCTCCAACCCCGGCATGCCGGGCAGACCCAGGTCGATAACCGCCAGGTCCACCGGATACTCGCAGGCCAGAAAGAGTCCCTCTTTGCCGTCGCCACTGGCGTCGATGCTGTAGCCCTCCGCCTCCAGCCGCTGGCGGAGCTGCTCCCGCAGTGGCGCTTCGTCTTCAATGATCAGCAGTCGCATGGGTCAGTCAGCCGGGATGGTGATGATACGCACCTTATTGTCGTCGGTGAGCACCTTGATGCGGTGGACCTGGCGTCCGCCTTTGCCCACGGTCTCCGCCGAGAGGATGCGTCCCCCGGTCTCGCGGCGCACCTGCGCCACCGCCTGATCCAGGCTGAGGCCCCCGGCGCGGGCGAGGGTGAGACTCCCCTGAGCCTGCCAGCTCGGCGCGGCGCCAACCGGGCCGGCGCCCAGAGCGAGCAGCATCAGCAGTGTGAGGGCAAATGTTTTCATCGGATGAGAGCGTCTGTGTGGACCGTTTGTGCCAAGAGAATACACGCCAACGACCGGCCCAATCCACTCATGCGCCCGGTGTGTCGGCTATAGGGCGCCCGTCGGTGAACCCGCTAGAGGCGGAAATCGTAGTCGATGCGCACCCGAATGCCATCATCACGGTGCCGCGAACGGTAGATCGGGCGCTGCTTTTGCGGTTGGTGACCGCGATAGTCGCCATGGTGCGGTCCGCGTTTGGTGTGCGGTGGGCTCTGGTGGCGCTGTCTGGAGTGGTGACGCGGGCCGTGTCCACGGCGTGGCGGCGCCCAGCGGCTGGTGGATCGGCGCTGATGGGCCGACTCACCGTGCCGGCGCTTGCCGTGGTGTTTGTGGTGGCGCGATTCGGTCTTGTAGACCGTGATATGCCTTTCGCTCACCGTGCCGTGGGCGGCGGCGGTGGCGGGCAGGGCCAGCGCGGTGGAGAACAGCGCGGCCAGGGCCAATGCGGGCAGGTGGGTCAATGCTTTCATGGTTACTCTCCTTCTCAGATGGGGCGGAACGGCCCCGCTACATGGTCAGACTAGCCGTGCTTCGCTGAACGGCGGCTGAACCGTGTAGGGGCGGATCAAAATTAGCGGAAACGTCGCGCAGCGCGGTCTGCCCGCTGCGCGGGGCGCTTCATTCGCCCGTTTTCTGTCCGCTCAGGGCGACGGCTGCGGGAGGAGGCCGGTTTGCGTGAGCGGACCGTCTTCCCCTTTTCGCTTGAGGGAGCGTTGCCGTGGCGGCGGCGCGGCTGGTCGGGTCTGCGCGAGCGCTCGGCAGCGCGGTTGTGCCCGGTGCGCCCCTTGCTGTGGCGTTGCGGTGCACGGGCGGTCGGCTGCTTGCGCCGGGTGTCGCGCGCCTCGTGGCCGCGACGCGGAGGTGCGCTCTGTTGCCGGCGCTTCTCTTTGTGCTCTGTTTTGGCTACATTGCGCTGGAAACGGCCACTCTTGGCCGGCTCGCGGATCACCACCCGCTTCTCCACCACGCGAGGGCGTTGGTTACGGTGCTGATGGCGCGGCGCCTCGCGGTGGATCACGCGCACCTTTGGCTGCGGCTGGTGGTGGCGGGTGTCGACCACGACGCGGGGCTGCGAGGCGTGGTGGACCACGGTATGCTTGCAGCCGCTCAATACAGCGACCGAGGCGAGAGCGGCGGTAACGACGATCAACTTATTCATGGCGTGGCTCCTTTATCCTTTCGCTTAGCCTGGGGACCAGCCTACGCGGGGTTGACTGAACCGTAGCTGAACGGAGTCCGGGCAGTTGTATTTTTTCGCCTCGAGTGGGCTACTGTGGGCGAGGTTAATATGGAGGAATATTCTGATGCCGGATAAGAGCGTGCAGACCCTGATGCAGGTCAAAGTCAGCCTGGTCGACAGCAAGCCGATGATTTGGCGCCGCCTCAAAGTGGATGCCGA
>JBNJGC010000068.1:6742-12921 GCA_051747405.1 Pseudomonadota bacterium
ACGCATCTGCTTAAGATCCTGCGCAAACCCAGTGATGAGGAGTATGACGAACTCGTGGAGTGGTTTGGGGATGATTTCGACCCCGCCGCTTTCGACAAGGAGGCGGTGAACGCAGAGTTGAGTTCGGTTTTCAACAGGCGGCGTACCCTGGAGCGCCTGGATAACCTGCTCGGTGATTTAGAGGGGCTGGAAGAGGGCGACGAGCTGAGTGAAATCGATGAGCGGCAGCTTTTCGATTGCTTCCCGCTGGAGGGTGTCGCCGGCGGCAACAACCCCACCTACGATGCACTGCTCGGCTATCTGAATGCGATTGCGTTGGCTCCCGGTGGCGCCGGCATGCCGCAAGACTGGTTACTGGATCTGTATGAAAACTACCGCCTCGATATCGACGATGAGGCGGTCTTTAATGGCCTTATGCGCGCGATCTATTCGATTTACCGCGTCGTCCGCGATGGCTATGAGGTTGGCGAACATATGCTGCCCAGGCCGGAAGATCTGAGGGAGGTAGAGCCCGGTACCGGCGCGATGGAGTTGTGGTGCGAGGGCTTTCTGCACGGTTTTATCCAGTACGAAGTGGACTGGTTTTCGCTTGATGATGACGATGTGCTGGTAGAGCTGGAATCCTGCGCCTCAATGATCACCATCATGGCGACCCGCGACTTCGGTGAGCTGGAGCTGACGGAGCATGAGGCACTGGAGAAGCTGCAGCAGTTACAGCAGCACCTGCCGATGGTGGTCGATACGTTGCAGCAGCTATCCCGATCCGAACACTATGACCACCTCAGTGATCCCTTTGACGATCCATTCCTCGATGATCTCCTCGGCGGTCTCGACAGTGGACCCGCCGTCAGTACAAAGGTAGGCCGTAATGAGCCCTGCCCCTGCGGCAGCGGCCTCAAATACAAAAAGTGCTGCATCGATAAGATCGTACCCTTGCACTGACAGTGAGGCCACTCTCTGGCGGGGGTCCCCCCCGTCTACAAAGCCGTGGCTGTAATCCGGGGAAAGATGATGACCACCCAATCCGCGCAACAAGACCCGAGCAAACAGAGCTCCTTCTGGAAGACCTTCGCCGACGGGGTGGAAGAGATCGAGGTGAAGGAGGGGAAGCTGAGGATTAAATTGAAGGAGTAACGCCTTAGTACTGTTGCATTTACGTCAAATGTTCGCTATTTATATGGTATTGCAACAAAAAAGAGGCGCGACACATGGCTACTGCCAACGCACATCGATCAGATCCCACAGCGGTTCTCACACAAGCCTTATTGAGTGCCGGGGATTATCTTGGCCTCACAAAGGCGGAGCTCGGTGCGGTCATCGGCAAAGAGCGCACCTTTTTCTCTCGTGGTAAGGTCTCCCCGGAAACCAAGGCCGGCGAGTTGGCACTGATGCTGATCCGTTGTTACCGCAGCCTCTATGCCCTGGTCGGAGGCGATAGGGAACAGATGAAGCACTGGATGCACACCCCCAACCACCACACTGAAGGTGTGCCTGCCGAGCAGGTCAAAAGCGTGCAGGGGTTGCTGCGAGTGATGGAGTATCTCGACGCTATCCGCGGCAAAATCTAGCGACTGAAAACGGGGAAAATGGAAAACCTCTGGAAAACCTGCGGCCTGGAAGCCGCCATCCAGCCCATTGGTGGCGAGCTCTATCGCCTGGTGGAAAGCCAGGAGCAGGTCGCCACAATGGAGTTGGTTGATAACCTCGAGGATCAAGGCCTCCTCGAGGAGATGCTCGACGCCGCCAAGCCCCCGCCACCCGCAGGCAGTGAACATCTGCATTACCTGCTCTATACCCCCTTTCGCTACCCTCCGCTGAAATACGGTTCCCGCTATGGCGCCCGCCACGAGCCTTCGCTCTTTTATGGCGGCCTGATGCCGGCCACCGTGATGGCGGAAGCGGCCTATTACCGATTTGTGTTTTGGCAGGGTATGCACACCTCGCCAATTTCCCCGATTCGCAGTCAACACACGCTCTTCAGCGCCGAATATGCAACGAAGTGCGGAATCAAGCTTCAGGAGGGCGCTTGCACTTCACATCGCGAAACGCTAACCGATCCCAGCGACTACCGCGTTACACAGGAGCTCGGTAGCGCCATGCGGGAGGCGGAAATCGGAGCTTTTGAATTCCCCTCTGCGCGCTGCCCAGATATGGGTACAAATGTCGCGTTGTTCACCCCTTCAGTCTTCGTAGCGGATAAACCCAAGGAAATGCAGTCGTGGCTGTGTGAGACCGATTCTGAAACGGTGATCTTTTCCCAGGCCCATAGCCGAACGCTGTACCGTTTCTCGATTGAGACGTTTTTAGTCGAAGGAAAACTGCCTTGGCCTGCAGGATAGCGGAAGCTGCGGATAAAGCATATTCCGGTTTTCGCCCGTTAGCCGCGGGTAGTGATCATAGGCATCCTTGCCTTAAATCAACGGAAGAGAGTTCCTGGTTGTTGCGTCCATAGCAAGATGGGTAACAAATGCGCCTCCGGCAATTGAGCCGAGCCACTTGAGTCCCGTTTCCATTGGGGATTCCGGCTCCCAATGTTATAGACGATAAAGGGCATAACACACCAACGCCATACAGGTGAGACTATGAAAAAAGCCCCGATGATTTGGGTGAATAGCGGGTTCAAGTAAATCAGGTAGTGAGCCGAGTTTCCCCGCAAGTAATGCAGTAACTACCGCTTTCCAGTCATTTCGCCATTGGTGACATATTGGTGGCGTGCAACAGTGCCGCCAACAGTGAGTGCAGCGCCCATTGTAGCGGCGGCCACGGGCCGCCCTATATGCCTGACGCGCGGTACCCATAGGATGCGCTGAGCTTGCGAAGCGCATCATGTTTGGTCAATAACCGGAGCGTGGTAACTCCGTCCATGCTGAAGCGCCAGGCAGCCGGGAAGGAACGAGGCCGGCATCTCCGCCGGGCATCGTTAGGGTATCGCCACACGCGCCTCCGGACGGGGCAGCCTGGCCTACGAACTTTTTGGTCCATAAAACGCCCAGCAGGATCCCGTTTAACCCAGCGATCATTGTGCGGGTTATAGACCTGAGAGCGGTCGCGAATTGCCCCATTACGGTGGCCGTCGCCTTTCGGAGGATTGGTAGCCATGGTATTGCTCCGAGTGCATTGATTGTTGATACAGTATTTACTATAGTTTACAAATAAAAATGATTACGATATACCTGTAAACCACGGAGGGGGCATGATAGGGAAACGAATAGAACGCGCCCGCAATGCTGCGAGCCTGTCTCAACGTGCCTTGGCGGACCAGGTTGGTCTTTCTGCAATGTCGATCTCCAAGTATGAACGCGATGAAATCATCCCGGGCACCGATGTGTTGCTGCGTTTGGCAAAGGCGGTGGGAGTCCGTGTTGAATACTTTTTCCGTACTGAAAGCGTCGAATTAGAGGGGGTCGAGTTTCGTAAGCGCGCCTCACTCAGTAAGGCCGATGAACGGCGCATCATTGCCGACGTGCAGGACCGCCTGGAGCGTTGGGTGGTGCTTGATGAGATTTTCCCTCCCAGCGAAGGGATGAAATTCGAGTTGCCGAAAGGGCTCCCCAAGCACATTGATGGTTTTGATGCGATAGAGGCGGTAGCTCTTGCAGTGCGTGATGCCTGGGAGTTAGGCCACAACCCCATCCCCGATCTTATCGATACCCTTGAGGAGCATGGGATCCGAGTCATAGTTACCCCCTATATCGGCAAGGAGCGATTTGACGGTCTGGCGGCAGAAGTGGGCGGGATGCCGGTAATCGCAATAGGCAGTGAATGGCCCGGTGATCGCCAGCGCTTTACCCTTGCCCATGAGCTGGGTCATCTCATGCTGCATGGTCGACTATCCGAGGGACTGAGCGAAGAGAAGGCCTGTGATCGTTTTGCCGGTGCTTTTCTGGTACCTGGGGCGGCGGTTGTTGAATCCCTGGGCGCAAAGCGACGCTGGCTGGAGCCGCGTGAACTGCTTTTGCTCAAACAGGAATATGGATTGAGTATGGCAGGATGGACCTTCCGCGCCCGAGATTTGGGCGTGCTGGAGAAGACTACTCAGGGAAAATTCTGGGGGTTTATGCGAAAACAGGGTTGGCATAAGACCGAGCCTGGGCCGCAATATCCCGCAGAAACCAGCCGCCTGTTCGAAAAAAGGCTCTATCATGCGTTGGCAGAGGACTGGGTGGGTGAGTCCAAGGCGGCCGAGTTACTTGGTATCCCTTTAGCGGAATTTCGTGCCTGTCGGAACATGGAGTGTTCCCGCTATGCTGTTAATCAGTGACTCAAATATCCTGATCGACATGGCCGATGGCGGTCTTCTGCGAACGATGTTTCGTCTCAAGGAGACCTTTGCCGTGCCGAACGTGTTGTACGAGGAGGAGCTCGCAACACAACATCCGGAACTGCCGGACCTTGGCTTAGTCAGCATGGCACTGCAAGGTGACGGCGTGGTGGAGGCCTATCGGCTAAAGGCGCTGTGTACGGGGCGAACTGCACCCAGCCAAAACGACCTGTTCGCTCTGATGCTGGCCAAGCAGCAGCAGTGCCCGCTGCTTACCGGCGATAAGCGCCTTCGAAAACTGGCCGAAAAAGAGCACAAGGAAGTGGAACTGCGTGGCACCCTGTGGCTGGTAGAGCAGATGGTGAAAGAGAAACTCATTACCGTAGCGGAGGCGTGTGCCGCCTATCAGAAGATGAAAGAGGCCGGGAGTTGGCTACCCTGGAAGGAAGCCGAACGTCGCCTTGAAGCGCTGGAGTAATCCCACCCTTCTTTCCATGTCTTAGCGTTACAGTGACGCCTGAGGAGATAGTGGATACAACACTGCCACATTGTCAGTACTACATAAATTCAACGGTCGGGTGACCGCGGGTGAGTAATCACCCGGCAGTTTTCTATACATATCAACAGGAACATATATAGAAAACGACCATTTCTATACATAAAAGAGCCCGACACCACGTATTCAACTGGAGCCCATCCCGTCATGCTAGTTTGTGAGCCGATTAGTTGTTATATTCGGCTCATACTCTGATTCGAATAGGCGTCGTAATCGGCTCATGTACATCTGGGAACATCCCAACTGGCCCCACTTTACCTGGCAGATGAAGCTTCTCCAGCCTCGCCTGGATGCGGTGCGTCTGCTGCAGGGGCGGCTACTTGGACAGACGGAGACTCTCCCTGACGATGCCGGGAACGAGGCGCAGATGGATGCCTTGATCCAAAACGCCATCCGCACCAGCGAAATTGAGGGCGAAGAGCTGAACGTCGAATCGGTGCGCTCCTCCGTGGCACGCCGACTGGGGCTGGAACGCGTGGGTGTGGCGGACAAGGCCACCGCACAGACCGACGGCTTGGTCGACATGTTGCTGGATGCCACCAAGAATTATGCCGAGCCGCTAACCCTGCAGCGGCTCTGCGATTGGCAGGCGGCCCTCTTTCCGCGGGGGGCTGGTCTGCTTGCCGACATCAACATTGGCGCACTGCGGGGCGAAGGTCCGATGCAGGTGGTCTCCGGTCGGATAGACCGGCCTATTGTCCATTTCGAGGCACCGCCGCGCGAACGGCTGGAACCGGAACTACAGGCCTTCCTCGATGGGTTCAATAATCCCCCGGAGGGGTTGGACCGACTGCTGCATGCCGGTATCGCCCACCTCTGGCTGGTCACCCTACACCCTTTCGATGATGGCAATGGTCGCGTTACCCGCGCTGCTACCGATATGGCCCTGGCCCGTGCCGAGCAGCAGGCGATTCGATTTTACTCCCTCAGTGCCGCCATCATGGCCCGGCGCAAGGAGTACTACGAGCAACTCGAAGCGGCACAAAAGGGTGAGCTCGATATTACACCGTGGCTTGAATGGTTCCTCCAGGTGCTGGAAGAGGCGATGCAGCAGGCCATTGAGCGGCTGCAGTACGTCCTGGCCAAGAGCCGTTTCTGGCAACGCCACGCCCAAACCGTGCTCAGCGAGCGGCAGGTCAAGGTGTTGAATCGCCTGCTCGACAATGCTGGTGAGGAGTTCAAGGACGGTATCAATGCCTCCAAATACAAGGCCCTCGCCAAGGTGAGTAAACCCACCGCCACACGCGACCTGGCCGAGCTGCTGGAAAAGGGGTGTATCAAAAGATTACCCGGCGGAGGCCGCAGCACCCGTTACGCCATCGCCCTGGACCAGGAATAGAGCAATGCAGGTTGGTTAAGAGG
>JBNJGC010000069.1:0-12903 GCA_051747405.1 Pseudomonadota bacterium
TTGCGGCAGACGACCGTAAATCAATGGCTTACACCAGTGATGACAAAGTATGCGGTTGCCCTGACAGGGGTTCAAGCGGACTTAGAAAAGCGAAACCCTCCCGGCATGGGGCGCGTTGTGCCACATGGGGAGGTTAGGGAGTGTGAGAGGACGACGCCCCGCCGTGTGGCAGCTGTGGTGGCGCCGAGGTGGGCGCAGGCAGGGGTCAGGTGTTCAGGAACGGGTAGTCGATATAACCCTCTGGGCCCGAGGTGTAGAAGGTGTCCGGATCGGGCGTGTTGAGCTCCGCGCCGGCCTGGATGCGCTCAGGCAGATCCGGGTTGGCGAGAAACGCCGTGCCGAACGCCACCGAGTCGGCCACATTGTCCCGGATCACCTCGGCGGCCTCTTCGGCGCTGTAGCCCATATTCACCATCAGGTGCCCCTGATAGTGCTCGCGGGCAATGGGGACGACCTCCGCCTGCTGGACGCCGAAGAAGTCGGCGCGCATCAGATGCAGGTAGGCGAGGTCGAAACGGTTCAACTGCTCGGCCAAAAAGCGGGTCCAGCCCTCCGGGTCGCCCTCTTTCATGCTGTTGAAGCTGTTCAGTGGCGAGAGGCGCAGCCCCACCCGCCGGCTGCCGATCTCATCGGTCACAGCCTCAAGCACTTCGTTCAGGAAGCGGGCGCGGTTCTCCAGTGAGCCGCCGTACTCATCGTTGCGCTGGTTGGCGCTTTCTCGCAGGAATTGGTCGATCAGATAGCCGTTGGCGCCGTGCACCTCGACACCGTCAAACCCCGCCTCGATGGCGCCGGCCGCCGCCTTGCGGAACTGCTGCACAAGCGCCGCAATCTCCTCCTGGCTCAGTTCACGCGGTACGGTGTAGGGCTTTTTGCCTTCCGGTGTATGGGTCTCATCGTCAATCGCAATGGCACTCGGCGCCACCGCCTCCTTGCCGTCGTTGAGCAGGGGATGGCAGGCACGGCCACCGTGCCAGATCTGCATGAAGATCCGCCCGCCGGCATCGTGTACGGCTTGAGTGATCTTTTTCCAGCCCTCAATCTGCTCCGGGGAGTAGATGCCGGGGTCGTTGCCGAAGGCGGAGGTGCCGGGGGTGACCATGGTGCACTCCGAGATGATAAGCCCCGCACTGGCCCGCTGTGCGTAGTACTCGGCCATCAGCGCATTGGGCATGTGGTCGGTAGCCCTGCAGCGGGTGAGCGGGGCCATCACCAGGCGGTTGGGCAGGGTGAGATCGCCCAACTGGACGGGTTCAAACAGGGGGGTGGTATCTGCGGGCATGGTGGGTCTCCTCATCAGCGTTGTCTTACGTTATGTGTAGTACAACGTATGGCCTTTTGGGAGAAAGCCAACGATATACAGCGAATAGGGAAAACCGATTTTACTGTGCATGCCGCGGGGGGCGAGCATGGCGGGGTTGGGCCGTTCCGGTGCAGGTTTGGCACCGGTTGACGGCCCAGTTTGTCAGTGCTGGGGTAACGCTTTAGGCGGCCTTCTCTGCATCGGAGTCTTCCTCCTCTGCCTCCCGCAGCTCCTTGATCTCCTGCTCCAGCTGCTGCTTCTCCTTGCGGAGGGTGGAGAGCGCCTGCTCCGCCTTTTTACGGGCATCCGCCTCATCCATCTTCTGCTTTTTCAGCGTCTTGAGCTTCTTAACCACGTTTTCCGGCTTGTCGGAGAGGGTGGTGTTGATGGCTTTGATCGCGCGCTCTTTCTCCGCCAAGCTCTCCTTGAGTTTCTTCTGCTGACGCTCATTATTGGCGCGCTCGTTGGTGAGCAGTCGCTCCAGCTCCTGCTGGTTTGCCTGCGCCTCGGCCAGGCGGGCCTCCACCTCGTGCAGGGCCTTCTGGCTCTCCGCCAGTTTCTTCTCTACCGCGACGATATCAAGCGAAGCTTGTTCCTGGACCTTGTTGACCTCGGTTTCGGCCTCGGCGGCACGCTTGATGGTCGCCTCAAGCGCCTCTTTGAGCTCTTCCGGGCTGCAGTCTTTGTCCAGCTTCAGAGCTTCGGCAGCGGCGTTCATCATCATCTGCTTGCTGATCGCCAGGTCTTTCCAAACTTTGAGTTGTACGTCTGTATCGGATGCGGTCATTGGTTCTCCTTGGGGTTGAAAAGGGGTGTCAGTACAAAAAAAGTGTCCCGAAACGGTAACCCTCTTTGAGTCTCTTCCACCTCAGGAGGAAAGCCAGGATGAGGGAATAAATGGATACCAGAGCACTTAAATTTAGCGGGGATATTCGAGACCATCTCTAGCAAGTGCGCGATTGTATATGAAAAATAAATGAAAATCAATAGGTTGCTCCAGCTTTGGAAAACCAGGCTGCTCTGGCAATTTTAACTAGTGGTCGATGCGGAAAATGGCGTTTAGCAGGGCTCTGAGACTGACACCTGTTCCCGTCTCGATCACTAGACGGCCACAAGGTAGTGGACGCTAAACAGCTCCCGGCTGTCCAGCCAGACCCTCTTCGGTTCAAAGCCTGCCTCGGCTGCCAGGCGGTGAAACTCCTTGGGCCTGTACTTGTATGAGCATTCGGTATGAATGGTCTCATCGCGGGCAAAGGCGAAGGTGTCGCTGTTAATGGTGATTACTTGCCGCTTCCGACTCACAACATGCATCTCCACACGCCCTTTGTCACTGTTGTAGAAGGCGTGGTGTTCAAAGGCCTCTGGCTGCAGCCGGGCACCTAGCTCGCGCTGCATGCGCTCGAGCAGGTTGAGGTTGAAGCGTGCAGTCATGCCGGCCCGATCGTTGTAGGCGGCGTTTAAGACCTCGGCCTCCTTTTTGGTGTCGATGCCAATCAACAGCCCGCCACCGGTACCGACTGTTTGCCGCACTCGGGTGAGAAAATCGATCGCCGCCTGCGGTTTAAAATTACCTAAGCTGGAGCCGGGAAAGAATACGACGCGCTTGTCACTCGGGACTGTTTCCGGCAGGTGGAGCGAGTGACAAAAGTCGATGCAGGCGGCGTGGATCGGTAACCAGGGATACTCCTTGGATAGGAGCTGGGCCGACTGGCGTAGATAGTCTCCGGAGATATCGAGGGGGACGTAGGCGCTGGGTTGCAGCTGTTGCAAAAAGAGTCGCACCTTCTCCGCACTGCCCGCGCCCGGTTCGATTAAGGTGCAGCCTCTGCCGGCCAGCTCCGCTATCTCATCGGCGTAACGGGTCAAGATCTCCCGCTCGGCATGGGGCGGGTAGTACTCCGGTTGTCGACAGATCGCATCGAACAGTTTGGAGCCCTTTTCATCATAGAAGAACTTCGGATCGATCGCCTTGCGTGCGCGGCTCAAACCCTCATACACCGCTGCGCCGAAATCGCTCTGCGGTGGTTGTCTCATGCAGCTGCTCAGCTGTACGCCCATCACTCATCCTCTGCCAAACGTATGCCACTGAAGGCCCAGCGGTCGTGGGGATAAAAAAAGTTGCGGTAACTGGGCCGCATGTGGTCGATCGGGGTGGCGCAACAACCGCCGCGAAGCACAAACTGGTTACACATGAACTTACCGTTGTACTCACCCATGGAACCCTCCAGCGGCTGGAAGCCTGGATAGGGGCCGTAGGGGCTGCGGCTCCACTCCCAAAGATCGCCATACCACTGCTCGCCACCGGAGCTGGGGTGAAGACGTCCCGACTCAACAAAGTTACCTTCGAGCGCCAGCGTCTGAAGCTTCACCTCCAGCTCCGCTTCATCAGGCAGGCGTTTGCCGGCCCAGCGGGCGAAGGCGTCAGCTTCGTAGTAGCTGATGTGACAGACCGGCGCATTGAGATCCAACGCCCGTTCGCCCCAGAGGGTGAACTCGTACCACTGGCCATCCACCTGGCGCCAGTAGAGGGGGCTTTCCCACCCCTCGCGCTTTATCATAGACCAGCCATCGGAGAGCCACAGGGCCACCTGGCGGTAGCCGCCCTCTTCAATAAACGCCAGATACTCCCCGTTGGTGATCAGACGCCTCGCAAGACGGTGTTCCCGTAGCAGCGCCTGATGACGCGGCCCCTCATTGTCGTAGGCAAATGTACCGCCAGCCTGACCGATCTCCTGGATGCCTCCGCTGCGGCTCTCCCAAGTCAAGGCGTCCACCCCGGATGCGCCCAGGGGGGCGGGGCCCTCGGCATAGGCGGGTTTGAGCGGGTTGATGGAGAAGTTGTGTTTGATGTCCATCAGCAGTAGCTCCTGGTGCTGCTGCTCGTGGTTTAGTCCCAGTGCGGTACGGAAGCGGATCGTCTCCCAGTCGTCGTCGCGCCGAGAGTGGAACAGCGCCTCCATTTGCTCGTCGACATATCTTCGATAACGATAGACCTCCTCTACCGTGGGCCGGGCCAGCATGCCGCGCAGTGGCCGCGGCTGCATCGTACCGACGGTTTCATAATAGGAGTTGAACAGGTAGAAAAAGTCCGGGTTATAGGGGCGGTACCCCTTGACCAGCGGGGAGAGAATAAACGCCTCGAAAAACCAGGTGACGTGACCGAGGTGCCATTTGGGCGGGCTGGTCTCGGTGATCGACTGGATCTGGTAGTCATCGACAGCCAGAGGCGAACAGAGCAGCTCGCTTTGGCGGCGGATCCGCTCAAATGCGTGCCACAGCGCTTTCGGGCTCACTTCAGGTGACTGGTAGTCTGGCATCTTCCACATCCTCTTGGATCGAACGGACAAGCAGCGGCAACAGTTTCTATTCGGGTCGCCAACGACAGCGCCAGTGAACGCTTCGTTTCGTTAAGGTTCTCGTGCTCCCCTCTGCCTTACCCTGGACCGCGCTGCCACTGTTGTCGTCCCCTGGGGAAGAGAGGATTCAAAGGCCGGGGTGAGTCTTCAGAGCCATCCTGTGCGCAGTGGTTCGTTAGACCAGATCCCGTTTAATCGTCACGTTCCAGTTGTCGGCGTAGATCCGGTTCTCACCCTCGTAGGCGTCCAGCTCGGCGTGGATGTAGAAGTTCTCCGCGTCGGAGGTGAGTACGGTGCGGGTGACGGTGCTCACTTGCCAATCGCCGCGCCGGTAGCCGCGGCGCCAGATCGTCTCGCCACGTACCGAGTCGACCTCGTAGCCGCGATAGCTGTACCACTCCTTGGCACTGAGCTGCATTGCCAGATCGGCGGCGGGGAGGTAGACGGTTCCGTTATCGTTGATCACCTCCAGGGTGGCCACGTCGGTGCCCAGGTCGCGAATCACCCGCCAGCTGTGGCGCCCCGGTTCGAGGGTTTCGGTGGTCATCGGTGGCGCCGCCTCGGGCGGTGCGAAGTGGATGCGGCTATCCTCATCCGGGCGCGGTGGGCGCACCGGCAGCCGCAGGCGGCTTTGACCGCTGTAGACGGTCAGGCGCACCGGCTGCGGCGCGGGCCACGCCAAGGGCCAGTAGGAGGTGGAGAGTGCGATGCGCAGCCGGTGGCCGGCGGGGAGGCTGTAACCGATGTCGTTGAGCTTGACCGCCACACGGTAGCGCCGTCCCGGCTCCAGCGGTTCGGGCTGCTCCGAGCCGTTGCGGTGGGTGAGGTTGAGCAGACCGTAGGTGACCCGGGTCGCTTTGTCGTCGGGGGCCAGATCGGAGAGGCGCACCGCCACCATCGCCACCGGGCGGTCGACGCTCAGCTCGAGATCCAGCCACGGGTTGCCGAGGAGCTCCAGCGGCGCCGCCAGCGGAGCGCTGTCGAACACCAGGGCGCCGCCATCCTCCTCGCGCTGGTCGTGGGGTAGGTCGGGGGTGGCGGCGTAGGAGCACCACTTGCCGGCGTAGAGACCGACGCTGAGCGGGGACTGAATGGTCATCGCCTCCTCCTTCTCGACGGCGTTCGGGTTGCTCTCCAGGGTGGCGGGACGGCTCAGGTAGAGGCTCTGCTCCTCAATATGGGGCGAGGGCCAGTTCGGCTCCCCCACCCAGCGACCGGGGCGGCAGTCGTAATAGGTGTCGGGTGGGACGCTCTCCTGCATCCAGGCGCGCAGCATCGGTTCGTCCATGATCCCGGTCTCTTTGGCCTTGAGCCAGTGGTCCCACCAGCGTAGCGACTCCTGCAGAAAGCCGATCGCCGGGCCGGGTACCCCCTGGTGGGGGTATTTGTGGCTCCAGGGGCCAACCAACCCCTGGCGCGGAACCTGCAGCCCCTGCAGAAGACGGAATACGGCGTTGGAGTAGCCGTCGGCCCAGCCGGAGACCGCCATTACCGGACACTGGATGGCGCTCCAGTCCTCGCAGACCGAGCCGTGTTGCCAGTACTCATCGCGGCGCTGGTGGCGCAGCCACTTCTCCAGCCATAGACCGCTCCCCTCCAGCCGCTCGAACCACATCTCGCGCCAGCGCTCGCCGACCATCTGCGGGTCGGGGGGCAGGGAGTTGAAGGCGAACATGGTCGAGGCCCAGGAGAGGTTGTCCCCCAGCAGGCAACCGCCCATGTGGTGGACGTCGTCGGCGTAGCGATCGTCGGTGGAGCAGACGCTGATGATCGCCTTAAGCTCTGGCGGGCGTAGGGCGGCAATCTGCAAACCGTTGAAGCCGCCCCAGGAGATGCCGATCATCCCCAGCTTGCCGTCGCACCACGGCTGAGCCGCCGCCCAGCGCAGGATCTCCACCCCATCGTCGAGCTCCTGCTGCAGATACTCATCCTCCAGCACCCCCTCAGAGTCGCCGCTGCCGCGGATATCGACCCGCAGGCAGGCGTAGCCGTTGCCGGCGAAGTAGGGGTGCATCAGGTCGTCGCGGGCGCGGGTGTTGTCGCGGCGGCGGTAGGGGATGTACTCGACGATCGCCGGTACCGGGCTCGCTTCGGCCCCCTCCGGCAGCCACAGCCGTGCCGCCAGACGGGTGCCGTCGGCCATCGGGATCCAGACCCGTTCACGGTGCTCGATGGTGTGGGGAAAGTCGTGACGATACTCCATCTATTTCACCGCCTCCTCGTCAAATTCCAGTGGTAGCTCCGCAATGAGCTCCTCATACCGCTGCTCCAGTGTCGTGTTGTCCGCGGCGCCCATGAAGATCGCCGCCACCTCGTAGCTGTAGGCGTCCTGTCCGCGCAGCTCGGAGAGGCGCATCCCCTTTTCGACGGCGATCTCGATCAGAGTGCCGGGGTACCTCTCCTGCAACCCCCTCAGCTCATCCTCGGTGGGGGTACGGCTGACGATGGCGTCGGCGTGGCGGCGCAGCATAAATTTGGCCGCTACCGCACAACACCCCTCCCGGCGCGGATAGTTGGGCTCCCGGCCCAGGGCGATGTCGATCGCCACCTCATGATGGGAGGCGCCGGTGGTGCTCACGAACAGTGGCGAGTGGGACTTGGAGAGGCGGGGGTTGACCTCCAGCAGCCGGATAAGATCGCGCTGCGGATCCCAAAAGAACTCGATGTTAAAGGTGGTGTCGTCCAGCTCCAGAGCCGGGACGGTACGCAGCGCCGCCTCGATGATGCGCTCCTGCACCGGCTGCGGAAGTTGTGACGGCAGTTGGTAGCGGGAGAAGGAGGAGTTGTAGAGCCCCTCGCGAAAGGAGTCGATGACGGCGTAGACGTGGGGCTCACCACCTCGGATATAGCCCTCCACGGTGCACTGCTCACCCTCTATCGGGGCCTCGGCGATGCACCAGAAGGCGTCCACCTCGGCAGGGATGTCCGCGGGTAGAACGCAGCGTTCCCTGAAGAGGCGAAACGGCTCGCCGAACAGACCGATCCTGGCCCGAGTCGCTGCCAGTGCTTCATCCAGCTGCCGGCGGTTACCGATATAGAAGGCCAACTGCGAGGAGTAGGCGATGGTCGGCTTGAGCCAGAAGGGGTAATCGAGATCGACACGCTCCGCCGCATCGCTGTCGAACGGGTTCACCGCCTGGAACTGCGGCGTCTGTGCCGGAATCACCTGCCGCTGACGCAGCCGGCACCAGTACTTATGCTCGGCGATCAGAGTGCTGGCAAGGGTCGGACCCGGCAGGCCGAGATGTCGGCGGAACAGGGCCAGCAGGGCGGTGGTAGGGAAGTCCCAGTGACCGATAATCGCATCGACGGTGGCGCCGAAGCGCTCCAGCTGCCGTTTCCCCTGCGCGATCATCCCCTCGATGTCGTACCGGCTCGGGTTGACCACCTCGGTATAGTCGAGCAGGCCGTGAAAGTGGTAGTGCTCGGCACCGCGGACTGTCTGCAGCAGCTCGCGGTGGAGCTCATCCAGACCAATGACGAAGATATGTTTCTCTGGCTGCTTCACCTGAACACTCCATGGTGTGTACGCCCGCTCCGCATGTCGCCTAGCAGGGGAGGTTGTTTATCGCCTGTCCTGACGGCGGTGGCTAAGGTCGCGGAACATCGCCGCTGGGGCTGCCTGAACCGTGTCAACCACGATCCAACCCCACCCCTAAACGTAGTACAAGCCCTGAACGGTTACCTCAGCAATGCACACAGCGCTTTACCCGTTGACGACCGCTATCCCTTAACCAGTGCTGAGGGCAGCCCTCGCCCCCAGCATCCCCGCCCTCAATGACCATGTCAATGCTCCCACCGCCCTCAGCGAAGCGATCGCGATGATGGTCGGAGGCGATGTAAAGGAGACTTTTCGTACAGATTATGTAAGTAGTAAAGGATTTAAAGACGGACATAAAGGGCTCTGACCCCATTTAGTTTGCTGTCGAAGACGTTGAAGCACTGCTGCCTTACAACGTCGACCCCGAAGCCCTGAAGTAATTTCAGATCCGTTTCAATACGGGGTTAATTGAGCGCTTACCGAGAATTGCTGCGCATCACGGCGTGCGGTTGTTATCCGGGCCGCATAGGCGTTAAGGTGAGCTTTGTTGTTATCTTCTGTCGGCATTCCTCCCGAGGTTTGTTTTAGACTGTGGAAATCTCGCGGGAACGGGCTATGCTGAAGACCTATTAGCAGACCTTTGTAGGGACCATATGACCGATAAGATCGTTGTCGAAGATCTGTATAAGATTTTCGGGCCCGAGCCCGAGACCGCCATCGATCTGTTGGAGCAGGGCTACGACAAGGACGCCATCTTCGAGCGTACCCGCACCACGGTCGGCGTGCAGCAGGCGAATTTCTCCATCCGCGCCGGCGAGGTTTTTGTCGTCATGGGGCTGTCAGGGTCGGGTAAGTCGACTCTGGTGCGCATGATCAACCGGCTCATAGAGCCGACCCGCGGCGCCGTTTATGTCGACGGGCATGATGTCACCGCCATGAACCGAAAAGAGCTCATCGAGCTCAGACGGCGGGAGATGTCGATGGTATTTCAGTCCTTCGCCCTCATGCCCCACCGTACGGTGCTTGAGAATGCCGCCTTCGGCCTTGATGTGGCCGGCGTACCGAGGGAGGAGTGGCAGGGTCGGGCTCTGGAGGCGCTGGTGACTGTGGGGCTCAAGGCCAACGCCGACAGCTATCCGGATGAGCTTTCCGGGGGGATGCAACAGCGCGTGGGTTTGGCGCGGGCGCTGGCTACGCGCCCGTCCATCCTGCTCATGGACGAGGCGTTCTCGGCGCTCGACCCGCTCATCCGCACCGAGATGCAGGATGAGCTGGTGAACCTACAGCAGCAGGAGGCGCGCACCATCGTCTTTATCTCCCATGATCTCGACGAGGCGATCCGCATCGGTGATCGCATCGCGGTCATGGAGGGGGGCGCGGTGGTTCAAATCGGAACCCCCGAAGAGATCGTTACCCACCCCGCCAACGAATACGTGCGCTCGTTCTTCTACGGTGTGGATGTCAGCAAGGTGTTCACCGCGGGCGATATCGCGGAAAAGGGCGCCCTGACCGTGTTCGAGCGCCCTGGTATCAACGTGCGCAGCACCCTGGCGCAATTGCGGGATAGCAACCGTACGGTGGCCGTGATCCTGGATCGCGGCAAGACCTACCGTGGCATGGTGAGCGTGGACAGTTTGGGTCGGGCCGCACAGGGTGACGGCGAGACGGCGTGGGAGCACAGCTTTCTCTCCTATGTGAAGCCTGTTAGCGCGGACACCGGCCTCGACGACATACTGTCGCAGGTGGCCGCGACCGACGTACCCGTGCCCGTGGTGGACGACGATAACCGCTACCTGGGCGTGATCAACAAGACCATTCTTCTCCAGACACTCGACAAGGCGGGGTGAGCATGACTAGGTCGTGGACAGAATCCTTGGATATACCGATCGGCGAGTGGGTCGAAAGTGGCGTCGACTACATCCAGGAGCACTTCGCCGACGTGCTCGATGGTGTCGCCGCGGCTATTGGCTTCATCGTCGATTCGTTCGAGGATGGGCTGATGTTCCTGCCTCCGCCGTTGTTGGCCGCGCTGATTGTGGCATTGGCGTGGTGGCGGGTGAGTTGGCGTTTTGGTCTGTTCGCCGTATTTGCCGTCGCGCTCATCTTTGGGATGGATATCTGGGACGAAACAGTCTCGACCCTGGCGCTTGTCATTGGCTCAAGTGTGGTGGCCCTGGCCATCGGGGTGCCCATCGGTATCGCCATGGCCCGCAACGACACGGTTGAAGCGGTGGTCCGACCGGTGCTCGATTTCATGCAGACCATGCCGCCGTTCGTCTATCTCATTCCGGCCGCCATCTTCTTCGGTCTGGGCAAGGTGCCCGGTACCATCGCCACGCTTATCTTCGCCATGCCGCCGGCGGTGCGACTGACCAATCTCGGCATTCGGCAGGTGAGCCGGGAACATGTGGAGGCAGGCTTGGCCTTCGGCTGCACGCCGCGGCAGCTGCTACTCAAGGTGCAGTTGCCCTTGGCTATGCCCTCGATCATGGCGGGAGTCAACCAAACCATTATGCTGGCGCTGTCGATGGTGGTTATCGCCTCAATGATCGGCGCCGGGGGTCTCGGCAACACCGTGCTCACCGGCATTCAACGGTTGAACGTCGGGCTCGGTTTCGAAGGCGGTCTCGGCGTAGTGCTGCTCGCCATTCTCCTCGATCGCATCACGCAGAGTTTCGGCTTGCGCCGGCGCAGCGACGGCGGCGGAGCGGGTCTGGGTAAGCGCATCATTGCGCTGCTGCGTCGCCGTGGCGCGAACGACAGTACCGCCTGAATCACACGCAGGGGCGGGCACCCGGTCCGCCACGCAACGACTCTTGCAGCCACAAATAGGAGAAAGCCAATGCGACTGACTACACTACTACGCACCATTACGACGGCGCTGCTGGCGCTTGGGGTGGTCGCCAACGCTCAGGCGGCCAAGGGGGATACGATCAAGATCGGTTGGACGGCTTGGTCCGACGCCGAGTTCGTCACTAAATTGTCCAAGCGTATCCTCGAAGAGCGGATGGGCTATGACGTCGAACTGATACAGACCGATATCGCCCCCCAGTACCAGGGCCTGGCGAGCGACAGCATTGATATCATGCTCATGTCCTGGCAGCCCTCAACGCATGAGGACTACCTGGAGAAGGTCGGAACCGATGTGGTCAACCTCGGGTTGCTCTACACCCACGCACGCCTAGGTTGGGCGGTGCCTACCTACGTCCCGAAGAGCAAGGTCAGCAGCATCGCCGACCTGAAGGACCCTGCGATAGCCGAAAAGCTCGATGGGACCATCACCGGTATCGATCCGGGCGCCGGTCTCACCCGCCTGTCGAAAAAAGCCATCGGGGAGTACGGTCTGGATGACTATGAGCTTCAACTGTCCAGCGGAGCAGGCATGACCGCGGCACTCGAGCGAGCAGTGCGCCGCGACGAGTGGATCGTCGTCACCGGGTGGAGCCCACACTGGATGTTCGGCGCCTACGACCTGCGCTACCTTGAGGATCCGAAAGGCGTGCTTGGCAGCTATGAACGCGTACACGCCCTGGCGCGCACTGGGTTCTATCAGGACAACATAGAGGCAGCGGGCTTCTTCTCGCGCATGCAGCTGCCCATCGGCGACCTGCAGGCCGCGATGTACGACGCGCGCGAAACCTCCTACGAGGAAGCGGTGGATAAATACATCAAAAGTAACGCCGAACGTATCGACTACTGGGTCAACGGTACGTTGTAATTCTGTTCACCCCAGCAAAGAATAGAAGAGGCCGCCTTGCTTAGAGGCGGCTTTTTTTTCGGTGCGCGAAGCATGGACCACTAGCGGGAAGAAGGGGGTGCTACCTGAGGAGTCCCACCGAATCCTGGCTGCACGGCTCGTGCTCCACAAGGCCAACACGGAGAGAAAGCGCGCGTACTCTCCTTTAATACCTGCCCTCACCCTGTCAACTTGTTTCTCATAACGCGGGAGTGGGACTCAGGCGATCAGCCGTTGTGTCCATTCCCTTGAGGTGCTTCGTTAATAATCGAATTGCGCAAGCCGGACGGACTCGTCCCATAACCAATCGACCAGCGCCTCATCGTGTACGAGTTTCCGCGGTCTCTTCTCCTTAAAGTCTTTATAATACTTGCCGGAAACAGACTTGCATACGGGAGACGACGAGAGATAAACCCCAGTTTTTGCGCCTTTTTCCGGTGAGCGAGCAAAATAGCGACGAAATAGCGGGTATATCGGTAGCAGTTTTTTGGGAAAGGCTTGGCGCAGCATCGTCGTATCGACAATTCCTGGGTCAAAGCAGTTTACTGTAATCCCCTTTTCCTGGACTAAATCAGCCAGTCTTCTTGTAAACAGAATGCAATACAACTTGCTGTTGCAATAGGCCTGTTCGGCACTGTAATTCCCTCTTAACTCAATGTCCGCGTTATCCAGCACCGCATCGGCGTACCTGAATGAGGCTGTGTTAACCACCCGGCCCTCATTGGCATTTTCCAGCAAGCCCATTAGCCTGCCGGTTAAGACATACGGCGCAAGATGGTTCACTGCCAACGTCATTTCAATACCATCCTTCGACTCAGAGAAGGTGTCGCCCGCCCAGATTCCGGCATTGTTTGCCAACACATCAACAGAGTCAGTCAAACTGGCGACCTCATCTGCTGCATGGTGCACCGACTCCAGTGAGGAAAAATCACAATGGATATAATGCACGCCGTTCCTTAAAGGCCGA
>JBNJGC010000070.1:0-12557 GCA_051747405.1 Pseudomonadota bacterium
GGCTCGGGCTCGGCCTTCGGCGCGCTCGGCTGCGCCGTTTCGGGCATCTTCAGGCCGCCAGGCTCGACGATCTCGTGGGCCATCTGCCGCAGCATCTCCACATCGGTCTGTGGCGCGGTACCGCTGCGGAACTGCTCGATCAGCTCGGGGATCGCCTCATGGGCCTGGTCGAGCAGGTCAAACATGGTGGCGCTGGGGGTGACGGTCCCCTCAATCACCTTGTTGAGCATGTTCTCGAATGCCCAGGCGAACTCGCCCACATCGCTCGCGCCCACCAGCCGCCCACTCCCTTTCAGGGTGTGGAAGCTGCGACGCAGAGTCTTGAGACTCTCGCTATCGGAGGTGTCCCGGGTCCAGGCCGGGAGCGTCTGGTTGATACTGGCAAGCTCCTCCTCAGCCTCTTCGATGAAGATCTCAAGGATCTCGTCATCGATATCAAGACCGGAATCGGCAGGCTCCTCCGGGGCCGCCTCGGGCTCAGGCGGTGTCTCCGGGATCGGCGTCTCTGCCGCGGGCGCCTCGGCGGCCTCGGCCTGGAGACTCTCGGGGGGTTCATCCTGCGCTGCTTCATCGGGCACTGTCTCAGGCTCGCCACTCTCGGCAGGCTCCGACTCTGCCTCACTCCACTGCTGTGCTGAGCCGAAGGCCAGCCCCTGATCGGACTCCTCCTCACTCGGCTCTTCAGCCGGTTCGGTTGAGGGAGTCGGTTCTGAGGGTGTCTCTTCTGCCTGCTCTGTGGGTGTCTCTTCTGCCGCTGTGGGTGTCTCATCTGCCGGGGCGTGCTCTTCGGCAGCGCTCGGTTCGCCGTCAAAGACCTCAATCCCTTCGGCTTCGGGGTGATCTCCCTCTTCGACTACTGCCGGCGGACGCTCACTGCCGATGGGATAGCCGATCTGCTCCACCGCGCTCTCAGCCACATCCAGTACCGAGCCGGGGTGTACCCGACTCTGCACAAAGGCCTCAAGGTAGTATTCGACACTCATCACCGCATCGGCCAACGCATCGAGCTTCTGCTGCTCGGGGATGGTGTCGCTTTCGATGAGCTCGTGCTCAATGAAGGCGCGGGTGGAGTGGAGGATCTCCGCTACCCGCTTGTAGGAGAGCATGGTCAGACTACCGCTGACGGTGTGCAATACGCCGGGGAGGCCGTCAAGGCCGCCCTTATCTTCGGGCTTGTCCAGGTAGTTGTTGATCGCCTCGCGTACCCGGATCAGGTCCTCCTTGGCCTCCTTCATCACCTGGCGGGTGACGCGCTGGTGCTCGGCGATGACTTGCGGTGAGTTCTCGGCGTCGTCGACCTGTTCGTCGCGCGCATCCGCCTCGACCACCGGGGCGTTGCTCCCCCAGTCGCGCAGCGCCGACTCTACGGCGAGGATGGCCCCGGCAACGCCCATGAGCACGTCGTCATCGGCCTCGGTCTCACCGTTGACCAGCTGGCGGATCACGCTCACCTGCTCTTTGAGCGAGGCACGCAGGCTCTCCTCCTGTAGCAGGCTCAGCGTCTCGGCGATGTTGTTCAGGCTGTCGGCCAGGGGGGCGAGGCTTGCGGTATTGTTGCGATCGCTACGCACAAAGATATCGAAGCTGTCCTTTACATGGGTCAGCTCCTCCATGATGTCCGCAGAGACGGTCTGTTTGAGTTCGGCGTTGAGTCCGCCTAGCCCCGGGGTGCTGCCGGGCATAAAGCGCTCGAGATCGAATGCCAGGCGTACCGCTGCGGCGTGCTTGCCGGCGGCCTCCGAGTGGGCGATGCGATAGAGCATCGCCTGGAGCAATTTATCGACTACGGCGCTGTCGAGTGCCTCCTCATCCCCGGCGGCTACCAGCTTAATCTGTTGTTCAAGGCGGCCCAGCAGCGGTTTGCTCTGCTTGTCCAGCTCAATGGTGCCGTCGCGCAGGGCCTCGACAAAGGCGGAGGCGACCCACAGCAGGCGGCGCAGGAGATCCCCTTCGGCCACGCCATTGAACTTGTCGATGACTGTGGCGATGGTTTTAAGGCTGTGCTCTACCTCGGCGCCCTTGACCAGTTTCGCCAACGCCGGAAGGTAGTAGCGGTGAAGCTTTTTCGCCGCGACCTGGCTGGTCACTCCCTTGGCGGGGGCGCCTTTACGCGGCGGTGGTGCCACCCTGAGGTTGGGGCGGAAGAACTGCGTGGTATCCAGGACATCATCACCGCGCAGTTGACGCAGGTCGTTGAGCAGCGGCACCAGGGCGACCGGGTTGTCCCCCTTGCCTCCGAGCAGGCTCTCTAGGTAATCGGGAAGCTGAAGGATCGCCCGCATCAGTAGCTCATAGCCCTGGTCGGGGTCCTCCGTCTTGCCATTCAGCAGGGCGGTGGCAAACTTCTCCACCTCATCGGCAAACAGGGCGGCGCCCAGGAGCTCCACCATCTGCAGGGTACCGGCAACTTGGTGGATGTAGTCGATGCATGCCTGAAGCTGCTCCGGCTCATCGGGATCTTCGACGTAACTCTCAAGCGCGATCCTCGCCTGCTTGAGCGTCTCATCGATCTCCCCCTTGACCCATGCCAGGGTGCTAATATCAAACTGTTCGGCCATCTGCATATGAATCGCGCCTTTATTCCTTCACCTGTTGCAGCCCTGTCCACTTGTCCTGCTTTACGGGCAACCATTGCCTCATCTGTCTAACTCCTGTCATGGACCGGGCCGGCAAGGGCCCTGGTATTATCTTCACCAGTTACTGCAGCCTGCGAGCGGTGACATCGTCCCCTCTGTCCCGCCCGGTAACGGCAGCTTACCCATCGACACCCCTGTGGCTAACACGCTCGGCTAACCGCAACGCCCCACGTTAGCCCGGGTGCAATACGCATCCGCTTGCGTTTCGCATTCAGCTCGCCCTTACTCCGGCAGCTTGAAGCCCGATACGGAGTGCTTGAGCTCGTTGGCCAGTTCGGAAAGGTTACCGATCGAGGAGGCCGTCTGCTTGGTACCGTCGGAGGTCTGGGTCGTGATCTCCTGGATGACGTTCATGGTGTCGGAGATGTTGGCCGCCGCAGAGGCCTGCTGACGGGTGGCGTTGGTGATGCTCTGTACCAGGTCCGCCAGGTTGGTCGCCACCGACTCGATCTCGCCAAGCGCTGAGCCCGCGTCCTCAGCCAGTCGCGCACCGGCAACCACCCCGGAGGTACTCTGTTCCATGGAGATAACCGCCTCGTTGGTATCGGTCTGGATGGTCTTTACCAGTGCCTCGATCTGTTTGGTCGCGTCGGAGGAGCGCTCCGCCAGGCGGGTTACCTCGTCCGCAACCACCGCGAAGCCTCGACCCGCTTCACCGGCCATAGCCGCCTGGATAGCGGCGTTAAGCGCCAGGATGTTGGTCTGCTCGGCGATGTCGTTGATCAATTCAACGATATCCCCGATCTCCTGGGAGGATTCACCCAGTCGCTTGATCCGCTTGGAGGTCTCCTGGATCTGGTCGCGGATGACGTCCATACCGTCGATGGTTTTCTGTACCGCTTCAGCGCCCTTTTTGGCGATCGTTACCGAGCGCTCCGACTCCTCGGCAAGCTGGTCGGCGTTGCGGGATACCCCTTCGATGGAGTCGGCCATCTCGCTCACCGCCGAGCTGGCGGAGGCGATCTGCTGGGCCTGGTGGGTACTCGCCTCGGCCAGATGGGTCGCCGTGGCCTGGGTCTTCTCCGCCGCCGAGGTAACCTGGGTGGCGGTGTCGTTAATCGCCGTTACCAGGCTGCGCAGCGCGTCGATGGTGAAGTTCATCGAGTCGGCGATGGCCCCGGTGATGTCCTCGGTTACCGTGGCGTTTACGGTAAGGTCACCATCGGCCAGGTCACCCATCTCATCGAGCAGGCGCATGATCGCCTGCTGACTGCGTCGGTTCTGCTCTTCGGTCTTCTCCCGCTCGGCCTCGGTTTCAGCCAATCGGCGGTCACCGTCCTTCTTCAGGCGCCAACCCAAAAGGATGAGCAGCACCAGCGCGATAACGGCGAAGAGGTTCCCCATTACGTTGGTGACGGTACGGTTCTCCACCTCTTCCTGGTAAGCGCCCTCCAGCTCGGAGAGGGTGGTGAGTAGGGCATCGGAGTCATTGAGGGTGTTCTGGATCGCCTCACTGACCTGGAACATCTCCGGGCTACGCTCGAGGATGCCGCTCACCTGGCGACCAATCATGTCGAAAAGATCGCTGACATCCTCCAGGCTTTCGACAATCTCGTCATCATTGACCTTGCGGATATTGAGTGTGTTATCACCTTCCAGCAGCCCCCGCACGACACGACCGTAGAGGGCGGCGTCACGACCGAAACGGTCGGCGGCGGTCACCGCGCCCTCACCCCCTTCGAGTACGCGGTTTACGTTGTTGATGATGCGCTGACTGAGCATCAACTGGCGGCTGGCGATGTAGACTTGATCCGGGCGGGCGCCCTTTTGTGCCATCAGGGTGGCGACCTCATCGGTCAGCGCCAGGAGCTGGGCGGAGTTGTCGTTGATCAGACGGACAATCTCGCGCAGTGCGATAACCACGCCACGGGCTTCGATGATCACCTGGGCGTTGGCGTCGTAGCTCTTCCACTGGCGCGCCACCTCATTGACCTTGGCGGTCACCGCCTCATCACTGGAGGGGGGCATGCCTGAGTCGGGGTTACCGGCACGTAGCAGTTGCAGGTTGTGGGCGAACTCATCGCGATACTTTTTCAGCTCATCGAAGGTGACCGGTCGACCGCGGTTGGCCTGGCCGGCAAACTTGGAGATCTGCTGGGAGAGGACGCGCTGCTCGGCCACCAGGCCGAGGTACTCTTTATCGTGCCCTACCTGGATGGCCACCATGGTATAGATCACGGCCATTGCCACCATGGCCGCCAGGAGCAGGGTAATCAGCAGTCCCAGCCCCTTGCCACCGGCTGCAGTGCTCGCCTTTGCGGCGCCCTTCGCCTGCGAGCGCTTGTTTGCGGTAAATGGTAACTTCATTTTCTCGGCTCCTGACTCAATTCCCTAAATACTGAAAGATGACCCGCCCAAGTGCTTGTTCGAGTTTTCATTTTTTTCATACGCCGCCCGTCTTTCAGGCAGCCGCCACCTGCATAAACTCCGGCATATCGATCAGCCGGTGAATATCCAACACACCCCACGCCTCGCCTCCCTGGCGAAATACGCCGCTGAGATAGGGTTGAATAACCTTGTCCATGCGCGAAACCTCCTCGCTGAACTCCTCCTCGAGGAAGTGGCGCATCCCCAGCACCTCATCAACGACCAGCCCGGCGGTAACCCCTTTGTGCTGCATCACCAACACGCGGTGGCTACGGCGCATCTTCGCCACGCTGCCAAAGATAAAGCCATTGAGATCCAGAATCGGCAGCAGATTACCGCGTACGTTGGCCACGCCACGCACCCACTCCTTGGCGCCCGGAATACGACTGATGGTGACGGTGGTGAGGATCTCTTTAACCTGATCCATGGAGACCACCAGCGGCGTACCCGCCAACTTGAGCCCGACCCCGTCCCAGGTGGTCTTGACCTCGACCTGTTGGGGCAAGGCATGGGCATTGTGCCGGCTTCGTTGGTCCAGCTCATGCAGGATTAGGATGGGTGCTTGCTGTGCGCTCTCCGCCACGGCCACTGTTCTCGTTATCGTTTTATCGGTGCGTTTAAAGCAGGTTGTTTATCTTCTCGACCAGCATCGGCTCTTCGACCGGCTTGGTCAGATAGTCCTTCGCGCCCTGGCGTAGACCCCAGACCCGATCGGTCTCCTGATCCTTGGTGGTGACGATGATTATCGGGATATCCGCTGTTTCGGCATCCTTGGTCAGCTGCCGGGTCGCCTGAAAGCCGTTCATACCCGGCATGACCACATCCATCAGAATGAGGTCGGGCTTATCCTCCTTGGCCTTGGCAATACCCAGCTCGCCGTTCTCTGCGGTCAGCACCGTGTGACCGAGCTTCTCCAGAATCGATGAAAGCACGTGGATCTCGGTCGGCGAGTCATCCACAATCAAGATTTGCGCCATGGGTGTTCTCCTGCAAGTGTCTGTCTGTTGTATGCCAAATCCCGGGGACTCCCCGGAAAACTCTCAGTTGCTCTGGCTCAGGAAGCATTCTTCAGCGCGTGCTGCTCGATCGCACCGAGTAGCTCTTCTTTGGTAAAGGGTTTGGTCAGGTACTGCTCAGAGCCGACGATACGCCCCCGCGCACGGTCAAACAGACCATCCTTACTGGAGAGCATAATCACCGGCGTGTTCTTAAATTTCTGGTTGTGCTTGATCAGGGCGCAGGTTTGGTAGCCGTCCAACCGCGGCATCATGATGTCGACGAAGATGATGTCCGGATTGTGGTCGGTGATCTTGGAGAGCGCCTCGAACCCGTCATTGGCGGTAATCACCTCACAGCCCTCTTTCTTCAGTAGGGTTTCGGCGGTCCGCCTGATGGTCTTACTGTCATCGATCACCATGACCTTGAGACCCTGCAGCCCAGCTGCTGCCGTTTCGCTAGTCACGTATCCCCCATCCTTATGTCTGTCGTTGGATATCCGTAATTACTACTTAACATACGGCTCAGTATTGTCGCTGATATTTAACACACTTTCTAGCTTTGGTCCATAAGTTCGTGGTATTTAAGGGACTATTCTTGAGCGAATCGGCTTTTTAAATCCCCGTCGGACGGTGTTGCAAGCCCGCCTGACCACGAACAGCGCTCCATCCGCTGCAATAATTTCTGCTAGAGTACCGCACTTGAGGCTCAAGCACAGCACCCAAAGTGCCATTACACTACCAAAGGTTACTCCATGCCAACAGCCATCGGCGTGATTATGGACCCCATCGGGGCGATCAAATACCACAAAGACAGTACCCTGGCCATGCTGCTGGCCGCCCAGCAGCGCGGTTGGGAGATCCATTATATGGAGATGGCCGATCTCGACATGGAGCAGGGCGAGGCCGTTGCCAACATGCGACCGCTGGAGGTCTTCGACGACGAGCGGCACTGGTATCGCCTCGGCGAGCCGGCGCGTCGCCCCCTGGGTCAGCTCGATGCCATCCTGATGCGCAAGGACCCGCCTTTCGACATGGAGTACATCTACGCGACCTACATACTGGAACAGGCCGAACAGTGTGGCACCCTGGTGGTCAACCGTGCCCGCAGCCTGCGCGACGCCAACGAAAAGGTGTTCACCAGCCACTTCCCCCAATGCACCCCGCCCACGCTCATCAGCCGCGATAGCGCGCGTCTGCGCGCCTTCATCCAGCACCATGGTGATACCATTCTCAAGCCGCTGGAGGGGATGGGCGGAGCGTCGATCTTCAAAACCGCCCCCGGCGACCCCAACACCAGCGTCATCATCGAGACCCTGACCGAACACGGCAGCCGCTTTGCCATGGCCCAGCGCTATATCCCGGAGATCAGCGCCGGCGACAAACGTATCCTGCTCATCGACGGCGAGCCCGTCCCCTACGCGCTGGCACGCATCCCCGCCAACGGTGAGCTGCGAGGCAATCTCGCCGCCGGCGGGCGCGGCCAGGGGGTAGCCCTGACAGAGCGCGATCGCTGGATTTGCCACCAAGTGGCGGATACCTTGCGCAAAATGGGTCTACTCTTCGTCGGTCTGGATGTTATCGGCGACTACCTGACCGAAATCAACGTCACCAGCCCCACCTGCATCCGCGAACTGGACCGCGAGTACGGTCTCGATATCGGCGGAACATTAATGGAGGCCATTGCCCGGAGGTTGAACGACCATGCCTAGACTCCCCCTGCTTCTCCTTCCCATGCTCCTGCTGCTCAGCGCCTGCGACAGCCCACCGCAGAGCCATACCAGCCGTAGCAGCGCCTTTGAACAACCGCTGACCCTCACCCTACTCGGCACCAGTGAGCAACACGCCCGCGAGGCCGCCGAAGTGGCGCTGGAAGACCTCCACTTCATCGCCGAGGTCTCCCACCCCTGGCGACCGGGGCCACTGGGGCGCAGCAATCAGATGTTCGGTTTGGCGGGGGAGTTCTCCGCCAACCCCTCGATCATGCCGATGCTTGAGCGCGCCGCCGAGCTCGAGCAGCTCAGCCACGGCTACTACGCCCCGGCCCTGGGCAAACTCAACGCCCTCTGGGGTTTCCATAGCGACCTGCCCACCGGGCCGATTCCGGCTGAGGAGGAGATTCAGGCCATCCTTGAGGCCGAGCCGACCCTGGACGCGATCCACCGCGAGGGGATCACCATGCGCTCGGACAACCCGGCGGTCCAGGTGGACTTCGGCCCCTTCGCCCGCGGCTACGCCATCGACACGGCGCGTGATCGTCTCATTGAAGAGGGGATCGAAACCGCCCTGCTGGACAACGACAACTTCATCGCCACCGTTGGCGAGGGCTGGCAGTTCAGTCTCGGCAACAACGGCATGCTGCCGCTACAGGCCGGTGAGGCCGCGGTCACCCTCGACACCACCGAGTACCGGCTCGATGACGGCCAGCTCCCCTACCACCCCCACCTCAATCCGCAGAGCGGATACCCGGGCCGCGGCATCGAACGGGTGACCGTACTCCACCCCAGCGCCGGCACCGCCGCCGCCCTGGCCCACGCCCTACTCGCCGGTGGTGAGGCGATGCTCCCCCAACAGCTCCAGCGCCTGCCGCTGGAGCATGCCCTGATCCAGACCAACGATGGCCGCAGCATCACCACCCCGGCTCTGGAGCAGCGCCTGAGAGCGGTGCGCAACTGAACCTTAAACAGTTATAATAACGACCCTGACACCTCAACAAGGACTAGCGCAAACCCCTGTGTCGACACGCTCACAACCCCTACAGGTCTCCGCCTCGGACCGCCTCGGCCTGACCCTGTTCCTGGCCTTGGCACTGCACGCACTAGTGATCCTCGGCGTCGGCTTCGACCTGGAGCGGTTCGCGCCCGAGTCGATCCCGCTCTCGCTGGAGATCACCCTGGTCCACAGCAGTGACCAGCAGGAGCCCGATGAGGCCGACATGCTTGCCCAGGCCAACCAGGAGGGGGGCGGCAACATCGAAGAGAAGCGCCGCCCCTCCAGCCCCGCCTTCAACCCGCTGCCCGACAATGAACGGGGCGATGCCGAACAGAGCACACCCATGGCCGCCCCCCCCTCTGAGCCGGAAACCCAGCAGGATGAGGTGATGCTCGCCACCGAGAGCGAGCAGCAGGTGGAGCAACCGCAGGAGGTGCAAACGCCCCCCACCCCGCCGGCCCCCACCGCCGCGGAGCTGATGATGCGCAGCCGCGCCATCGCCCGCCTCAGCGCCCAGATTGAGCAGCGCCAGCAGGCCTACTCGCAAAAGGAGCGCAGCACCGTGATCACCGCCCGTACGCGGGAGTACCGTTACGCCGCCTACATGGACGCCTGGCGCCAGAAGGTCGAGCGCGTGGGCAACCTCAACTACCCGGACGAGGCCAAGCGCCAGCGTCTGAGCGGCCACCTCACCCTCAGCGTCAAACTCCGCCCCGACGGCAGTGTGGAGAGGGTCGAGGTGCTGCGCTCCTCGGGCCACAAGGTACTGGACGACGGGGCGGTGCGTATCGTCAAAATGGCGGCGCCGTTCAACCCCTTCCCCCCCGACATCCGCAAGGACAACGACAGCCTGGAGATCATCCGGGTCTGGCAGTTCCAGAACGACAGCTTTCAACAAGCCCGGCCCTGAAGCCTTGCGTCCGCACCGTCCCCTGGCGGATACTTCGCCCCATGAGTGATACCCCCAATCTGCGAAACTATTTCCTGATCGCCATGCCCACGCTGGACGATCCCAATTTCAGCCACACCGTCACCTACATCTGTGAACACACCGATGAGGGGGCCATGGGCATCGTCATCAATCGCCCCATGTCGGTCTCCCTCGCCGAGGTACTCCGACAGATGGAGATCGAACCGAGCAACCGCCTCGACACCTCGGTGATGGTCAACGACGGCGGTCCGGTCCAACCCGAGCACGGCTTTGTCATCCACACCCCCGTAGGGGCCTGGGAGGCGAGCCTGCCGATCAGCGATGAGATCGCCCTCACCACCTCCCGCGACATCCTCGCCGCCATCGGCCACAGCGAAGGCCCCGCCCGCTACCTCATCGCCCTGGGCTATGCCGGTTGGGGGCCGGGGCAATTGGAGGAGGAGATGGCACAGAACGCCTGGCTCAGCGGACCGGCCACCCCGCAGATCCTCTTCGATACACCGCTGGAGCAGCGCTGGGAGGCGGCTGCGCGACTGCTGGGCATCGACGTCAACCTGCTCTCCGGCGATGTCGGCCACGCCTGAGGCGAGCTTGTCCTCAATATCCGCAACCGAGAAGGCACCAGACGATGCCCGCTAGAGTGCTACTCGGCTTCGACTTCGGCATCAAACGCATCGGCGTCGCCGTCGGCCAGGAGCTCACCGGCACCGCCCGCGCCCTGGAGACCCTCAGCAGCCCCGACGGCGGCCCCGACTGGGCGGGCATCAGCCGACTCATCGAACAGTGGCGACCGCACGCCCTGGTGGTGGGGCTGCCGCTCAACGCCGATGGCAGCGAACATGAGATCACCCACTTGGCGAGGCGCTTTGGTAATCGCCTCAAGGGGAGGTACAATCTGCCGGTATACACCATGGATGAGCGCCTCAGCTCGGTCGAGGCGGAGCGCCTCCTGCTGGAAACGCAGGGTGGGTTTGAGAAGCCGGAGGTGGACCGACTGGCCGCGCAGATCATCCTCGAAAGCTGGCTGAACCAGCCACCGGACAACGACACATGAGCCACGCGATACCCTCAGACCCCGCCACGCTTATCGACCCCATGGCCGAACAGCTCCATACGCTGCTCGTTCAGGACGGCATCGACAACCCCTGCATGGTCGGCATCCACACCGGCGGCGCTTGGGTGGCCGAAGCGCTGCACAGCAAACTCGCCCTGACCGAACCGCTGGGCACACTCGATATCAGCTTCTACCGCGACGACTTCTCGCGTATCGGTATGCATCCGGAGGTCAAACCCTCCAACCTCCCCTTCGAGGTGGAGGATCGCACCATCCTGCTGGTGGATGATGTGCTGCAGTCGGGACGCACCATCCGCGCCGCCCTCAACGAGATCTTCGACTACGGTCGTCCCGCCCGCGTCATCCTCGCGGTACTGGTCGAGCGCAGCGGTCGCGAACTGCCAATCCAACCCGATATCAGCGGCCTGCGTATCCACCTCGGCCCCAACGAGCAGATCAAGCTCACCGGTCCCACCCCACTGAGTCTCAGCCTGCAGAAGAGCCCATGAACAATCCGCAACTGGACAGCAACGGCAAGCTCCGCCACTTCCTCACCACCGAGGGGCTGAGCAAACAGCACCTGAGCGAGATCCTCGACCTGGCCGAATCCTTCGCCCCGGTTGGTGGTAAGAGCGTCAAGAAGGTGCCGCTGCTGCGCGGCAAGACCATCATCAACCTCTTCTTCGAGACCAGCACCCGCACCCGCACCACCTTCGAGCTGGCCGCCTCGCGCCTCTCGGCCGATGTGCAGAGCATCAACATCGCCACCTCCGCCACCAGCAAGGGCGAGAGCCTGCTGGATATGCTGCACAATCTGGAGGCGATGCACTGCGATATGTTCGTGGTGCGCCACGGCGACAGCGGCGCGGCCCACTTCATCGCCAAACACGTCGCGCCGCATGTCAGCGTGATCAACGCCGGTGACGGTCGCCACGCCCACCCCACCCAGGCAATGCTCGACATGTTCACCATCCGCCGCCACAAGGGGGAGTTCCACAATCTCACCGTGGCCATCGTCGGCGACATCCTCCACTCCCGCGTCGCCCGCTCGCAGATCCACGCCCTCAACACCCTCGGCGTCGGCGAGTTACGCGTGATCGGCCCCAAGACCTTGATCCCCGCGGCCTTCGGCCAGATGGGCGCGCACATCTACCACGACATGGAGCAGGGGCTGCAAGGGGTCGACGTCATCATCATGCTGCGGCTGCAAAAAGAGCGTATGCAGGGGGCGTTGCTGCCGAGCGAGAACGAATACTTCCAGCGCTACGGCCTGAGCGAAGAGAAGCTCCGGCAGGCCGACGCCGGCGCCATCGTCCTCCACCCCGGCCCCATCAACCGCGGCGTGGAGATCGCCTCCAGCGTCGCCGATGGTCCCCAGTCGGTGATCCTGGAGCAGGTGAGCAACGGCCTGGCGGTACGCATGGCCGTAATGAGCATGGTACTCGGGCGCCAGCCCGGGGCAGAAACAAGCGGGGAGGGGCAGTAATGGGCATCGTGATTCGTGGTGGTCGCGTTATCGACCCGGCCAACGGCCTCGATGAAGTCACCGAGCTCTATATCGAAGCCGGACGCATCGCCGCCATCGGCGCACCGCCGGCGGACTTCGACACGCAAGAGGCCATCGACGCCAGCGGCCAGATCGTCTGCCCCGGACTTATCGACCTGCAGGCGCGACTGCGCGAGCCGGGCGAAAAACACAAAGGCAACATCGCCTCCGAGACCGCCGCCGCCGCCGCCGCCGGCATCACCACCCTCTGCTGTCCACCGGACACCCGACCGGTGATCGACAACCCGGCGGTGGCCGAACAGATCCGCCACCGCGCCACCGCCAGCGGCAAGGCCAACGTGCTGCCCATCGGCGC